>JAFYLS010000014.1 GCA_017550035.1 Clostridia bacterium
ATCACCCTCTCTCCCCGGGAAGTAAAGCTGCATACCCGGTAAACCCCTGTTAAATGAAAAGAGCGGACGCATCAGCGTCCGCCTTTTTTGTCGGTATTCCTTTGTTAATCGTCATCCATGCGTTCCTTGTCCCATTCGCGGATGCGGCCATTCTCCGCGTCAATCTCGAATTCGTATTCGTACTGACCGTTGTTGACTTCGCCTTCGTAAACCTGCCTGCCGTCGTCCCGTTCCAGGCGAATGGAACGCACAGTGCCGCCGCCCGCTTTTTCAAGGGCGATGGAAGAGGCCTGATCCTGACTGATCAGGGCGCTGTCCGAAGAAGAAGAATCTTTTGCAGCCGCCGCAGGCTTTGCTTCCTGCTGCACCTGCGCCGCCGAAACCCGGGGACGGGTGTAGTCCATTTCGCTTTCCAGCACCACGCCCGTTTCGGGATGGAAGTCCACCCGGGCGGTAAACAGCGCCGTAGCAAACTGCGCGCGGTAAGCCTTCAATCCGTCATCCGTGCGGAGGGTGATCTGCACGTTCTGAGCATCGGGGAATTTTTCGCCGATCAGAGAAAGAACGTCCGCTTCGGTCAATACAACATTCAAACTGCCGTTATCATAAAGGTGATCGCTTTCCACCTTCAAAACATCCTGCGTATCCGGATGCAGCTTCACTTCATAAACCGTTTTGCCTTCGCCGTGCCAGTAGGTCATCTCCAGCACGCCGTCATCCCGTTCCTGATGAATAAGAATGCTGCCCTGGGGCACAAGCTGCCTTTCTTCCGGCGTCAGATCCGCCTTTTCTGCCATGGCACCCAAGGAGGCAAACGCCATCAGCGCAAGGAGGAGGAGTGCAATGCTTATTTTCTTCATTTGGTTTCTCTCCTTTCAAAAGGATATATTCAGCCCTTTGACAGGAAGATTATACCCCGCTTCCGGACGTTGAAACATCAACTTCTATCTGTTGACAAAAAAATATGCAAGTTTTATGATAGGAATACATCCGAAGGAGGAAAAAGCCATGCTGAAGAGCACATTCAAAGACAAGGAACTTTCCCTGCTGGGCTTTGGGCTCATGCGCCTGCCCCAAAAGGACGGAAAAATCGATCAGGAACTGGTGGAAAAGATGGCGGACTATGCCATTGCTCACGGCGTGAATTATTTTGATACCGCCGTGCCCTACCATGCCGGCCTTTCCGAAAAGGTGATCGGCGATATTTTGAAAAAGTACCCCCGGGAAAGCTTTTATCTGGCGGACAAATTCCCCGGTCATCAGATCGCGGAAAGCTACGACCCTGCCGCCGTGTTTGAAGCGCAGCTCAAAAAGTGCGGCGTGGAGTATTTTGATTTTTACCTTCTGCACAATGTGTATGAAAATTCCATCCACACCTATCTGGACCGGCGCTGGCAGATTCCCGAATATTTCATCGAGCAGAAAAAGCTGGGCCGCATCAAGCATCTGGGCTTTTCCACCCACGGCGGTCTGGATGTGATGGAAAAGTGGCTGTCCCTCTACGGCGAGCACATGGAATTTTGCCAGATCCAGTTGAACTACCTGGACTGGACGCTGCAGCAGGGCAAGGAAAAAGTGGCGCTGCTGAACAAACACAACATTCCCATCTGGGTGATGGAGCCCGTCCGCGGCGGCAAACTGTGCGCCCTGCCCGAGGACGACGCCGCTGCCCTTCACGCCCTGCGCCCGGATGAAACCGAGGCTGCCTGGGGTTTCCGCTTTCTGCAGCATATCCCCGGCGTGACCATGATTCTCAGCGGCATGAGCAACATGGCGCAGATGGAAGACAACGTAAAGACCTTTTCGGAAGACAAGCCGCTGACCCGGCATGAAACTGAGCTGCTCTATTCCATTGCCGAAAAAATGAAAGCCTCCGTTCCCTGCACGTCCTGCCGCTACTGTACCGACGGCTGCCCCATGGAACTGGAAATTCCCAAGCTGCTTTCCATCCTTAACGAAGTGCGCATTGCGCCCTCGGTCAACGCCGGCATGCGGGTGGAAGCCATGGAAAGGAAGCCAAAAGACTGCATTTCCTGCTATCACTGCAGCCGCATGTGCCCCCAGCACATTGATATTCCCGCAGCGCTGAGGGAACTGGACGGATTGCTCAGGAAAATCCCCAGCTGGGTGGACATCAGCCGTCAGCGCGAGGAAGAATACAAGCGCAGCCTTGCGGAATAAATGCGACTCAAATAAAGAGGACCTGTCAGTTGCTGACAAGTCCTTTTTTGATATTCTCACTTATACTTTTATCGACATCTTTTTCTGTGCTTTGAAGAAAATCTCGCACATCTTTCAGCCGCTTTTCACCCATCTGCCTGCCCAGCTCGTACACCCGCTTCATCTCATTGGCGTCATGGCAGGTATGACCGATCTCAAGCGGCGCATCCGGGAAAATCAAGAGCGCATCGCCCGTGTGTTCCCGGCGCAGTGCATAGGCACGCTCGGCGTTGTAGTTTACGTGGCGGCGGCGGATGGCTTCCACCGTGCGGGGGTATTTTTTCAGCGCCCATTTGATCAGCGGCATCAGCTTGTTGGGCTTTTTCACATAGCCGCGGGGCTGGGTCAATATGACCACGTTCTTTTGATAGCCCATGTCTTCAAAACGTCTGAGGGGAATGGATTCGGTTATGCCGCCGTCCAGCAGTTTGTACCCGTCGATCTCCACCGGTTTTGATGCAAGGGGCATGGAGGCAGAGCCGCGCATCCATTCCAGATCCCGGTCGTCGCAGTGCAAACAGTCGTGCACCACGCTTTCACCCGTTTCCGCATCGGTACACAGCACATAAAAATGCATGGGATGGCGTTCAAACGCCTCCCGGTCAAACACGTCCAGCTCCCGGGGAAGCACGTGGTAGCAAAAGTCCGCACCGTACAGATCGCCCGTCAGGACAAGATTTTTCAAACTGCAGTAACGCTTGTCCTTGCAAAAGCGCATGTTGTAGCGGATGGTGCGGCCGATCTGACCGGATTTATAATTGCAGCCGAATACCGCCCCGGCACTGACGCCCATTAGGCCGTCAAACTGTATGCCGTTTTCCATCCAAACATCCATGACGCCCGCGGAAAAAAGTCCCCGCATGGCGCCGCCTTCCAGCAAAAGACCTGCCTTCATGTTGTTTCCATCCCTTTCAGCAAAAGGATTTTCCAGTTTTTTGACGAATTCCTCTGTATCTGCAAAGTGATCATACCATACAATTCCAATCTGTACAAGTTGAAGGAGCGTAATTTCCCTTGGTCAGCATCATGCTTGCACTGATCTACATGGCCTTTGTCAGCATGGGTCTGCCGGACGGGCTGCTGGGCGCCGGCTGGCCTACCATGTACCAAACGCTAAGCGTACCCCTCTCCTACGCCGGCATCATCACCATTCTGATCACCTCCAGCACGGTAGTCAGCGGCTTCTTTTCCGACCATCTGATCCGCCGGTTCGGCACCGGAAAAGTAACGGCGTTCTGCACGCTTTTGACTGCGCTGGCACTGCTGGGCTTTTCCTCCGCCACCCGGTTTTGGCATTTGTGCCTGCTGGCCGTTCCCTACGGTCTTGGCGGCGGCAGCATTGATGCGGCGCTGAACAACTACGTGGCTACCCGCTTCAAGAGCCGCCACATGAACTTCATCCACTTCTTCTGGGGTCTGGGCGCCGCCATCGGGCCGTACATCATGGGCACCTTTCTCACCCATGGACAACTGTGGCAAAGCGGCTACCGGCTGGTAGGCATTGTGCAGAGCGTGATGACGGTGTGCTTTTTCCTCACCCTCCCCTGGTGGAAGAAAAATCCGCTGCCCACCAGCCGTGACAGCGGAAAGGACGTGCCCGCACCGCTTTTGACCAAGCGTCAGGCACTGCGCCTTCCCGGCGCAAAGAGTATCCTGATCGCTTTTATCTGCTACTGCGCGGTGGAAAACACCGCAGGCTTCTGGGCCGCCAGCTACATGACGCTCTCCCGCGGCATCAACGCCGAAACAGCCGCCCAATGGGCATCCTTCTTTTACCTGGGCATCACGGGCGGCAGATTCCTGTGCGCCTTCATTGCTGACAAATTCGGCGACCGCATGATGGTGCGCGCAGGGCAGATCATCATGCTGGCGGGCGCCCTTTTGTTCCTCATCCCCCTGGGAAATGCACTGTGCTTTTCTGCCCTCATGCTGATCGGTCTGGGCTGCGCCCCCATTTTCCCCGCACTGCTTCACGAAACACCGGATAATTTCGGCCCGGAAAACTCCCAGACCCTCATGGGGCTGCAGATGTCGGTGGCATACATCGGCGCCAGTCTGATGCCGCCGTTTTTCGGCGTACTCGCCCAGCATGTGAGCATCCGCCTGTATCCGGTATACATGCTGCTGTTCATGGTGCTTCTGGTCGTCAGCGCAGAAAGCATGAACCGCGCCGTTCAAAAGAAGAAGAACCGGGGCTGACCCCCGGCAAAACAAAAGAACTCCCCCATGGCGGGAGGATTCTTAAGGATCAATTTATCCCACAACGGCAAAACGAGCATCCGGCGTTTGGATGCTCGTTTTTCTATGTAAGTTGTACAAACGCAATGTACCGAAACGGCGCGTATCAGTGCACCCTCCCCAAACGGTGGGCGATTGCGTTTTCCGTCTGCCCGATATAACCGGGATTTATTGAACGGTATTCAATTCAAAAATACCGCCTTCAAAAACCATGTCATTTCCCCGGGCATCCTTATAGAAAGATACATTCTCTGTCCCAATCAAAGTAAAACCCAACGACTTTAACAATGACACGGACGGAATATTATTCATGGCCGTGCCGGCGGTGAATTTTGTTATTCCCAGCGTACCAAGATAATCAAATAATGCTATATGACTTTCTTTTGCGTAACCTTTTCCGTGATACGCAGAGTGGAAGCAGTAGCCAATCTCATATCCGTCCTCTCTTATATTGAATGCACTGTATCCGATCACGGTATCATCGTGGCAAATGGCAAAAAACATATGCTCCGTACCGCTGTTCGCCGCTGCCCACTTTGCTATTCTTGCCCGAACAACCTCATCTTCTGTATTGTTTGGCTTATCGTACTGTGAAAAGGCGGAGCTCTTAAAGTCCACCCATATTTCTTTTATCCTTTTCCAATCATCTGCTGCGATGTGCCTGATAGTCAGTCTTTCTGTCTTTAGCAACATTCCTGTTTCTCCCCGCAAATTCCAGTTTAACTTTTTTATTTTATCATAGTATTAATAGAAACCGCAAGCCTTGACTGGCTTGCGGTTTCTTGTACGACTGTGATAGTATAAAAGCAATAAACTTGGATCTACGGAGGAGACTTATGGCAAAAAATGATAATGCACATTCTGTCAGGTTGCTTGATAGTTTAAGAAGAAATATTGGAGACAATGTAGCTGCCGAATTCGGTGAGAAATATCCATTGTCAAAAGCAGCCACTATCGAAAAGAAATACGAATGGGCAAAGAATATATGCGAATATTTGGACGGGCATTACGACACCGAAATCATTATGGCGCTAAGAAAAGAATGTAGGTGTAATGATGGAAAGTCAATAGCAAACAAGATTTTAAGATATTTGAATCAAGCAAATAGCATAGAACAGTTTGTGAGAGCATTTAATCAGAAAGAGACATTTGCATCTCTTGAATACATATCTGACAACAGAATTCTGTTTTGTTATCCTGAATGCTATTGTGCTTGCATTAAGAGAGTAGCAGGAGAAGTATCAAAGACATGGTGCTATTGCACTTTGGGAAATGCAGAAGCAATTTTTCAAGAAGTGTTTAAGAAAGAAGTAAAAGTCACCTTGCTTGAAAGTATCAAAACCGGTGGAGATAGATGTGTGATTGAAGTGGAATGGTAATCCTAAACTCCAATTTGTCGAACAAATCCAGGGGCACACCTGTCAGCACTTCAGGAGGGCGCAATTATACGCATTGTACCAGTGCATTGCGTTTGTACAACCACATATGCAAACGAGCATCCGGTGATATCACCGGATACTCGTCTTTTCTCGTTATGGGATAAATCCATCCTTAAGAGTTGTCTTCCCAGGAAGTCCTTTTTGTTTCAAGTTTTGTTTATTCCGTAACACACCAGGTTTTGAGCACTTCCTGATAGAAGTCCACAGCGGGCACCAGCGCGGCGGCGTCCACGTTTTCGTTGTAGGAATGCACGCTGCCCCACTGCTGCTTGTTGATTTCCAGGGGCGCAAAACGCAGGCAGTTATCGCAGATTTCGTTATAGAACTTGGCGTCCGTGCCGCCCGTCATCACGTAAGGCACCACGCCGTAGCCGGGATACACCTTATCCGCCACCTTTTCCAGCACCTTGAAGGGACGGGCGGTGTAATCCACCACCTTGCAGGGGGAATCCTGATAGATCACTTCCATGTCCACGTCAAACTTTGCGGCGCGTTCCTCCAAAAGCTTCAGGCTTTCTTCATTGGCCTGATGATGAATGAAGCGGAGGTTTGCAGTCACGTACGCTTCGGTAGGCAGCACGTTGAGGCCTTCAGACCCTTTGCAGGTGGTAAACGCGCAGGTGGTCTGCATCATGGCGGCGGCAGCCGAGCTGATCATGGGCATGGCCTTTTTCAAAAGACCGCCGAAAATAGGCAGGTTGGCAAATACCGCTTTCAGAGGCATATCCATATTGGGGGCAAGGCGGGTAAACATTTCTTTCACCGTAGGGGTGATCTGCGCCTTGAAGGGAGAATTTTTTTCGATGGAGCACATCAGTTTGCCAAGCCGCACCAGAGGCGTGTTTTTGCCCGGCGCGCTGGCATGGCCGCCCTTGCCGCGGGCAATAAACTTCACATCGCCATAGCCCTTTTCCAGTACGCCCACCATGCAGTAACGGCCCTTGACGCCGGCAATGGGCTCCTGCAGAATCATGCCGCCTTCGTCCATCAGCATGCCGATGCGCACGCCCTTTTCCTTCAGGAAGTCCACCACGGCAGGAGCGCTGGGGCCGCTCCATTCTTCGGTGCAGGAGGAGGTGATGTACACGTCCGCTTCCGGCTCCCAGCCCTTTTCCAGCAGTTCTTCCAGCGCCTGCAAAGCGCACATCAAAGAGCCCTTGGTATCCACGGTGCCGCGTCCCCAGACTCTGCCCTGTTCGTCGATTTCGCCGCCGAAGGGATCCTTTTCCCAGCCGTCATCGGTGGCTGCCACCACATCGTGATGGCTCATGAGCAAAATAGGCTCGTTAACGGGCTCTCCCCGGGCAGGCAGGTAATACACCAGCGCATCGCCGGGATAGGACACCTGGCACTTTTCATGCACCAGAGGAAACAGTTCCTTCACGCATTCGCGGAATGCGTAGAAAGGCTCCATATCCTGATCAAAGCGGGAGGACACGGTGGGAATGCGCACCATTTCGGAAAGCTTTTCGGCATACTGACGGGCACGACTCACATCCACCGCGGGAGGCATGGCGTCCCGGGCAGAGGTAGGTTCAAGCTTCCAGGCGTTGTTCAGGCAGTAAAGCACAAAAGCCGCCAGAATAAGCAGAATAGTCAAAAACATCCAGATCATTTAGTTCAGCGCTCCTTTCTTGAAAAACAGGAAGGCAATGCCGATGGTGAAGGCGCCGATGGCGATCAGAAGCACACTGGTGGAAGCAATAAGGGAAGGCACCAGCACGCAGATCAGAGAAGACAAAACCAGCGGGATGGCCGCAAACTTTCTACCCTTGATGAAATACTTAAGACCCAGCGCACCGAACAGGGCAGGCACCACGTTTTCAAAGGCTGGCTGCAGCGCAGGGGAAGAGAACACGCCGTGCAGGGGAGAAAGCAGCATCACGCCCAGGGCGATCACCACCACGGTGACCAGAGAGCTGGTGGCCACGGACAGGGTGGAAATGATTTCGTTTTCCGGCGTACCGGTGCGGGCGCCCGCCATTTCACGGGCGTTGATGGCACAGGGAATTTTCAGGTTGGAAAGGTTGCCCGTTATGAAGGACAAATAGCTGGCGCCCGAACCCAACATGGGCACATAGATCAGATATTCCACCAGACTGGAGGGGAAGTAGATGATCGCCACGTTGAAGAACCCCTTAAGGAAGGCGTTCATGTTGGGCATTTTATGCAGGATCATGCCCAGCGCAAAGGGCACCAGCAAAAGCAAAATCAAATTGCCCAACAGCCAAATTCGTCCCTGACGGTGCACGCCGGCGTTGTAGCGGTCAAACCAGGTCTGCTTTTCTTCTTCGTTCATGAAGACCTGCTTGTTTTCCGTTTTTTCCATTTTTTCCGTCAGTTTTTCCATCACTTGATCCGCACCTCCTTAACTCAGCATGGGAGAAATGAGCACTGCGCCGGCCATGGCAATGAGCATGCACAGCGCCAGGTCAAAGTTCTCCAGCGACTTCATACGGTACTTCTGTTCCAGCACTTCGCAAACCGCCATGCACACAGCGGCGATCAGCGCGGTGATGAGGGGCAGGAAGTCCATTTGGGCGGCTTTGCCCACATAGGAACCAATGTACGTGGCGCACATGCCCACGAACATGGCGATCATGGCATAATCGCCAAAGGATTTTTTGCTTTCGCCCTTCACTTCACCCTGAGGCTGGGGCTTCTTGCCGCGCAGTTTCTTAGCGTAACCCTTCAGGGTAAACAGGCACAAAAGCGCGCCGCCCAGAATGCCGCAGGTCATGACCAACGCCATGGTGACGTAAGCTTCCGCCGTCATTTCGGCAATATTGAGTCCTGTCAAACCCACGCCACGGGCTGCAATATCCGCCACGTTCACTTCGTACTGCAGATTGCCGATCACAGACAGGCGCAGCCAGGGAAGCGGAATGCCCATGCTGCCGGAAAGGGCGATCACGCCCAGCAGCACGCTCACCGCAGGCAGCACGGTAAAGGTGGCGCTGGATACCACCACTTTTTTGAGCACCTGCCTGTCCATGCCGATGCGCAGACCGGCGCGCCAGGATTTGACCAAAAAGAACACGCACATGCTGACCACACCCAGGATGGCCACAGCCACCACCAGATAGACCAGCGGTCCGTTCAATTGTTTCAACAATTCATTGCCCATCTTGTTCCTCCCCTCTGCGGAGCATGCTGTCATTCTCCGCAAGGCATCCAAAGTTTCCCAACCAGTATAGCACCTTTTTATGGTTCTCTCAATCAAAAAGCGAAAAAGACATACAAAAAGCACGAAAAACATGGCATCCTTCTCGTTTTACCGGTATATTGACAAAACAGGATTCCAGAGTACAATGAAAACAGATATAGATTTCATCATCAAATATATGAAGAAATGAGGAAAGATGCCATGAAAGTGCGTCCATTGCTCGTATTCCTTCTTGTTCTGGCCCTTGCTTTTACAAGCACGCCAAATACCGGCCGCGCTGATGAAGGACTCATTATTCAGGACGGCGCCGTCATTGCCATCACACAAAGCGCCGTTCAGATCACCATTCCCGAGGGCGTCACTTCTATTGCAGAATATGCCTTCTACGGCCACAGCGAAATTACATCCGTCACGCTGCCTTCCACGCTGCAGACCATTGGCGCATACGCCTTTGCGGGCTGCGGAGGGCTTACGGGCATTACACTGCCCCATGGCCTTGTATCCATCGGCGATTCTGCGTTCTACAACTGCGCCGCCCTGCAGAGCGTAGTAGTCCCCGGCACGGTACAGCATATCGGCAGCGAAGCATTTGCCTTTGCCGGGCTGAAGGAAGCCGTGCTGGAGGAAGGCGTTGCCGCCATAAACGAACGGGCTTTTGCCGCCTGTCCTGCTCTGGCTTCCCTGACGGTGCCCAATTCCCTTGCCCAGATCGGCACCGGCTCCATTCCCGCAAACAAACAGCTGACCGTCTATACCCAGGATAACGCCCATGCCGCATCTTTCTGCGATGAAAACGCCATTACCAAGGTAACGCGCCAGGAGCAGGAATATGCTCAGGCAAAAGCGGAAGGCCGTGTAGTGTACCGCCCTGAAGGTGCACATTCCAAACGGCTCCATATCGCTTCTGCAGATGCAAGCGTGATGATCACATCTTCCTCCGGCACCACTTATCCCGGCAGCCATCTGCTGGACGGCGAAGAAACCTCCTCCTGGCAGTTCTCCACCAAGTCGCTTCAGAGCCTGCGGGAGGCTTATGTCACGCTGAATCTGAATCAGCCCTGCGCCGTCAGTGAAGTGCTGATCAAGAACGGGTTCTGGAAAATTACCGACGGGCTGGACCAGTACGAACGCAACGGCCGCCTGAAAACCGTGGAACTCAGTTTCCTTTACGAAGGCAGCAGCACATTCACAGAGCCCATTGAATTCACCATTCCTGACGACCGGAGCAGCGGCGAATTCTACCGCATGAGTTTCGGCTGGAAACTGAATGTGACCGCCATCCGCATGACCGTGTGCGATATTTACGCCGGTTCCCGCTTCAAAAATGACGTAGCCGTTTCCGAAATGGGCATAAACGGTCTGCCCATGAACGAAGTACCCTATGATATCAGCCTGTAAATATACCGACAGGAGGAATGATTCATGCGTAAACATACTTTGCTGAAACTGTTTTTGGGGCTGCTCATGCTGGTTTTGGTGCTGTTCGCAGGCTCCAGCGCCCTTGCCGAAAAGCACTGGGTCGATATGACCATCGGCGATGCCAATGTGGGGTCCTGGGGCCTTGAAAGCACCTCCATCGACTATGACCATACCCTGACAGGCTACGGCGAAGGCGAAACCTATGTGTTCAATGTAGAAGGCAAAAATCTGGTTTATTCCACAAAGGTGGAGCCGCAGGAAGATGTGTGCTGGTACACCGTAGAAGTGTACAACAACGGCATCAGCATGGAAGGCTGGAACCTGAGCGGCGGATTGACCATGTACCTTGCCAACAGCGATGGTCAGTGGATCATTGAAAACCGCGGACTGGACCGCGGCAAAACCACATCCGTATCCGTCCGGCTTGAACCCGGCGAACCCTTCTATCTGGTCTTTATCGCCTACAACAACTCCACCGGTGTAGTCAGTTTTGAAATTCTGCCCGAAAAAGATCCCCACGGCGAAAGCATGGATGCTGCCACCGAAACTGCAGCAGGCGACTTTGCGCAGCAGACCATTGCCATCTCATCGGACAAGGACTGGTACAAAATCCCCGCCCGTTCCGCAGCATTTCCTATTGCCATGCAGCTGGAAAACCGTATCGATGACAACCTGGTTCTGGAATTGTACGATGAATTCAAAGAAATGCTGATCTCCCGTCCCTGCCCCTATGGCGAAACTACGCAGGTTGCCTACACCTGTGAGGCCACTGTGGATTACTACGTCCGTATATCCACCCAGAACGGCCGCAATACCGGCCGCTATTTCTACGGTTGGTGCGACGGCAGCCACCATATTCTGACCGAATTCCAGACTCTCTGGCCCGCCACCTGTACGGAAGAGGGGTTGCAGGGCCGCGTTTGCACCATGTGCAGCGAAGTGATCGGCGCCACGCCCATTGCCATGCTTCCGCATAATCCCGGCGAAATGGCAACCCTGCAAAACGCCACCTGCACCACAGACGGACTCCGGGGCCAGCAGTGCACCATGTGCGCCATGCTCCTCCAATCCGAAACCATTCCCGCCGCAGGCCACAATGCCGGCGAAATGGTCGTAGCCCTGGCTGCCGCCTGCACCGCAGACGGCCTGAAAGAACAGCGCTGCACAAATTGCGGCGAACTGCTGGCCAGTGAAACCGTGCCGGCCCACGGCCACACTGCAGATGTGCCGCAGACCGAGATTGCCCCCACCTGCACGCTGCCCGGCGTGAACCGCCAGCGCTGCATCTATTGCGATATCGTCCTCCACGAAGATACCCTGCCCGCCACCGGTCATGTGAACGGCGCTGCCATCATTGAAATGCTGCCCACCTGTACCGAAATGGGCATTCAGCGTCAGTATTGCGAAATCTGCAAACAGATGACCGCCGAATCCATCATTCCGGCAACCGGGCATAAGGCCGGCGTGGATACGCCCATGATCGTCCCCACCTGTACAGAAGAGGGCCTCGACCATGTGTACTGCATCACCTGCGGCTATCTGATCCGCGAAAAGAATGTGGCTGCATTGGGCCATAACTACACCGAGTGGACGGAAACTTCCGAACCTACCATGCGTCAGGAAGGTACGGAAGAATGCACCTGTCTGCAGTGCAGCGATCTGCAGACCCGCAGCGTTCCCAAACTGACGCTGTGGGAAGCCATCTTCGGCCGCAAGTAACAAATCTTTGCCACGCCCTGCACCTGCAGGGCGTTTTTTGATTATTGCCTGCGCCCGTCCTTTTATTGACCGCATTGCTTCTTCTGTGTTATAGTAACTGCACTACCATCTTTACAAAGGAGCCTGCCTATGCTCAATTTTTTCCGCATCACAGACGAAAGCTTCCGTCTTGTTTACAAAAACCCCATGGAAGAGCCTGCGCCCCTGTCCGTGCCTGTTATGGGTCTTGGCGATACCTGTGCTTTTCAGGTGCTGGTGCAGTGCGACCATTACTACAGCCTGCAATTGAACAGGCAGGAATATATTTCGGTGTTCAACTGGCAGGCAGGTCTTCAGGACCGGCTGCGCATGGAGATCACAAGCGATCTTCCCGTTTCCGCTTTCATTGAGGAT
>JAFYLS010000119.1 GCA_017550035.1 Clostridia bacterium
CGGGACTGATCACAGTTAGGAGGATATGTATGAAAAAGAAGATCGAAGCGTATCTGGCAGACTGGCATTTTTCAAAGGATCTGACGAAAGAACAGGCCGCATTGCTGACTCACATCAATTACTCCTTCGGGCTTGTGGTGGATGGCGCTGTCAGCATTGCGCATCTGGAGAATCTGGACCGGTTCAAAGCGTTAATGAGCAAGTTCCCCGGGCTGAAATACAATCTGTCCGTGGGCGGCTGGGGTGCAGACGGCTTTTCTTCCGCTGTGGCAACGCCTGAGACACGTGAAAAACTGGCAGATTCGGCAGTTCGTGTGCTGGAAGAATTGAATCTGAACGGTCTTGACTGGGATTGGGAATATCCCGGCAGCGATATGGCAGGCATTGCCTGCGCCAAGGACGATCCGGTGAATATGTCCGCGTTTCTTGTGCTGCTGCGCCAAAAGATGGATTGTTTGTCTGAACGGACCGGTAAAAAGTATGAGCTTTCCATTGCTGCAGGCGCCAACCGGATCCACGACTATCTGTGGGATCAGGTGGAACCGGTGCTGGACAGCGTAAACCTGATGACCTACGATATGGTCACCGAGGGACAGGTGGCTCATGTGAGCAACCTGTGTAAATGCAGCCATGCTTCTTACAGTGTGGAACAGTCTGTGGCGGATTTTACAGCGGCAGGCGTGCCCCGCGAAAAACTGCTGATCGGAGGTACCATGTATTTCCACCGTTACCTGGGTGCGGATGCTGCGGCGCCCTTTGGAAAACCGTACAGGGAAAAAGGGCATCCGGTATCCCATGATGCGGTAGGGGAAGACTACGTGCAGCTGTGGGATGAGGAAGCCAAGGCCGGTTACTTCGTGAAAGGCGATGAGTTGCTTTCCGGCGACGACGTGCGTTCGATGGATGCAAAGCGGGCATACATCGAAGCGGAAAACCTGGCAGGTATTATCCTGTGGGAACTGAACGAGGATTCTGCAAACGTACTGCTGCCGCACATTGGCAATCACTGATGCGAAAGAGGCATTTACGCCGCGAGAATAATAAAGCAAGCTACCTGATGCGTGTATGCCATCGGGGAGCTTTTGCATTTTCAGAAGGGAGAAAAAAACGCGTGGGAAAGTAAACAAAATATACGTGAACAATTCTGCAGGATACAGTGTCCTGTGGGATTGTTCTTTTTTTGTTGCAAAATGCGGGATTGGTTGCGTGGGAGAAAATGACTGTGTATAATGTATGCAATCAAATGCTGTCGAAAAAACGTGAAAGGATGTTTGAATATGAAACAAATCACAGCCGATACATTATTTGAATTGAAATTTGCCGGAACTCCCCAGTTTTCTCAGGACGGCAAATATCTGGCTTATACCGTAAAGGGCGTCAAAAAGGATCTGAAGGGTTATGAAAGCGACCTGTACGTGCTCAAGGAAGACGGTCAGAATATCCGACTGACCGCCGGCGGCGACGGCAATGGTTTTGTGTGGACCAAAGAAAATACTCTTTTGTTTTCTGCCATGCGCGAAAAGGACGATAAGGAGCGTGCAGCCAAGCGGGACGTTTTTTCCGTATTTTATGAAATTTCTCCCGAAGGCGGCGAAGCCGTGCGTGCTTTTGAACTGCCTGTTCAGGCGGGCACGCTGAATCTTCTGGATGACGGTCGCTTCTTTACGGTGGCGAAGGTGGATACCCACCGTCCCGAAAAAGAGGACCCGGATTATGAAAAGAAAATGAAGGATTATCAGAAACCTGCCTACCGTGCGCTGGAGGAAACGCCCTTCTGGTTTAACGGCCGCGGCTTTACCGACGGCATCCGCAGCGTTTTGTATATCTGCGACCGGGAAGGCAACTGCAAGCCGGTTACGGATTTGGCTTTTGACGTGTTCTTTACGTATACCGACGGTGTACGTATTCTGTATACCGGTGTGCCGGTCAACAGTAAAAAACTGAACCGCGATGCCGGTCTGTATCTCTACGATACCCGCACAGAGGAAACTGAAGAACTGCTTTCTCCAGGTGCGGTGCGCATTGGCTCTGCGTATTTCCGCGGTGAAAAGGAAGCGCTCATCAGCGTATCCTATGAGGAAACCTATGGCAAGAACCAGAGCAGCCAGTTGTGCATTCTGGACCTTGAAGCGAAGGAAATCAAGCCCTTTGGCAAGGAACCCATTATCCCTGCCATGGGTCATGTGAATTCCGACGTGCGCATGGGCAGCGGCTACTCCTGCAAGATGATCGGGGACGATTTCTGGTTCATCCGTCTCAAGGGGTATCAGAATGTGTTGTGCCGCGCAGACAAGGAGGGCAATGTGTACGAAGAAATGCAAGCCCCCCACGGAATGGATGCTTTTGATGAATTTGGCGGCAAGTGGGTTTATACCATGCTGTCCGAAAATGGCCTTGCTGAAATCGTGTTGGACGGCAAACAGATCACCCATACCACCGATGTGCTGAAGGACTGTTTCGTGTCCGTGCCCGAATACATCCCCTTTGTGAATCAAGACGGCGTGGAAATTGACGGCTGGATCATGAAACCCATGGATTACGAACCCGGAAAGAAATATCCTGCCCTGTATGAAATTCACGGTGGGCCCCGTACGGCCTTTGGCGATAACTTCTTCCACGAGATGCAGTATTTTGCTTCTGCAGGCTATTTCGTGTTCTTCTGCAATCCCCGGGGCAGCGACGGCAAGGGCGACGCCTTTGCGGATATCTGGGGTCGCTATGGCAGCATCGACTATGATGATTTGATGGAATTTACCGATCATGTGCTGAAACTGACGCCCGATATTGATGAAAATAAAGTGGGTGTGCTGGGCGGCAGCTACGGCGGCTACATGACCAACTGGATCATCGGCCACACGGACCGCTTTGCGGCAGCCTGCTCTCAGCGTTCTATTGCCAATTGGATCTCTTTTGAATTTACCACGGATATCGGCGGCACCTTTACCCTCAACCAGCACAAAACCACCACCCATGAAAACGTGCAGGCACTGTGGGACGTATCGCCTCTGAAATATGCGGACAAGGTTGTAACGCCTACCTTGTTCATTCACTCCGACCATGACTTCCGCTGCTGGATGGTGGAAGGCATTCAGATGTTCACGGCGCTGAAAATGCACGATGTTCCTGCAAGACTGTGCCTGTTTGCAGATGAAACCCATGAACTGAGCCGTTCCGGCCGTCCTGATAACCGCAAAGCCCGTCTGGAAGAAATGCTCAGCTGGTTTGACCATTACCTGAAGGGAGAGGACGTGCAGCATGGATAAAAAGCCTGTTCTGATCCCGGATCTGTATGACTTTTCCACGCTGTCCGGCGTTAAATTGTCGCCGGACAGCAGGTATGCAGCCTTTTCCGTCAGCCGTGCAGACGAAAAGAAAAACGGTTATATCAGCAAAATCTGGGTGTATGACCGCAAGCAGGATATGTGCCGCGTTCTTACGCAGAGCGGCAGCGACCGCATCGTCTATTGGGAAGATGGCGAAACCCTGATCCTCACCTCTGCCCGAAAACCGAAGGAGGAAAAGGAACCCAGGCGTTTGACCCGCTTTTTCCGCATTCGTTTGACGGGCGGCGAAGCAGAGGAAGCTTTTACGGTGCCGGAAGCTGTGGGTGAAGTGCTGGACGTGCGGGATAACCGCATGATCTTCCGCACCTTCACGGATTTTGACAAAGACGAGAAGGATGATAAAAAGGCAAAGAAGGGGTATCAGGTTTTTGATGAGATCCCCTTCTGGCATAACGGACGCGGATTTTCCAATGGCAAGCGTTCCGCACTGATGCAGTACGACTTTGTATCCGGTGAAGTGAAGAATCTGACCGAATATCCCTTTGAAGTGAGCAGTGCCTCCGTATCTTCCTGCGGCAAGTACCTGTGTTACGCGGGAGCGCCGCTGGTGGGGCAGAGAAAGCGTCAGAGCGGTTTGTTCCTGCGCAATCTGGAAACAGACGAAGTGAAAACCATATTGCCATTTGAAGAAAACAGCGTAGGTCAGGTGCAGTTTCTGCATGGCGGCAGGGTGTTTTTGACCCTGAACCCCTTTAAGGACAGCCATTCCAATTCGCTGCCCTATGTGTTGGACCTTCGCGCAAAGGAACTTACGGCATTGAAGAATGAAAACGTGGCTTTCTCCGGCATGGTGAAGGATGGGGAACGCATTTTTGTCTGCCACGATCATTACAGCGCATCCCGCCTGTGCGAGATGCTGCCCGACGGCACGCTGGTCCCCTTTGCGCTGCCCCAAAGCATGACCGTTATGTCCTTTGACGTCAAGGACGGTTTTGCGGTGTTTTCTGCAGAAGCGCTGAACGGTTTGCAGGAGCTTTATGTATATGAAAACGGCGTGTGCCGCTGCGTGAGCCATGTGAATGATTCGTATACAGAAAGCCATGAGATTCTGCCTGTAGATGCCTTTACGTTCAAGAACCGTGCCGGTATGGATCTGGACGGATTTGTGATCCGCCCGCTGGGATACGATCCTGAAAAAACCTATCCCGGTTTGCTGGAGATTCACGGCGGGCCTAAGGCCCGGTACAATCCCGGCTTTAACCATGAAATGCAGGCCTATGCTGCCCAGGGTTACTTTGTGTTCTTCTGCAATCCCCGGGGAAGCTCCGGCAGAGGCAGCGAATTTGCCGATGTAACAGGCAAACTGGGCACTATCGACTATGAAGATGTGATGGACTTTACCGATGCGGTGCTGGCGCGCGAAAAGGCGCTGGATCCCAATCGGCTGGGTGTGCTGGGCGGCAGCTACGGCGGCTTTATGACCAACTGGATCATCGGCCATACCGACCGCTTTAAGGCGGCCTGTTCCCAGCGTTCCATTTCCAACTATGTGACCAAGTGCCTGACCACGGATATCGGTCACTTGCATAATCTGTCCCAGATGGAAACGGATCCCTGGCAGGATTTTGACAAGTTCTGGTTCCATTCGCCCTTGAAGTATGCCGATCAGGTAAAAACGCCGACGCTGTTCATCCATTCCGACCACGATTTCCGCTGCTGGATGTCGGAAGGCATTCAGATGCATCAGGCACTGGTGCGCTTTGGCGTGCCCTCCAAGCTGTGCCTGTTTGCGGATGAAAACCATGAACTGAGCCGTTCGGGCAAGCCCAAGGGACGTATCGGCCGTCTGGAAGAAATGCTCGGATGGTTTGATACGTATTTGAAATAAGCGCTTTGTACGCCCCTTCCGTGAAAAATGGAGGGGGTTGTGTGCGGACGGTTGATAAGGAAAAGAATGCCCTTGACTTCTCAGGCCTAACAGTTTACATTGATATCAGCGAAAAATGCGGAAGAAGGTTTAAGAATGAGAAAATATCTGTCTCAGATGCTGTCTGAAAACAAAATGACGCTGATCATGAGCATGCCTGTTAATGACCCGGATGTGATGCGCGCTGCGCTGGATGCCGGTGCGGATGTGGTGAAGGTGCATGTGAATCTTTTGCACCGCGCCAGCGGCAACAGCTTTGGCACACTGGAGGAAAACCGGGAAGTACTTGGCAAAATGCTGGCGATGACGGATGCGCCCATGGGCGTGGTGCTGGGTGCAGATGTGGAAATAGTGCGCAGGGAATGCAAGGTCCTTCAGGATTTTGATTTTTCCTTCCTCTCCCTCTACGGGCACCATGCACCTTCCTGCGTGCTGGATATTCCGCAGGAACTGATGGCGGCCTGTGACGGAACTTATCCCATGGAAGAAGTGCGCGCCTTTGAAAAGATGGACGCCAAGGTGCTGGAGGCATCCATCATGCCGGGCAGCGAATACGGCCAGCCTTTGCAGTTCCGCGATCTGTGCAAATACCGTGCGCTGGCAGAAAACACCCGTCTTCCCGTAGTGGTGCCTACCCAGCGCCGCGTGCTGCCGGAAGATGTGCCGGCACTTTATGAGACCGGCGTGAAGGGATTGATGGTGGGCGCCGTGGTGACGGGTGAAACGGCGCAGAGCGTGTATGCCAGCGTCCGGGAATTCCGAAAAGCCATTGACCGTCTGTAAGGAGATACGATATGCGATACGTTTATCTGCCGCTGGACGACCGTCCCTGTACCACCGGCTTTCCTGTGCAGCTGGCACGGGCTGCCGGTGAAGAGGTTGCTTTCCCTCGGGATATGTGCGAAAAGGATTACCGCGCAGCCTATCCCTTTGAAAAAGCCCTGGCTTTTGTGAAAGAACATGCGGGGAATGATGTGAGGCTGATTCTTTCGGTGGACCAGTGGTGCTACGGCGGTCTGCTTCAGTCCCGCAGCATGAGCACTGCGGATGAAAAAACAGCGCTTGAGCGGCTGGAAGAACTTGGGAAAATCAAAGCCTGTTACCCCGGCATGCAGATCCATGCCTACAGCGTCATCATGCGTGCATCCATCAGCACATTGAGCCAAAAGGATATTGTGCATTACAACGATATGACGCTGTATTGCCAGCTCAAGCACCGTGCCCATCTTTCCGGCAGCGAGGAAGATAAAAATGCGCTGGCGGAAGTGGAAGCACGCCTGCCTGAAGAACTGCTGATGCATTATCTCGGCGTGCGCCAAAGAAACCACCGGGTGAACGCTGCCTGTGTGGATATGGCGAAAGCCGGGGTACTGAATACACTGATGCTTCTGCAGGAAGATGCACAGATATACGGTCTGCACCGCCTGGAGCAGGAAAAACTGCTGGAGCAGATGGGAAAAGAGCATCCCGGTATTTATCTCCACAATGGTGCCGATGAAGGCGGTTGTGTGGCGCTGCTGGCGGCGCTTTGCCGGGACAGGAATGTGTTTCCCAGTCTGGCGGTGGAATATCTCCGGGAAGACATGGGAGAATTTGTGGCCCGGTATGAAGACCGTCCCTTCCATGAAAACCTCAATAGTTATCTGCAGTGTATGGGCATTGAAAATACGAAGCAGGCAGACAGCATTTTGCTGATTCTTTCTCCCGATGCACATGGTCAGGGCGATATGACCGATGATGTGCAGGAAATGGATACAAGTGAACTGCGCAGAAGTTTTGCCCAGAAAGCCAAAAAGCATCACGAAGCGGGGAAACGGGTGTATCTTCTGGATCTGACGCTGGCAAACGGCGGGCTGCCCGGTATTTTGCAGTCCATTGATGAAGAAATGGGCCTGGAAAACCTGTGGGGCTACCATGCATGGAACACTACCTGCAATTCTCTGGGGTCCATGCTGGCCCAGATTCTTTCCGATATGCTGGCGGGAAAGAAGAATGAAGGCTTCCTGTGGGAAAGAATCATGGACGATTGTATGTATGAAAGCGTGCTGCGTCAGAAGCTGCGCCGCATGGTAATGGAACGGGGAGAAGATCCCTTTTCCCTTGCTGACAGAAACCGCGCCATTGAGGAACTGAATGCACTGGCTGCACAGGAAATGGAAAAATGGCCCTTCTTTGCCAAAATGCCCGGTTCGTGGAAGTATTCACTGCCCTGGCCCAGAGTATTTGAATGCCGGGCGCAATGTGAAGTCAAAGACCGATCCGGCGCAGGAAAAACTTTCTGATAAAGAAAAAAACAGTAGTGTTTTTCGGGGAACCGTGCTATAATTGAACCGATACTACACGATGAGGTGAACATCATGCAGATTTTGAGTGATATCAGCTCCGCGCTGCAGCGCGGCAAAGCCAAGGAAGTTGTTGCGCTTGTGGAACAGGCTATTGCCGAGCAGGTGCCTGCCAAGGAAATTCTGGAACAGGGCCTGCTGCACGGCATGAACATTATTGGCGAAAAGTTCAAGAATAACGAAGTATTTGTGCCTGAAGTGCTGGTGGCTGCCCGCGCCATGAACAAGGGCACTGCCGTGCTCAAGCCCCTGCTCTCTGCCGAAGGCGTGAAGGCTAACGGCCGCGTATGCATCGGCACTGTGAAGGGCGATTTGCACGATATCGGCAAGAACCTGGTGAAGATGATGATGGAAGGCAAGGGTCTGGAAGTGGTGGACCTGGGCACCGATGTTTCTCCCGAAATGTTCGTGCAGGCTGCCAAGGAACAGAACTGCCAGATCATCTGCTGCTCCGCACTTTTGACCACCACCATGTCCGTTATGGGCGATGTGGTGAAGGAAGCTGAAAAGCAGGGCATCCGCAATCAGGTGAAGATCATGGTGGGCGGCGCCCCTGTGACCGAAGGCTTCGCTGCCCAGATCGGCGCGGACAAGTATACTTCCGACGCTGCCAGCGCAGCTGATGCTGCCGTTGCGTTCTGCGCGGAAATGGCCTGATTCAAAAAAAGCATATACCATCCGGGCGCCTCGACGCGTCCGGATTTTGCTATCATGGAAAAGAGGAAACAGTATGCCCAGACTTACGGTCATCATGGGGGAACGGCGGACCGAGATTCCCTTTGAAGGCAATCCCACGGTCAGGCAGGTGCTGATGGGAAAGCAGGTGCCAGTACACCATCCCTGCGGCGGGCACGGCGTGTGCAAAAAGTGTGCGCTCAGGATGGAAGGGCAGCTTTCGCCCCGCAGCGATGCTGAAAAAAATCTGCCGGCAGAAATGCGTCTTAGCTGTACAACGGTTTTGCTGGGAGATGCCTGCGTGTGGGTGAATCAGGATGCCATGACCGCCATTCAGCATGACGGGATCATGCAGGATGTGACGCTGAACCCCATGGACGGTCATGTGGGCGCGGCGGTGGATGTGGGTACCACCACCGTGGCAGTACGCCTGCTGGATTTACACACCGGCGAAGTGCTGGGCGTTGAAACCCGGGAAAATCCGCAGCGGGCGATTGCGTCGGATGTGATCGGGCGTATGGAAGCTGCCATGCAGAACGAGGGCGAAGCGCTTCGCCGCTCTATCTGCGGTGCGGTGGAGGAAATGATCGGCAATCTTTGCAAAAAAGCCGGTGTAAGGGAAGCTGATATGCGCGTAGTGACAGGCAATACCACCATGCTGTATCTCTATACGGGGAAAGACCCTGCCTGCCTTTCCTGTGCCCCCTTTGAAGCGGACTGCCTGTTTGACTTGAAAGAAGGAGATACCTATTTTCCGCCCTGTATGAGTGCTTTTGTGGGGGCCGATATCACCTGTGCCGTGCTGGCTTCCGGCATGATGGACGCGCAGCAGACGGCGCTGCTTGTGGATGTGGGCACCAACGGTGAAATTGCGCTGTGGCGGGACGGACAAATGCTGGTCAGTGCCACTGCTGCAGGGCCTGCCTTTGAAGGCGGCGGCATTCAGATGGGCTGCGGCAGCATTCCCGGTGCAGTGGATAAAGTATGGGTCGAAGACGGAAAAATCCGTTATACTGCTATTGGCGGTGCGGAGCCTGTGGGGCTTTGCGGATCCGGCATCATTGATGCAGCGGCAGCGCTGCTGGATACCGAAATGATTGATGAAACGGGCGCTGCGGAGGAAGATGAACTGCTTATTGCACCCAGTGTGTTCCTGACGGACCGGGATATCCGCTCCATTCAATTGGCAAAGGGCGCCATTGCAGCGGGCATTAAAACGCTGATGGACGAACAGGGCATCACAGCGGACGATATTGATGTTATGTATCTGGCGGGCGGTTTCGGCAGTCATCTGAATCTTGCCAGTGCAGCCCGTATCGGATTGATTCCTCAGGCGCTGGTGGACAAAACTGCAGTGATCGGCAACGGGGCTCTTTCCGGGGCGCATATGATGCTTTTGAACAAGGAATGCATGGAAAAGGCACGGTCTATCGCTGCAAAGGCCCGCACCGTCAACCTTGGCGGCAATCCGACCTTCACGGAAAACTTTATGGAATGTATGATGTTTGAATGAGCAGCGCAGCCGCGCTGCTTTTTTGATGCGTAAACTGCAAAAAACACTTTTCATCCTTGCCGATCCGTGATATAATTAAAAGGTTAAAAGGGGGATTTTCACTATGCTGAGTATGACGGGTTACGGTAAGGTTCAATTAAGCGCGGACGGCCGCGAAATTACGGTGGAACTCAAGTCGGTCAATCACCGCTTTCTGGATATTTCCTGCCGTTTGCCCCGGGCGCTGAGTTTTGCTGAAGACGCCCTGCGCAAGACCATTGGCCAGTATCTCAAGCGCGGTCATGTGGACGTGTTTGTCAACTATCAGAACATGCGTCAGGATGCACGTACCGTGCGTGTGGATGCGTCCCTGGCTGAGCAGTACCGTGATGCCGTGAAGCAACTGTGCGAAATTACCGGCGCAGAAGATGACTGCAAGGCTTCCTACTATGCCCAGCTTCCCGATGTGATCACCGTGGAAGTGGCGCAGGATGATCAGGACGCAGTGCTTGCGCTGCTGAAGGAAGCCGCCTGTCAGGCCCTTTCCCAGATGGTGAATATGCGTACCCATGAAGGTGATGCGCTGAAAAAGGATCTTTCCGAGCATCTGATGCTGATGGAAGCACAGGTAAAACTGATTGCTGCGCGTGCCCCCGAAGTGCCTAAACTGTATCAGGAACGTCTTCTGGCCCGTCTCAAGGATATGCAGGTGAATGATCTGGACGAACAGCGTCTGGCGCAGGAAGTGGCGCTGATGGCTGACCATTGCGCTATTGACGAAGAACTGTCCCGCCTGTCTTCTCATATTGCCCAAACGCGTCTTGTAATGGATCAGCAGGGCGAAGCGGGACGCAAACTGGATTTCCTGGTGCAGGAAATGAACCGTGAAGTCAATACCATCGGCTCCAAAGCCTCCGATGCGCAGATTACCAAATGCGTGGTGGCGGCCAAGAGCGAAATTGAAAAGCTGCGCGAACAGGTGCAGAACGTAGAATAACGGCTATGCCGGTGCTTGCCGCCTTTCGCGATGCGGCAAAAATAAAGAAGTGCATTCCGGAACGCATGTTCCGGAAGTCGCTTTGCAAATCAACAGGCACATTGATACGGAAGAGGAGTTTTGAGTATGCAGGAAAAACGCCGCGGTATGCTGGTTGTGGTATCAGGTCCTTCCGGTACCGGGAAGGGCACGCTGTGCAATATGCTTCTGGAACAGGATCCGTCTCTTCGGTTTTCGGTGTCCGTGACCACGCGCAAACGCCGCGACTATGAAGTAGAAGGCGTGCATTATTACTTTGTGACCGATGAACAGTACGATGCACTGCTTCAGGAAGACGCTTTGCTGGAACATGCCACCGTTCATGCCAATCGCTACGGCACGCCCCGCAAACCTATCGAAGATTTGATGGAGCAGGGGCTCAATGTGATTCTGGATATTGATCCCCAGGGCGCTCGTACTGTGATTTCCAAGTGCCCGGACTGCGTGAGCATTTTTATCCTGCCCCCCAGTTACGAAGCGCTGGAAAAGCGTCTTCATACCCGCAATACCGAAAAGCCCGAAGAGATTACCCGCCGTCTGAACAACGCCAAGGGCGAAATTGAACAGATGGACCACTACCAGTATGTGGTTGTGAACGGCGAGGGGGAGGATGGAAAGCAACTGGCTTTTAATCGCCTCCAGGCCATTCTGGAAGCGGAAAAACAGCGCACCAACCGCTATTTCCCCGTCATCGAATAACTCCTTTGCAAGAGGCATTCCCGCGAAAGAATCGCGTATGCACATAAATTTACCATCTCTATTCAAACCAGGAGGAATGAAATATGCCTTTGAATCACCCCCCTATCAATGAACTGGTCAAGAAGTCCGATTGCCGCTATACGCTGGTTGTGGAATCTTCCAAGCGTGCCCGTGAACTGGTCGCCGGCGCTCAGCCCCTCATCGATCCCAAGGATCGTAAGCCTGTGTCCATCGCTGTGGAAGAAATCAATCGCGGTCTTCTGTCCTATCACCGCTCTCTGGAAGACGAGGAAGAGTAAGTATGCGTCCGCTGGAGGGGAAGTGCGTCGTTCTTGGCGTGACGGGCGGTATTGCAGTCTATAAAGCCTGCGAACTGACATCCCGCCTGCGCAAAGCCGGCGCCGATGTGTTCGTGGTGATGACGAAAAATGCCTGCCAGTTTGTGCAGCCGCTCACCTTTGAAACGCTTTCCAACCACCCGGTTGCAACGGATACGTTCAAGCGGGAAGGAAGCTGGGAAGTGGAGCATGTGGCGCTGGCCAAGCGGGCGGATCTGTTTGTCATTGCGCCGGCCACTGCCAATATCTGCGCAAAGATGGCCATGGGCATTGCAGATGATATGCTGTCTACCACCGTGCTGGCAACCAAAGCGCCCATTCTGGTTGCGCCTGCCATGAATACCGGTATGTGGGAAAATGCCGCTACGCAGCAGAATATGCAAACGCTGGCCCGGCGCGGTATGCATTTTGTGGGCCCCGAAGGCGGTTATCTGGCCTGCGGCGACAGCGGCATGGGCCGCTTGAGCGAGGCGGAAACCATCTACCGTGCCTGCGAAAGCATCCTTTGCCCCAAGCAGGATATGGCGGGTATAAAGGTGCTGGTCACGGCAGGACCCACCCGGGAAATGCTGGACCCTGTCCGGTATCTGACAAACCGCTCCAGCGGAAAAATGGGTTATGCCATTGCCGAAATGGCGCTCAAGCGCGGTGCCGAAGTGACTTTGGTCACCGGGCCCGTGAACATTCCTGCTCCCAAAGGCTGCCGCATTGTAAGCATCCTGACCACCCAGGAACTGCATGAAAATATGCTGGATCTCTGCGGTGAAATGGATATGATCATTCAGGCAGCCGCGCCTGCGGATTATACACCTGTGCAGGCTGCGCAGCAGAAAATCAAAAAGCAAAAGGGTGAACCTTTTGTGCTGGAACTGAAGGAAACGCCCGATGTGGCTGCTGCGGTGGGCGCGGTGAAAAAAGACCATCAGGTGCTGGTGGGCTTTGCCGCCGAAACCGAACTGGTGCTGGAAAATGCCCGGAAAAAGCTGAAAAGCAAAAATCTCAGCATGATCTGCGCCAATGATGTGAGCCGCAAGGATGCAGGCTTTGATGTGGATACCAACTGCCTGACGCTGATCACGGCAGACGAAACGGTATCTCTGCCGCTGATGACAAAGCATGAAGCTGCGGATGCTCTGCTCAGCGCTGCGCTGAAACTGAAGAAGAACTGAACTTAAATAACGACTGCATGCGGAAGGGGGAAATATCTTGTACGCAGAGGTTATCGTGGATATCGCCTCCGAGCAGGTGGACCGCGTGTTTACCTACCGCGTGCCCGATGCCTTTTCCAGCGTGATTTTTCAGGGCTCGCGGGTGCGCGTGCCCTTTGGCTTTAGAGAGAAGGAAGGTTTTGTGATCCGCCTCAAGGAACAGGCGGATTATGATTTGAGCCGTGTGAAGGACATCATCGCGCCGCTGGAAAATTACCCGGCGCTGCTGCCTGAGCTGATGGACCTTGCACAGGAAATCAAAAGCAAAACCCACTGCCCGCTGTGCGAGGCGCTGCGATTGATGCTGCCGGCACAGATGCGCGGCGGCAGGGTAAAGGTGAAAAAATAGACCTGCCTGCAGCTGAATTTTCCGGTTTCACAGGTGGAAGAAGCCATTGACAAACAGGGCAGAGCGGTAAGCCGTAAAATGATTCTGACGGCATTGTCCGATGGCAATGTGCACACCCTGGAAGAAATCCGTGCACTGGTGAAAAACTGCAAACAGCCTTTGGACTATCTGCTTGAAAAGGAAATGGTGCGCTCCTTTGAACGGGAAGTGCTCCGTTCGCCGGAAGCATACAGTCATGTGCCCCGGGCGGAAGACCCTGCGCTTACCCCCGAACAGGAGGAAGTGCTGTCCGAACTGGTTCCTGCCTTGAAGGGCAGGCAGCAGAAGAATACCTATCTGCTGCACGGCGTAACAGGATCCGGCAAAACCGAAGTGTTTGTCCGTTTGACACGGGCGGCACTGGCACAGGGAAAGAATGTCATCATCCTGGTACCGGAAATTGTGCTGACGCCCCAGATGATCCGTTATTTCAAGTCCCGCTTCGGGGACGATATGGCGGTGCTCCATTCCCGCCTGACGCCGGGAGAACGCTTTGATGAATGGCGCAGAATCCGTCTGGGTCAGGCGCGCATTGTCATCGGCGCCCGTTCTGCCGTGTTTGCACCGGTTCAGAATCTGGGCGTGGTGATCATTGACGAAGAACACGAACAGACCTATCTTTCCGATCATTTCCCCCAGTACGATGCCCGCGAAATGGCTCTGTCCCGGGTGAAGCGTGAAGGCGGCATTCTGCTTTTGTCCAGCGCTACGCCCAGCATTTTCAGCTATGCCATGGCAAGGCGCGGCGATTATGTGCTGCTGGAAATGCCGCACCGGGTGAACGACCGCCCCATGCCCAATGTACACATTGTGGACATGCGGGAGGAACTGCGCCTGGGCAACCGGGGCATGTTTTCCCGTCTGCTGCTGGATAAATTGAAAAGTTGTATCGAAAGCGGGCAGCAGGCCATGCTCTTTATCAACCGCCGCGGCTATGCACCTTTTGTGAACTGCCGCAAATGCGGGGAGAGTATCAAATGCCCGCAGTGCGATGTGAGCATGACCTACCACGCAACGGATAAAATGCTCCATTGCCATTACTGCGGAAATCTCATGCCCTTGCCTGCTTCCTGCCCCTCCTGCGGCAGTGAATACATCCGCCCCTGCGGTGTAGGTACCCAGAAGGTGGAAGAAGAAATTAAAAAGATTTTTCCGGATGTGGGCGTGATCCGCATGGATGTGGATACCACCCAGAACCGCAACGCGCATATCGAACTGCTGAACCGCTTCCGTGCCAAACAGGCACAGATTTTGATCGGTACGCAGATGATCGCCAAGGGACTGGATTTTCCCAACGTCACTTTGGTTGGCGCCGTGCTGGCAGATCTGACGCTGAACCTGCCGGACTACCGATCGCCGGAACGGACTTATCAGCTGCTTGTGCAGGTGGCGGGGCGTGCCGGGCGCGGCGATGTGCCCGGAGGAGTGGTGATTCAGAGCTACAAGCCGGGGCATTATGCGGTGGCGTCCGCTGCTGCGCAGGATTACCGCGCCTTCTTCAATGAGGAGTTTGACCGCCGCAGAAAGAATCTGTATCCGCCATTTACCCGCATGGCTCGTATTCTGGTGGAAGGGGCGCGGGCGGAAGATACGCTGCATGCGGCGGAAAAAATGCGGGATCAATTGAATGCATATCTGCAGGAACGACCTGTGACGAAAAAGCGCCTGCTCTTTATGCGGGCGGATTATGCGCCCATTCAGCGTATTCAGAATAAGTTCCGTGCCCATGTGCTGACCAAATTGCTCAGCCACCGGGATGCGGACAGCATTCTGGAACAGATGCAGCTTCTGGTGCAGCAGCATCAGGAGGAAAACGGCAGCAGCGGCATTACGGCACAATTGGAAGTAGACCCTGCGTCTTTGGCATAGAGGAGGAAAAGTATGGTTCGCAAGATTGTGAAACTGGGTGATGAAGTGCTGCGCAAGCAGAGCAAGCCCATGCAGAAGTTTGATTTGAGACTGTGGCTGTTGCTGCGTGACATGGCCGAAACCATGTACAAGGCAGAAGGCGTGGGTCTGGCCGCTCCCCAGGTGGGCATTCTGCGCCGCGTGGTGGTCATCGATATCGGCGAAGGTCTGGTGGAATTGATCAACCCCGAAATCATTGCCATGGAAGGCGAACAGGAAGGTCAGGAAGGGTGTCTGAGCGTGCCCGGCCGCCGCGGCGTGGTCATTCGTCCCAACAAGGTCACCGTCCGTGCTCAGGATCGCAACGGCAAATTCTTTGAATTGACCGGCGAAGGCTTCATGGCCCGCGCAATCTGCCATGAACTGGACCATCTGGATGGCGTGATTTACGTGGACAAGATGGAATACGAAGTGTTTGATGAGGACGAGGACGGGGAGGAATAAGCATGCGTGTAGTGTTTATGGGAACGCCCGAATACGGCGTTCCTTCCCTGAAAGCGCTGATTGACGCAGGGTATCAGGTGGTGGGCGTTTTCACCCAGCCGGACCGGCCCAGCGGACGGGGCAAGAAACTGCAGTTTTCGCCCGTTAAGCAGTGCGCGGTAGAGAACAATATTCCTGTGTATCAGCCTGCAAAAATCCGTGTGGACGGTGTGGAAGATCTTCGTGCACTGCAGCCGGATGTATGCGTGACTGCAGCCTTTGGTCAGATCCTGTCTCAGGAAGTACTGGATATTCCCAAAATGGGAACGGTCAACGTGCATGCATCGCTGCTGCCCGAATACCGCGGTTCCAGTCCCATCAACTGGTGC
>JAFYLS010000120.1 GCA_017550035.1 Clostridia bacterium
GCACCCCCGAAGAAGTGCGCAACACCTTCACCCAGATGATGGAAATTGCCCTCAAGATCGCAGAGTAAGGGGCTCTTCCCCTTACGACCCTGGCAGGGGGACTTTTGCAATTCGGCATAGTCGTGCATCATAGCTGACGCATGCTGCACTCGTTGCCTCATTGGGCCTGTCGGTCGCTGCATCCCGCACAGCGGGCGCTCCCTTACGGCCTCCTGCACCCCGCAGTATTGGTCGGTGTTGTTTCCCTTCGGTCAGGCAGCTTCCCAATGCTGCATTTAAGGACGCATCAAGTGAGTGCGATCCGCAGTTTTTCTCCGTTTACGGAGAAAAACGTAAACCTTCTTCAAAAAAGGAGCCGAGAGAGCAAGCTCTCTCGCGTCCTTTTATTGAAGAAGAAGGCGCAGCGGCGCACAGCGCCAGCTGCACCGGCGGATCGCTGGGCAGTGCCCAGACCCAATTTCGACCGTGTTGGCGTGGAAAAGATCTACGTTCCACAATCTGTTGGTTGCGTTTTCTCAATAGGAATAAAAAACGCTGTCCTGCGACAAGCAACATGTCGGGGGACGGCGTTTGATATCGCACAGTATGGTCGAAAGTGAGGGTCAAGGGTGCTAAGCACCCTTGCCGGGGTGTGGGGCGGTGCCCCACGAAGGAGCCCCGCAAAAACACAACATCAAAGTAAAAGGAACAGTACACCATGCGCAATATTGTGATTCTGGCCCACGTGGACGCCGGCAAAACCACGCTGTCGGAGCAGCTGCTCAGCACGGCGGGCGCCATCCGCATGGTGGGCAAAGTGGATACGGGCACGGCCCACACCGATCGCTTGCCCATTGAAAAGCGCCGCGGCATCTCGGTACAGAGCGCGGGCGCTGTTTTGCGCTGGGAAAATGAAGAGATCACGCTGATCGATACCCCCGGTCACAGCGATTTTTGCGCCGAGACCGAGCGTGCGCTGAGCGCCCCCGACGGCGCCGTGCTGGTGATGAGCGCCGTGGAAGGCGTGCAGAGCCGCACCGAAGCGCTGTTTGACGCCCTGAAAAAGGCGCATATCCCCACCATTCTGTTTATCAACAAGCAGGATCGGGAAGGTGCGGACCGCGACCGGGTGCTGGGCGATGTGAAAAGCTTCCTTACCGAAGACGCCGTGCCGCTGTGGGATGAAGAAGCGCTGTACGCCTTTCTTGCCGAGCGGGACGACGAACTGATGGAGCAGTACCTGCTGGGCGAAAGCGCTTCACCGGAGCAATTAAAGCAGGCCTTGATCCGTGCAACGCACGGCTGCGAAGCCTATCCCGCGCTGAGCGGATCGGCACTGAAGGGCGAAGGCGTTCGTGAACTGCTCTCGGCCATTGTGGATTACCTGCCGCCGCCTGCGGAAGACAGGGGCGCCTTGGCTGCCCGGGTGTTTGCGGTTACGAAGGACGAAAAATGGGGCAAATGCGCCCATGTGCGCGTGTTTTCCGGCACCATGCGCACCCGTGACGCCATGATGGTGGACGGGAAAGAACAGAAGATCACCCAGCTGCGCCGGTACACGCCGGACGGCCGCGGCGAGGATACGCCCGAACTCAAAGCCGGGCAGATCGGCATGGTGATGGGCTGGGAAAATGTGCGTCCCGGCATGGCGCTGGGCGATGAAGCGCTGCTTCCCCGGCCTGTGGACGAAAGCGTGCTGTCCGCGCCCACGCTGCAGGTGAGCGCCGCGGCGGACAAGGGCCGCGAGCATGCCTTGTACCATGCGTTTCTGGAATTGGAAGAGGAAGACCCGCTTTTGCAGGTGGGGTATGACAACGTCCGCGGCGAAACGGTGGTTTCGGTGATGGGCGATATCCAGCTGGAAATATTGACCGATACGCTTGCGAGCCGGTTCGGATTGAACGTCACCTTCGGCGAACCGCGCATATTGTACAAGGAAACGGTGACCGCGCCCGTGGAAGGGTATGTGGCATATCTTGCGCCCAAGCCCTGCTGGGCGATTATCCAGGTGCGCATTGAGCCCATGCCCCGGGGCAGCGGCATTGCATTTTCCTGTCCCCTGACGCCGAAAGAACTGCCCATCCGCTATCAAAGGCAGATCGAAAACGCATTGCCTCTGGCCCTGCGTCAGGGCGTGTTCGGCTATGAACTGACGGACGTGAAAATCACCATTCTCTACGGCGAGCATCACGAAATACACACCCACCCGCTGGATTTCATTGTGGCCTTGCCCATGGCGGTGATGGATGCGCTGGATAAGGGGCATAACGCGCGGCTGGAGCCCGTCATGCAGGTGGATTTCATGCTGCCGGGCGAAAACCTGGGTCGCGTGATGAGCGACGTGGAAAAGATGCGGGGCGAAGTGCAAGCCGTCAGCCGCACCGAGGATGAGCGCCGTGCACGCATGCACTGCCTGATCCCCATGGCGGAAATGCTGCACTATTCCGAAACGCTGCGCCGTCTGACGGGCGGCAAGGGCGGCATGACGCTGCGTTTGCACGGCTATCAGAATGCGCCGGAAAGCTGCACCGAAACCTGCCCCCGCCGCAGTGTGGACCCCCGCGATACCAGCAAGTATATTCTGGCGGCACGCAGCGCGCTGGAAGGCGGCATTTTCGATCGTTAATTTTTTCGTGGATTTTTTCGATCATCTTTTCAAAGCAAAGTCTGCAAAGGCTTTGCTTTTTTTGCAGATATCCGACAAAAAAACACCTTCCGCAGGGAAGGTGTTGGACATATGGAGTCGATACAGCGGAAAGAAAAATCATCAGAAATTCTTTTTCGGGGTCTGGGACAGACCGCCCAGCACTTCCATGGACTGTTCCTCCATGAACTGGTTGGTGTACAGACGCCAGTAAGCGCCTCTTTTCGCCATCAGGGCGTCATGATCGCCCATTTCGGCAATTTTGCCGCCCTCGATGACCAGAATACGGTCGGCATTGCGGACGGTACTGAGACGGTGAGCGATGATGAAGGAGGTGCGGCCTTCCAGCACCTTGGTAATGGCGTGCTGGATGATCTGCTCGGTCTGGGTATCCACGGAGGATGTGGCTTCGTCCAGAATGAAAATACGGGGATTGCTGAGCAATGCGCGGGCAAAGGAGATCAATTGTTTTTCGCCGGTGGACAAGCGGCTGCCGCCCTCGCCCACATCGGTATGGTAGCCCTTTTCCATTTTCAGGATGAAGGTTTCGGCATTGACCAGCCGCGCGGCCTCCATGACCTCTTCATCGGTGGCGTCCAAACGCCCGTAGCGGATGTTTTCCATAATGGTGCCGGAAAAGAGCCGGGGTTCCTGCAGCACATAGCCCAGATGGCTCTGCAGCCACAATTGGCTGCGGGTGCGCAGGTCTTCGCCGTCAATTTTGATGACGCCGGAGGTGGCTTCGTAGAAGCGGCACACCAGATTGACCACCGTGCTCTTGCCTGCGCCCGTGGGGCCCACCAGCGCAATGGTTTCGCCGGCGTTTACGTGCAGGTTAAAGTCGCTGAGCACCTGGGTGCCGTCCTTGTACTTAAAATCCACGTGCTCAAAGTCGATATCGCCCTTGATCTCGGGCCAGTTTTCCTTTTTCGGGTGCATCTGATCGCCAAACGCAGCGATCACTTCGGGGGTATCCGCAATATCCGGCTCGGTTTCCAGCAGCGACAGGACGCGCTCGCCGGCGGCCTGAGTGCTCTGCATCTGGCTGAAGGTGGCTGCAATGGCGCGGATGGGTTCAAACACCTGCATGGTGTAATTGATGAACGCCTGCAAAACGCCAACCGTCAGTACGCCGGTCAGCACCTGATGTCCGCCGCGCCACAGGACGTAGGCGGTGGCCATGGCGCCGATGGAAATGATGATGGGCATGTACAGGCAGCTGAGGGTGGTGCTGCGCACGGCAGCATGCTTCAAATCGCGGATGATCACGTTGAATTCTTCGGCGTTTTTATCTTCGCGGGCCAGGGTCTTGGTGGTTTTTGCGCCCATGATGCCTTCATTGAAGGAGCCGGTAATGCGGCTGAGCAGCTTTCGGATGGAGCGCTCGGTGGGCAGCATGCGTTTCTGGAACCAGGCACTGACCAGCGCCAGCGGCGGAATGACAACCAGGATGATCAGCGCCAGCTTCCAGTTGAGTGCGAACATGGCCGCGGCGGTAAAGATGAGCATCAGAACAGACCAGATCAGATCGATCAGCACCCAGCCGATCATGGAGCCCAGACTCTGGGTATCGCTGGTGAGGCGGCTCATGAGGTAGCCCACCGGCGTGGTATCGTAATAGGAAAAGGGCAGTTCCTGCAGCTTGCGGAAGCCTTTTTTGCGGATGGCATAGCACACGTCCGCTTCAATGCGGCTGGCAAAATACTGAAAGCCGAAGGTGGCGGAGATATGCACCGTCATGGTGACCAGATAGGCGATCACAAAGGGCGTCATGCCGCTGAGCGTGCCCGGGGTGATAAAGTGGTCGATGGTGTAGGAGGTCAGAAGCGGGAAGATCACGTCCGCCAGCGCCACCAGCAGCATGCAGACTGCCAGCCGCGCAAGATCGCCCCAGCTTTCCCGGGCGTGGAAGAACAGCTTTTTGAACAGGCTCAAGTTAAACTTTTGTGTAAAATCCTTTTCTTGAAGCTGTGACAAAGTATATTCACTCCTTTCTTGGAAAGGTAACCTTCAAAACAGGGACTGATGTCAACCTGTGGCAATATGGGGAAGCTGCATGGACCGAAGGGAAGCAACTGTGTCCAATAGTGCATGTCAAGGATGCTCAGCATCCTTGTGGGGGTGCAGGGGGCGAACTTTCCTGTGAAGATTGAATATTGAAAATACGGCTGTAGAGACCCGGCTGCTTCACCAGTTCGTCGTGGGAACCCTGCTGGGTAATGCGTCCGTCCTCCATGACCAGAATATGATCGGCCTGAGAAAGGGTGGTGACGCGGTGGCTGATGATGAGGGTGGTCACGTTTTTGCTGCGTTCCTTCAGCGCTTTGCGGATGGCTGCATCCGTTTCGGTATCCACGGCGGACAGGGAATCGTCAAAAATGAGGATGTCGCTGTCCTTGATGAGGGTGCGGGCAATGGCAATGCGCTGCTTCTGACCGCCGGACAGCGTTACGCCCCGTTCGCCCACTACGGTATCAAAGCCCTTGTCGCTTTTGAGGATAAAGTCCTTGGCGCAGGCGTCGGTGACGGCGCGGTCGATCATTTCATCGGTGGCGTCCGGTACGGCGATAGCTATGTTTTCCTTCAGCGTGCGGGAATAGAGGAAGTTTTCCTGCAGCACCAGACCCACGCGGGTGCGCAGGTATTTGCGGTCGATGCTGCGAATGTCCACACCGCCGATGGAAACGGTGCCCTTGCCCTTTTCCACGTCGTACAACCGCTGGAGCAAATGCACAAGGCTGCTTTTACCGCAGCCCGTGGCGCCCAGGATGGCGGTGGTTTTGCCGGCAGGAATGGTGAAATTCATATCGTTCATCACAATCCTGCCGCCGTCGTACCCGAAGGTCACATGGTCGAACACGATATCGCCGTCCAGGGGCGGGGTCAGGGCGTCCTTTTCCTCAGGCTCAATGGGCTGGGTGAGAATTTCGCGAATGCGGTTCATGGCCACGCTGCTCTTGCCCGCATCGCTGAGAATGCCGCCCATCTGGCGGATGGGCCAGAGCACGGTATTGATGTAGGTGGTAAACACGATCATGCCGCCCAAGGTCAATTCGCCCCGCACCACGTAGATCACGCAGAGGATCAATGTGATCAGGATCTGCACGCGGCCGATGAGTTCGCTGCCGGACCAGTACACCGCAAGCAGCTTACTCATGTTGAAGCTTTTGTTGCGCAGGTCTTTGGATGCCCGGTCAAACTTGTCCACTTCAAACTTCTGCCGGCCGAAAGCACGCACGACGCGCACGCCGGTCAGGTTTTCCTGCAAAACGGCGTTCATCAGGCCGTCCGCTTCGTCGGCTGCGGCGAAGGATTTGCTGACCCAGTTGAAGAACAGCCAGGCAAACAGGAACAGCGCCGGGGTCAGGCACAGACACCAAAGCGTCAGCGAAACATTTTCCTGCAAAAGGTATACCAGCGCCACAAAAATGGTGAACAGCGAAGAGATGATCTCCAGAATTTCATCGCCCAGGAAGGTACGCATGGTTTCCACGTCCGACGTGCAGCGCTGGATCAGATCGCCGGCTTCGGATTTTACATGGTAATGGTAGGGCAGTTTCTGAATGCGGGTGTACAACTGGTCGCGCAGGTACACGCCGATGCTTTCGCAGGCGACGGACGAAAGGCGGCTTTTGATAAAGTAGAAAGCGCCGCTGAGCAAACTGGCCAATACGATGCACAGACCCACCGACCACAGATTTCTGCGCACCCATTCCGGGCCGCCGATCCGGTCAACAAAGGCGTTGGCCCAGGCGGGCAGGGTGCTTTCGCCGCCCAGCAGAAAACGGTCCACCGTTTCGCCAAGCAATATGGGCGTTACAAAGTCCATCAGGATGGCCAGCAGCAGCGCCATGGTAGCGCCCAGGAAATACCAGCCGTTCATCCAGATGAGATGACGCATTTTGAGCAGTTTGTTTTTGTACAAAGGCAATTCCTCCCGGCAAAAAATGGATGATTTACAAAAAAACGCCCCGGCTATGGCCGGAGCGCTGCAAAAATCAACAGGATGAAGCGGACAGACTTATCCCTGATGCGGACGGCCACAGACATTCAGCAAGCATTTACTTGCAGGATCCGAAATCTGGCTGGTCATGTCTGTGTCCCCCTTTCCATCACTTACTTGTATAATATGGTAACATATTGCACAGGTGAAGTCAATAAGGGGCCATGCATCACTTTGGGACTAAGTGGCTTCGCCACATTCATTTCGCCCATGTTGGCGCAAAGAAACACTCCGTCCCACGACAGGTATCTGGCATGTTTATGCAATCCCTCCACCGCAAGCGGTCCCCCTCCCTTTGACAAGGGAGGCAAAAAAACCCGTCCTTCGACAAGCAACATGTCGGGAGACGGAGTTTTTAATTGAAACGAGTTGGTCGAAAATGGGTCCGGGCACTGCCCGGTGGCTTCGCCACGTTCTTTCGATCGCGTTGCCGCAGAGAAGGACGCCGTCCCACGACGAGCACATGTCGGGAGACGGTGCCCGGTGGCTTCGCCACTTTCTTTCGACCATGTTGTCGAGAAGAAACTCTCCGTCCCACGACGAGTAACATGTCGGGAGACGGGTTTTTCTTTTACTCAAGTTGGTCGAAAATGGGTCCGGGCACTGCCCGGTGGCTTCGCCACATTCTTTCGACCGCGTTGCCGAGGAGAAAAGATCCGGCAAACCGGACGTGGCGAAGCCACCAGATGCGACGGGGTGCAGGAGATTAATCCTTTGCCAGGGGGGTGGTGATGGAATCTCCAAGAAAGGTTATGACATCAAAGGAATCCGGGATCATCTTTCGGGCATCGTGGAGGGAAGCAACCTCGCCCCGGGCAATGAACTGAGCCATGATGTTGCCCAGCGCCGTGCCCTCGCCGGGCCCGGCGTACACGGGAAGGTGGGTGGCGTCTGCCGTCCACTGGTTCAGCACGCGGCTGTTGCTGCCGCCGCCCACGATGTTAAGAGAGGTAAAGGTTTTGCCCGTCAGGGTCTCCAGATCGCGGATGGCCCGGGCGTAGCACAGGGAAAGGCTCCGGTTGATGCAGGCAAACAGATCGCTTTCCGTTTCGGGCAGGGGCGCGCCCTGTTCCTGGAGCGCGGCTTTCACTTCCTCCGTCATGCTGTCAGGGGCCAGAAAGCGGTTGTCCCCCGCATCCACGGTGTAAGCGTAGGCGGAAGCGGACGCCATGTCCGCCATCTGGGCAAAGGAATATTTGTCATTCAGCTCATGGCGCACGCACTGCAGCATCCACAGCCCCATGATGTTGCGAAGCAGGCGTACCTTGCCGCCGTAGGCGCCCTCGTGGGTGAACCCGGCCAGGCGAGCGGTATCGCCAAGGTGGGTATCGTTGGTTTCAATGCCCAGCAAGCTCCATGTGCCGCTGGAAAGGTACACGGCGTTTTCATCCTTTGCAGGCACGGCCATGTAGGCGCTGCCGGTATCATGGGAAGCGGGCAGAATCACGTCGCAGGTGTAGCCAACTGCTTCCTGCACCTTGCTGGTCAGTTTGCCAAGCACGGTGCCCGGCATAAGGGGTGCATCCGGGAACAACCGCAGCGGAATCTGCGCAAGGGCGAACACATGCTCGTTCCATTCCGCCTTTCCGGCCGTGAGCAGCGCGGAGGTGGACGCGATGGTGTATTCGTTGGCCATCACGCCGGAGAGGAAAAAGTGGAAGTAATCCGGCACGAACAGGCAGCGGTGTGCTTTCTCCAGCCATTCCCCGGGCGTAGCCATCAATTGATACACGGTGTTGAAGGGTTGTTTGGCAATGCCGGTGAGCATATACAGCGTTTCATGGTCGATTGCATCCACCACGGCATTGGTGCGCTCGTCCCTGTACATCACCATGGGCGAAACGGGCATGCCCTTTTCGTCCACCAGCACAAAGTCCACGCCCCAGGTATCCACGCCCACGGAGGCGGGGATTTTGCCCAGGTCCTTACACTTTTTCATGCCGGCGAGGATATGATTTTCCAGTTTTTCCCGGTCCCAGCAAAGCAGGCCGTTTTCGTTTACCGCGCCGTTTTCAAAGCGGTACACTTCTTCCAGCACCCATTTGCCGTTTTGAATGCTGCCCAGAATATGCCGTCCGGAGCTGGCGCCGATATCGATGGCCAGTGCGTAGGTGATTGCCATAAAAATGCCCTCCTGTCGGGGGTGTTTGTTGATGTGATCTATGTTCTATTGTACATGACAAAGGGGCGGTGTGCAATCTTTTTTGCTGTCTTTTTGTCTGCTTGAACTCCCGGGCGGAAGCATGTATAATAGAATAGACGAAATATGCAGGGAGGCGTCCCATGGAGCTGAAGGTCATCGCCCGTATCCGCAATGATTTTCCCGAAAAGTTCGGTTTGCCGCGTCAGAGCGGGCTGGTGGAAAGCGTCACGGGGCGCATCGTGTTTGAAAAAGCGTACCGGGACAAAAATGCTCTGCGCGGGCTGGAGGAATTTTCCCATCTTTGGCTCATCTGGGGTTTTTCCCGGTCCGAATGGAAGACCGAGTGGTCGCCCACCGTGCGTCCGCCGCGCCTTGGCGGCAACAAGCGCATGGGCGTGTTTGCTACCCGTGCGCCTTACCGGCCCAATCCCATTGCCCTCAGCTGCGTGAAAATCGCCCGGATCGATATGGATACCCCCGAAGGCCCGGTGATCCACGTGCTGGGCGCCGATCTCATGGACGGCACGCCCATTTATGATATCAAGCCCTATTTGCCCTACAGCGACAGCCACCCGGATGCGGTGGGCGGGTTTGGGGAAAAGGTGCTGGGCGATACGCTGGACGTGGTGATCCCGGAAAAACTGCTTGCTCTGATCCCGGAAGATAAGCGTCAGGCGCTGACGGATATTTTGAAGGGCGACCCCCGGCCCCATTACCATGAAGACAACCGCCTTTACGGCGTACGGTTTGCCGCGTTCAATGTGCGGTTTACCGTGAAGGAAAACGTGCTGACGGTGGTTGAGGTGACCGAAAATACGAATACAGACTTGAAGGAGCAATAAACAGAACATGAACAAGCGGGATATTGCCGAAATCCGCAAGCGGCTCAATTATCAGAAAAATTCCATTACCTGTCTGCGGGGCTACTATGTGTCCAAGGAAGGACAGGTGATCGCCGAGTTCAACCATTCCCTCCACGCCTTTCCCCGGGAGGAAATGGAGAAATATCTGGCGCTGTTCAAGCGCACGTTGTCCGGCGAAATCGGACAGACCCTGCTTCCCATCGATTTTACCCCCGAGCAGGTGATGGACGGCGTGGAGCATGCGCTGCTCACCGAAATGAAGAACAGCGAATTGCAGAACGAACACAGCGTGCAGCTGTTTTACGAAAAGGTCATTTCCTCCGTGCAGATGGAGGAAAACTACCTGATTCTGCTTTTGCACGACGGGTACGACGTGCCCTTCCGCAATCAGAACGGTGAAAAGGACGAGGAACGCAGCAGCGAAGTGTTCAACTACATCATGTGCTGCGTGTGCCCGGTGAAATTGACCAAGCCGGCCCTGACCTATGTGCATACCGACGGCGAATTCCATTCCAAGGAATCCGAATGGGTGGTGTCTGCTCCCGAAATGGGCTTTATGTTCCCGGCCTTTGAAAGCCGCAGCTGCAACATCTACGGCGCGCTGTGCTATACCCGGGACGTGGGCGACAACCATGAGGACTTTGCCGCCGCCGTCATGGGCGCCACCGTCTGCGCACCGGCCAAGGAGCAGAAGCAGAACTTTACCCAGGTGCTGGAAGAAGCGCTGGAGGGTGAATGCTCCATGGACGTGATCCAGAGCGTGCAGGATACCGTCCGCGCCCGCATGGAAGAAGTGAAGAACGATAAGGAAGCGCCGCCCCTGACCTTCACCAAGGAAGACGTGAGCGATGCGCTCAGGCAGGTGGGCGTCAGCGAGGAAAAGGTGACCGCTTTCCACGATAAATACGAAGAAACCTTCGGCGAACAGGCGCACATCAGCGCTGTGAACATGCTTTCGCCCCGCGAATTCCAGGTACGCACGCCGGACGTGGTCATCAAGGTGAACCCCGAGCGCAGCGAGCTGGTCACCACCCGGGTGATCGACGGCTTTAACTACATCCTGATCCGCGCTGACGAGGGTGTGGAAGTGAATGGCGTCAGCGTGAAGATCGCTCCTTAAGGGGACCTTGTCCCCTTAACCCCTACCAGGAGGCTGAGCCTCCTGGACCACGCTGTGTTGGTCGAAGTTGATTGCCTTCGGTCGAAGCAGTTTCCCAATATTGCTATGACGGAACGGAAAACCCAAAAAGCCTCCCTTGTTGAAAGGTGACGGAGCTGAGCGCCCGCAGTGCGGGATGCAGCGAAGCGGAGGAATCAACCGAAACGAGCTATGAGCCGATAGGCTCAGAGCGACGATTGAGGTTGCGGAAAGTGGATTCGAGCGA
>JAFYLS010000121.1 GCA_017550035.1 Clostridia bacterium
CTGCAGCCGGATGTATGCGTGACTGCAGCCTTTGGTCAGATCCTGTCTCAGGAAGTACTGGATATTCCCAAAATGGGAACGGTCAACGTGCATGCATCGCTGCTGCCCGAATACCGCGGTTCCAGTCCCATCAACTGGTGCCTGCTCAACGGCGAAAAGGTAACAGGCGTTACCACCATGCTGACGGACAAGGGCATCGATACCGGTGACATTCTGCAGAAAGCCGAATGCGTGATCGAAGAAGAGGATACGACTGCCACACTGACCGTGAAACTGGCGGAACTTGGCGCAGGTCTGCTGATCGACACGCTGAAAAAGCTGGAAAACGGCACCTGTCCCCGGGAAAAGCAGGATGAAAGCAAAATGAGCTATTATCCTATGCTGAAAAAGGAAATGGGCCTGCTGGATTTCAACAAGACTGCGCAGCAGCTGGTTGATCAGGTACGCGCCTTTGATCCCTGGCCCTGCGCCTATCTGATGGTGGACGGTGCCCCCATGAAGGTGTGGAAGGCTGCTGTGGAAGATCAAACCGGCATCCCGGGCCAGATCCTTTGTGCAAACGCAAAAGAAGGTCTGGTTATTGCAGCGGGCGAAAAGGCCCTCAAAGTTGTAGAACTTCAAGCACAGGGCGGCAAACGGATGCGCGCACAGGATTATCTGCGCGGCCACGCTCTGGAACAAACGAACATTGATTGAGACGAGGAGTACATGTGATGAACCAGGAAAACAATAAGGAAAAGAAATTTGGCAAGCCTCAGGGCGAACGCAAATCCTTTGGTGATAAGAAGCCTTACGGGGATCGCAAGCCCTACGGCGACAAGAAGTCTTACGGGGATCGCAAGCCCTACGGCGACAAGAAGTCTTTCGGCGACCGCAAGCCTTTCGGTGACAAGAAACCCTTTGGCGACCGTAAACCCATGGAGGACCGCAAGCCTTTCGGCGATAAGAAGTTTGAAGGTGAACGAAAGTCTTTTGGAGACAAGAAGCCCTATGGCGAGCGCAAGCCTTTCGGTGACAAGAAATCCTTTGGTGACCGTAAGCCCATGGGCGACCGCAAGCCCTTCGGTGATAAGAAGTTCGAAGGTGACCGCAAGCCTGCGTTCCGTCAGGACAAGCCTTTCGGCCGTCCTGCTGTCCCTGCCCAGACCGGTGCGGTGTCCGGCGGCCGCAAGGTGGCGCTGGAGGTGCTGACCGAAGTGCTGCATAAGGACGGCTACGCCTCTCTGGTGCTGGATCAGAAACTGACGAATGCCAATCTGCCTCAGGTGGAAAAGCGTTTCTGCACCAATCTGGTGTATTCCACTGTGGAAAACCTGATCCGCATTGACTTTGCCCTTGCCGGTTTCCTGGATGATGTGGATTCTCTGGAAAAGCGCGTGCGCGATATTCTGCGCATGAGCGCCTGCCAGTTGATGTACATGGACCGTGTGCCTTCCAGCGCTGTGGTGGATGAAGCTGTGAAGCTGACCCGTCATATCGGTATGGAAAACATGACCGGTCTGGTGAACGCCGTGCTGCGCAATCTGATCCGCGGCATGAATGAAATCAAGTGGCCTACGCCCGATGAAGGCGCCCGCTATCTGTCTATCATGTTCTCCGTGCCTTATTGGCTGGCACAGAAGCTGATGGATGCATATGATCCTGAAACGGCCCGCAAAATCTGTGCTTTCCGCGGCGAACATTTTATGACGCTGCGCCGCAACAAGACGCTGGTTTCTCAGGAACAGTTTGAAAAGATTCTGGAAAAGAAAGTCTGGAATGCCCAAAAGGGCAAGGTGCTGGATGCTTGGCATGTGCAGGGTGCTTCCGAAATTGCCCGCGATACGGATTACCTGAGCGGTCACTTCTCTATCGAAGGCGAAAGCAGTATGCTGGCTGCCGAAGCCATGCAGGTGAAATACGGCATGCAGGTGCTGGACTGCTGCGCGGCTCCCGGCGGTAAAACGGCGTATCTGGCCGAAATGATGTCCGGCACGGGCCGTGTGTATGCCTGGGATGTGCATGAACACCGCGTGGCGCTGATTCGTGCCATGATGAAGCGTCTGCGTCTGGAAAATATCCGTCCTGCCGTGCGCGATGCCTGTCAGCTCCGTGAAGATCTGGAAGGGCAGATGGATGCCGTGCTGCTGGATGCTCCCTGCTCTGGTTTGGGCGTTATGGATGACAAGCCCGACCTTAAGTATCGCGTGACGCAGGAATCTGTGGAAGAACTGGTGGGCATTCAGGAAAAACTGCTGGATACCTGCTGCAAGTATGTGAAAAAGGGCGGAACCCTGGTATATTCTACTTGCTCTCTGCTGCCTGAAGAAAACGGCATGCAGATTGAAAAATTCCTGAAGAATCATCCTGAATTCAAACTGGCGCCGCTGCCCGAATGCTTCCCCGAAAGCATCAAGGAACGCTATAACGAAAACGGCGTGCAGATTCTGCCTCATCTGGATGGGCTGGAAGGCTTCTTCATCGCCCGTCTCAAGCGTGTGTAAAGGAATTCGGTTATGCAGGAACTTATGGGATTGTACCCGGATGAGCTGAAAGCGTGGATGGCTGAAAAAGGTGAAAAAGCCTTTCGGGCCGATCAGGTGTTTGCTTGGCTGCACAAAGGCGCCGCCTTTGATGAAATGAGCAACCTTTCTCAGGCTCTCCGGGAAAAATTGAAAAGCGAAGCGGTAGATCAGCCGGTCAGCATTCTGTCTACCCGGGTCAGCCAATTGGACGGTACAAGAAAGTACCTGTTTTCCCTCCGGGACGGCAACTGCATTGAAGGCGTGCTGATGCGCTATGAATACGGCTGCACGCTGTGCATTTCCACGCAGGTGGGCTGCAAAATGGGCTGCCGCTTTTGCGCAAGCACGCTGGATGGCTGCGTGCGCAATTTGACGGCTGCTGAAATGCTGGGTCAGGTGCAGTGCGCAAACCGGGATATGAATGGCGAACGGGTGCACAATATTGTGCTCATGGGCAGCGGCGAACCGCTGGATAACTATGACGAAGTGGTGCGCTTTCTCCGCCTGGTCAGCCATGAAAAGGGGCTGAACATCGGTTTGCGTCACATTTCGCTGAGCACCTGCGGCCTGGTGGACAAAATGAAGCAGCTTGCCCTGGAAGGGCTTCCTGTAACGCTATCCCTTTCGCTGCATGCGCCCAATGATCAGATCCGCAAACAGCTGATGCCCATTGCCAACCGCTATTCTATGCCCGAAGTGCTGGACGCCTGCAGGTTCTACCTGCAAAAGACGGGGCGGCGCATTGTATTTGAATATGCACTGGTAGACGGGCTGAACGCAGATGAAGCCTGCGCGCGTGAACTGGCAAGCCGGCTTCGCGGCATGCAGTGCCACGTGAATTTGATTCCGCTTAATTCCGTGCCGGAGCGCAATTTGAAGGGTGTAACTGAAAAACAGGTGCAAACTTTCCTGAAAGTGCTCAAGGACCTCCACATCTCTGCAACCCGCAGGCGGGAGATGGGAGACGATATTGAAGGAGCCTGCGGTCAGCTTCGTAAAAAGCATTTGACGGAGGTGAAGGCATGAAGGTTGTCAGCAGAACGGATATCGGTCGAGTGCGTTCTTCCAATCAGGACGCATTGCTTGTGCAACACCGGCAGTACAGTTTGTACGGCGTGGCGGACGGCATGGGCGGGCACCGTGCCGGCGATGTGGCCAGCAGTATGACGGTAGAACTGCTTACCCGTCTGCTTGCAAACCAGAAGCCTTCGGAAAATATTCTCCGCGCTGCGGTGGAAGAAGCAAACCGTCAGGTGTATCAGGCTCAGATGAATAACCCGGATTACAACGGCATGGGTACTACGCTGACGATGATGTGGGAAGATGAAAGTACGCTGCTTTTTGCCCATGTAGGGGACAGCCGTGCCTATCTGCTCCGGAATGGCGAAATCCGCCAAATGACGATGGATCACTCTCTGGTTGGAGAAATGCTACGAGAGGGTGTGATTACGGAGGAAGAGGCGGCTCGTCATCCTTACCGTAATGTGATCACCCGTGCCATCGGCACTGCGGAAACCATCGAGTGCGATATTTTCCGTGTGGATAAAAAAGCCGGCGATCAATGGGTGCTCTGCTCCGATGGCTTGACCGAGTATGTGAGCGATGCCGAAATTGCTTCCCGCATGGAAAACATGACTATGGAAGATGCTGCCAATGCACTGCTGCTCCGCGCGCTTTCGCTTGGCGGGCGGGATAATGTGACGCTGCTTCTCGGGGAGGTGGCGAAATGATCGGCAAAGTACTGGATAATCGCTACGAGCTTAATGAGTTTATTGGCAAGGGCGGCATGTCTGTGGTGTACCGGGCGCAGGATAAGCGCACGGGGCATCAGGTGGCAGTGAAGATTCTGCGTCCCGAATACAGCCGGGATGAAGAGTTCCTGAGCCGTTTTGAGCGGGAAGCCATCACAGCCAGTAAAATGAGCCATCATAACATCGTAAACCTTCTGGACGTAGGTCAGGAAGGAAATATGCGTTACCTTGTCATGGAATATGTGAAGGGAAAAACCCTGAAAGACATGATTCAGGACAAAGGCGCCGTACAGCCGCAGGTGGCATGTCAGATTGCCATTCGCATTCTCTCAGCGCTGCAGCATGCGCATCAAAACGGCATCATCCACCGGGATATCAAACCCCAGAATGTGCTGGTGCATTCCGAGGGCCATATCAAGGTAGCTGACTTTGGTATTGCCCGTGTGGCCGGCAGTTCCACATTGACCAAGACAGACAGTGTGATGGGTTCTGTATATTACTTTTCGCCCGAACAGGCGCGCGGCGGTCAGGTAACGGCAGCCAGCGATTTGTACAGTGTGGGCGTTGTGATGTATGAAATGCTGACGGGGCAGGTGCCTTTTGACGGCGAAACCCCGGTGGCTGTGGCGATGCAGCAGATTAATGCGCAGCCCAAAGCCATGAGCAGCCTCAAGGCTGGTATTTCGCCCGCACTTGAAAAAGTGGTGCTCCGTGCCATGGAAAAAAATCCGGAGAACCGCTACCAGAGTGCGCTGGAAATGGCACAGGATGTACACCGTGCCATGCATGAACCGGATGGCGACTGGCTCAGTTCCATTCAGGATAAACCCATCGCGCAGATTTCTCAGGATACCGGCCGCGTAAAGAAGAAGCGCATATCGCCTCAGATGATCTGGCTCAAGATCATAGGCGCCGCCCTTTGCCTGATGGCACTGACCGGCTTGGCAGCAGGTTCTGTGTATATCTACAATCAGGTGGTGAATATGACCAGTGTGCCATACCTTCTGGATGAAACAGAAGAGGAAGCCACCCGGTTGCTGATCCGTTCCGGGCTCAAGGTGCATGTATCCCGCGCCAGCGATGCTGTAAAGCCTGCCGGTACGGTCATTATGCAGATGCCGGAATACGATACAAAGCTGAAAAAAGGGGAAACGGTGCTGCTTACTGTTTCCACCGGTCCGGAAGAAAAAACAGTGCCCGATGTGAAGGGCAAAAGTCTGGAAGAGGCGCGGGCCGAACTGGAGAGATTGGGCATTACGGCGGTGGAACTGCCGGAACGCGTGCTGTCCAATACTCCCTGGAATACGGTGATTGACCAGTCTCCCGCAGGCGGGACTGTGATCAGCGGCGGTATTGTGCAGCTGACGCTCAGCGGCAGCAGCATCACTTTGCCCGAACTGGGCGGCAAAACGCGTGAGAATGCCCTGAAAGAACTGGAAATGCTGGGTATTCAGGTAACGGAAATTAAAGAAGTAATCGATAAAGATGCCGATATGCACAACGTGGTGAGCACGCAAGGCTACTACGACCGGGAGCGGAATCCCCTTCAGGTAGGGGCGACTGCAACCAAAGATGCCACGGCCATACTGGTTGTTCATGTGCTTCAGCCCACGCAGACTGACGGTGCTGACGGAAACATCGGAGGAGAAAACTGATCTATGATGCAGGGAACATTGCTTCGCGGCCGGGGCGGCTTTTATACCGTACGGAGCGAAGACGGAACGGAATATGTGCTTCGCGCCAAAAAGAAATTCCGCAGGCAGCATATTTCTCCGCTGGTGGGGGATGACATTCTGTTTACTCCCGGTGAGATCAGTGACGAGCACGGTTGGGTAGAGGAAATACTGCCCCGGCGCAGCGAGTGTCTGCGCCCTCCGGTAGCCAATATGTCGCTGATGTGCATAGAGATTGCCGTGCAGCCGCTGCCGGATTGGCTGTTGGTGGATAAAATGCTGTACTATGCCCGTAAACAGGGTGTGAAAACGGCAATTTTGATCAACAAGTGCGATCTGGACCAGGGGGAGACGGCACGGCTGGCTCGGGAAACCTATCAAGGTGCAGATACACGGATCATTGCCATCAGTGCTCTTGAAGAAGAAGGACTGGATGAAGTAAAAGCACTTCTCAAAGGCGAAACGGCATGCTTTCTGGGACAATCGGGCGTGGGGAAATCCACATTGCTTAACAGCCTTTTCAAGTTGGAACTGGAAACCGGCGATATCAGCCGGAAAATTGCCCGCGGAAAAAATACGACACGCCATGCGGAACTGTTTTGTTTTCAGGATATGCGGGTGTTTGATACCCCGGGCTTCAGCTTGCTGGATATTGAGGATGTGTTTGATCCTGTGCTGCTGCAGGATTATTATCCTGAATTTGAAAACTATATCGGTCAGTGCCGTTTTGCGCCCTGCTACCATCATAGTGAGCCGGGCTGTGCAGTGAGAGAGGCCGTAGGGGAAGGGAAGATTCATCCCGACCGTTATGAACGGTACCGGTATTTGCTGGATGTACTGAGAAAAAACTGGAGAGAACGATATGATTAAATTAGCACCTTCTATTCTGGCGGCAGACATGATGAACATGGGCAGTGATATTCGCCGGGTTCTGGAAGCCGGAGCCGAATGGATTCATCTGGACATTATGGACGGACATTTTGTGCCGAACTTCTCCTATGGACCGGCCTTATGCGCCCGCATTTGCAAGGAATTTCCCGAGGCATTTGTGGATGTGCATCTCATGCTGGATCAGCCCTTCAAGTACCTGGATGCCTTTATTGGCGCCGGTGCAAAGGCTGTGACTATACATGTGGAAGCGGATGGCGATATGCATAATATGCTCAAGCTCATTCGTGAACGGGGTGCGCTCAGCGGCATTACGCTGCGTCCCGGCACGCCGCTCAGCCGTATTGTGCCTTATCTGGATGATGCGGATATGGTGCTCATCATGACGGTGGAGCCTGGCTTCGGCGGTCAGAAATTCAAGGAAGAGCAGATGGAAAAAATTACCCGCCTGCGTGAAATGGGCTACAAGGGCGAGATTTCCGTGGATGGCGGCGTGAATATGAGCACGGCGGGAATTTGTGCCCAGAGCGGGGCCAGTGTGCTGGTGATGGGTACGGCGTTGTTTGGCGCATCGGATATGAAGGAAATTGTGGAAACCTGCAGGAGGCTGGGATGAACGGCGTGAAGAACGGCAAAAACACCAGAGGAAATAAACCGGGCAAGGGGAAACAGGAGTTTCACCATAAAAAAAACCTGGGTCAGAATTTCCTGACGGATGAAATGCTGATTGAAAGCCTTGTATCATTGGCGGAAGTAGGGGAAAATGACTGCGTGCTGGAAATTGGTCCCGGTATGGGCATCATGACCAAAGAACTGTGCCGGCGCTGCAAAAAAGTGGTTTCCGTGGAAATTGATGATGCGCTGATTCCCATCCTGCGCGTTGGTATGAATAAGTACCCAAATTTCTCGCTGGTGCACGGCGATGTGATGAAGATCAATCTGCCTGAGATCACTCGTGAATTGGGGCCGTTCCATGTGGTGGCCAACATCCCTTATTATCTGACTGCAGACCTGATGAACATGTTGATGGCATCGGACATGCCGATTCTTTCCATCAATGTAATGGTTCAGAAAGAAGCAGCGGAACGCCTGACAGCCAAGCCCGGCGGCAAGGAATACAGCGTGCTTTCCCTGAAAGCGCAGTATTACGGCAAGCCCCAGATTGTGCTGGATGTGCCGCGTGTGCTTTTTACCCCGCCGCCTCAGGTGGACAGCGCTTTTGTGACCATGCCGCTCTATCAAAAGGAAGAGCGTGCCTTTGCCGGGGAACAGGAAAACCTGTTTCTCAAGGTGGTGACTGCCGGCTTCGCTATGCGCCGGAAAACGCTGCTCAACAATCTGATGAATACGTTCCACATGGACCGGAATACAGTGGAAACCTGGCTTCAGGCAAGCGATATTGAAACCACACGGCGCGGTGAAACACTGACGCTGAAAGAATATATCAATCTGACGGATCACTATCCTGCATAAACAGGACAAATGATTGAAAGGAGAAACATTATGAAGATCACTCCTTTGAAGGGTATGAAGGACTACCTGCCGGACGAAATGAGTCTTCGTGACTATGTGCAGGGCAAAATTCTGGATGTTTATCGCGCCAGCGGGTTTGAGCGTATTGGTACGCCCATGCTGGAAGACATGGAAAACCTTGACAAGAGCGAAGGCGGCGACAACCTGAACCTGATTTTCAAGGTGCTCAAGCGCGGCGAAAAGCTGAATGCCGCACTGGTTTCCGGCGATGAAAAGGAACTGTCCGACATGGGTTTGCGCTATGATTTGACGCTTCCCCTTTCCCGCTATTACGCAGCCAACCGCGCCAGTCTGCCTACGCCTTTCAAGGTAATCCAGACTGACCGCGTTTTCCGTGCCGAACGTCCTCAGAAGGGCCGTATGCGCGAATTTGTGCAGTGCGATATCGACATTCTGGGCGATGACAGCATCAATGCCGAAATCGAGCTGATCGACGTGACGGCACGGGCGCTGCTGGCCATCGGTTTCAACGATTTTACCGTCAATATCAATGACCGCCGTATGCTGCGCAGCATGCTGACGAACATGGGCTTTGCTGCCGATACGCTGGACAGCGTTTGCGTGACCTTTGATAAGCTGGACAAGATCGGCGCCGAAGGCGTGAAAAAGGAACTGACCGAAAAGGAATATCCTGCTCAGGCTATTGAAGCGCTGGATGCTTTCCTGCGAGAAGGCGATTTCTCCATCGAACGCGTGGCTGCCACGCTGGAAGACAAGAGCCTGTCTGACAACCTGATGAATGTGATCAACACCGTTCGTGAACTTTCCGGCGGCAAGTACGGCATCGTTTACGCGCCCTCTCTGGTGCGTGGCCAGGGCTACTATACCGGCGTGGTGTTTGAAATTACCTGTGCTGCGTTCTCCGGTGCGGTTGCCGGCGGCGGCCGTTATGACGGCATGATCGGTAAATTCCTGGGTCAGCAGGTGCCTGCTGTGGGCTTCTCCATCGGCTTTGAACGCATCTGCGGCATTTTGCTGGAAAAGGGTTATAAAGCGCCTGTGGCGAAGAAACTGGCGCTGCTGTACCGCAATGACGTATCTTTTGCCGATGTGCTGAAGAAGGCGGAAACCTTGCGCGGACAGTATGCCGTGACGGTGCTGCCTCAGCAGAAGAAGCTGGGTAAGCAGCTGGGCAATCTGGAAACAGCAGGCTTTGCTGCTGTGGCCTTTGCCGATAATGACGATTTGAAAATCCTGGGCCAGAAAGCAGAATAAATGACACCAAAACAGGCACGGCGGTCGGTTCTGCTGTGCCTGTTTGCATGTGTTGGGGATCTGTGTTCCGGCAGAGGAAGTTGGATACGGGAAAAGGTTAAATTGTATGGATTATGTATTCGAGACTGCAAGAATGAGAGTTAGAACCTTCGCACCGGATGATGTACAACGCCTGTTTGCCATTCATTCGGAAGCCGGGGTAAAGCGGTGGATACCCAATGAAAGCTATGCGGATCCGGAAGAGGCGAAGTGTGCCATTGACTATTTTGCCGCTTGTGCTGCGCAGGGTAGATTGCCCTATGTGCTGGCAGTTGAATGGAAAGAAACCGGAGAACTGATAGGGGATACCGGGATCAACGAAGTGGAAGGTGATGCGGATCAAGTGGAGATTGGGTACGTGATCACCCGGCGTTATAGCGGAATGGGGCTGGCAACAGAGCTGGTACATGCAATGACGCAATATGCTGTTTCCCGGTTTGGTGTTCGCGTGCTGTACGGCCGTGTGATGCGCGGGAATCTGGCGTCAGTCCGAGTGCTGGAGAAGAGCGGCTATGCTTTTGAACGGGAAGAATTGGGGGCAGAAGACGATCCCTACGGCAAGGGGATGCTGATTTACAGGAAACAGTGCTGAAATGAAGCACTTGCTCCTGCTCAAAAAACGGTGCTGTATATTCATAAATAGACCGACGAATCGCCAACGGATCACCTGTACACAAAAATAAGACCGCCCATTCAGGCGGTCTTATACGTTGCGAAAATCAATTACGCTTCTTCAACGACGGCGACTTCGGCCACGGGGGCTTCAACTTCGACGACCTTGATTTCGTGCATGGCGCGCTGCACCAGGCCGGAACGCAGGCAGCGGGTGCACACGTTCATGTGAGTGGGC
>JAFYLS010000122.1 GCA_017550035.1 Clostridia bacterium
ATTTTCATGGGCACATGCTTCTTCGGCATGGGCATGATGTGCGGGTGCAAACGCGCCGCCCACCAGAGACAGACACAGCGCCATCACGCTGAGCCACGCAAGAATCTTCTTCATGAGAGTCCCTCCGTTTATTGAATTATCGGTAATTTCATTATCCGCCCGGACAATGCATTTGTCAACAAAAAGCATGCATATTTTTTCACGCAAACTGTTCTTTTTCTGTTTATCCCCCCTACTTTTCCCGATTTCGGAAGCTATTTTCACTTTGAATATTCAAAAAAGCCGCTTTCCATCGGAAAGCAGACTTGTATTTTATGCATCCTTTGTATAAACTTCCACAATTTCGCCGATATACATATCGTGAAAATCCCGCTTGGGGTAGCAGTCTTCCACCACGCTTTTATCGATGAAATTTTCTTCCACGATGGGTGCGCGGTAGATTTTGCGGCACACAAGCGTCAGCGCCGCTTCCTCAAAGGTAACGCCGTGAGGAACGGAGACCGGATGGAAGTCAACCGCTGCCACCTTATCCTCATCGCGCCCGGAGTGGGAACCCAGATACCCCAATGCCTTTTTATGTTCCGCAGGGAAAAAGCTGAGGGTATAATAATCCTCCCGGTCAATGAATTCCTTGGTATAGCGCTGAGGCCGCACAAAAATCACAGATGTGGGCAGTCCGCCGCCATGCCCCCAGATGGAGCCCATATGGCCCCAGGATGCCGTCATGGTGTTATAGCCGTTTTCCAAAGTGCCTGCGGTGATCAGCATCCACTCATGGGCGATTTTATCCATGGGATTGAGCAGCAGTTCATTGACATGGATCTCTTTCATAACATCCTCCAATTCAAGTTCTGGTTTTATTATGGATATCCTGCATCACTTTGTCAATATGCAAACGCCCCGCCCAAAAATGCAAAAACCCCGGCATATGCTGCCGGGGCTGCAAAACATATTTACTTCAGGAATTCGGTGCGCATAAAGCCCATTTTACCGTCCACGATGACGTGGGCCCAGTCGGCGGTAAAGCCCATCATGGTCACCTTGGTGCCGTTTTTGTACACGCCGTCATAAGGCGCGTTCATGTCGGGCAGCAGGCGCAGCTTCATGTTTGCCAGCGGACCGGGATTGAAAATTTCCATCACAGGCATGCCGGAAGCGGGACAGGGTTCGTCAAACTTCAGGTACTGGGTGCGCATGTAGCCCACCAGTTCGCCGATGCGGACATAGGTCCATTCAGGCGTGGAGGTATCCAGCACTTCCACGCGGACGCCGTTGTAGTAACGGCCCAGAGATTCGGAAGAATAGCTGGCTTCCTTGCGCAGGTGCAGCCGTTCGGCCTGCTTGGGATTGTTTACCACTGCCCAGTACTGGGGCGTAGCCAGCGTCCATTCGCCGGTCACATAATTGCCGGTGGGGCCATAGAAGGCATGCACCTTTTCTTCCTTGTCCTCGGTACCATCGGAAGGCACATGGGCCTTGTCGCCGGCAAAATTAAAACCGTAGCGGGCAGCGTAACCCACCATGCCGCCGGACTGAATGAGATACCAGCTGTGATTGCCGACAACGCCCAGCATGGTCACCTGCGTGCCATTGGGCAGTACGCCAAAGGCATTGCTGCTGTCATTTACAGGAGCAGAACGCAGCGTGATGCCGTCGCCGCCTGCTGTATTGCTCACCTTCAGTACGGGGGTTTCCACCTTGATCTCGGTCATGGCTTTATCCACATGGCCGGACAGCATATAGCCCTCCAGCACCTGTGCGGGCTCCCAGTTCAGCTGCACTTTGGCAAATCCGTTTCCTTCTTCCAAGACGCGGACATACACGCCGCTGTACACTTCGGCCACCACGTCGCTCTGCTGGCTGGCTTCTGCATACATCTTGATGCGGACCGTTTCGTAACCGTGATTCCGAACGATTGCCCACACCACCTGATCGTCCGCAATGCCATCCGCCAGAGCGGGCACGGACACCACCATCAGCAGCAGCGCCATCAACAGCGATACAAAGCGTTTCATCATCGTGTTTCTCTCCTTTTACCAAGCAATAGGGTTTCTCAGTTTCTTTATACGCCGGGGGGACAGGCTTGAAACGGCATGTACCTTTTCTTTCCGATTTTGCCGTTTTTTCCTATTCTGACCATATGACGTTACAGGAAAGCCTTTTTGTCCCCGATTTTTGTAACCTGCGCATTTTTATTCGTAGATTTTTCTTCCCTTTTCATCCGTCGCACCACTGAAACGATAGAAGAAGTTATTGACCACATCCCGCCATTCCCGGGCATTCTTCAATTGCTTTTCCATGCGCTCCCAAGCAATGGTGCGGTCAGGCTCGGACAATGCCAGCTTTTCCAGCACCCGCGCCATTTCTTCCGCTTCCTCTGCGCCTTCAAAATGATCGTCATAAATACGCTGGATCAGCGTGCGGCCGTCCGGCATCACGTAATCGTAGCGCAGGCGGTGGAAGAACAGCTTCAGTTCATCCGGGCAGGCTGCCGCATCTTCATACTTTTTCTGCATTTCCTCCGGATACTGCAGAATATAACCGGTGCCGTTCTTCGTGCGGTCAATGCCCACTGCCTCCCGGTTGGCCCGGTTGTAGGTGCCCCACAGAGCATACTCATACCCCATAGGCGAAGGCCCGTAATGCACATGGGGTTCCACCATCCAGCAAAGCCCCAGCGGCGCGGTATATTTTTCATACACACGGCGGCTGTTCATCAGCAGTTCGTGCAGCATATTTTCCTGATCACAGGGAAGCCGGTACGTCAGGCGGCACCACAAACGAATCATATCACCGGGGTCTGCATCCGGGTTCCATGCCATGAAACCGTAGGTAAAAAGGTTGACCGCCGCAAAGGGATGGCCGGTATAGTTTTCGTCCCTGCCCAGATTGCTGACTGCCGCCATGGCCATCACCTTTTCCTTGGGCATGTCCGCAAAATGCTCCTGCCACATGGGCGCCATGGCATAAATGTCGATCTGGTGACCGGTATATTCCTGCGCCAATTGCACTTCCAGGCAGAGGTTGGTATTCGGCATGGCATAAAACAGCGGCGATACGGGTTCCCGCACCTGAAAATCAAAGGGGCCGTTTTTTACCTGCAAAATCACATTGTCTTCAAACTGGCCGTCGAGATACGCATAGTGCTGGTACGCCGCCATGGGACGATCGGTCACGGTGTCCCGCCAGTTTTGCAGGCAGTTGTACACAAAGCAGCGCCACACCAGCACGCCGCCGTGGGGTTTGAGCGCTTTGGCCAGCATATTGGCGCCGTCTGCATGGGTGCGCCCGTATGTAAAGGGGCCGGGGCGATGTTCACTGTCCGCTTTGACCACAAAGCCCGCAAGATCCGGCACATAGCGGTACACGATATCCGCCCGCTTCATCCACCAGTTCTGCACCTCTTCATCCTTTGGATCTGAAGTGCCGATGCCGTGGCGAATGGGATGGGCATAATCGATGGACAGCATCAGCCGCACACCAAAGGGACGCAAAAGACCGGCCAGCTTGCTTACTTTGGGCAGCCACTGTTCCTCAATCAGCTGATGGGCGGGCGCATGCACGTTCACATTGTTGATGCACAGGGCATTGATGCCCACGGATGCCAGCATTCTGCCCAATTGACGGATGCGTTCCGGATCATAATCCAGTTTGCCGTTTTCAAAAAAGAGAGAGCGCCCGGAATAGCCGCGTTCCACAGTGCCTTCGGCATTATCCCAGCAATTAATCATGCGCAGGGCGTAAAAGGGCTTCTGCAGCCCGTCAGGCGGCGTTTCCCCAGCCTTTAGCGCCATCAAAAGCCGGTATGCGCCGTACAAAACGCCCGTTTCGCCGCCGGTAACGGTGTAGCCGTCTTCCGTTTTTGCAATCTTGTATCCGTCGCCCAGCGCAGCATCCAATTCGATATATGCCTGCTGGCTTTTCAGCAGCCGCGCACCCGTATGAAGCTCCGCTTTTGCCATATCCAGACAGGTTTCCGCATACAAAGAAGGGGCGTCCGTCAAATCCGGCAGCCAGCAAAGACCGTACTTTTTTTCAGGCATAAGGATGTTCCTTTCCCGTTTACAGGGTATCAGTTTGTCTTCCCCTTTATTGTAACGCAGCGCAGTCTGGATTGCAACCAAAAAAAGGAAAAGACTGCGCTACGTCGAATGGTGTAAGCAGCAATATGCGGAGGTCTGCATATGAATTTTACATATACCGAATACTTTCCCCATGTGTACCACATCGGGGACAAACTGGGCGCGCACATGACATTGATCGCAGGCAGCAAACGCGCTTTGCTGGTGGATGCAGGTTACGGCATGGAGGATGTATATGCCTTTATCCGCACCCTCACCCATCTGCCTGTTTGCACCCTGCTGACCCACGCCCATCACGACCATGCACTGGGCGCCATGCACCTGCCCGAAGTATGGCTGCTGGAAGCAGATCAGGCTGCATTTTCCCGCTACACCAGTACCGCTCAGCGCCAAAAAGTGCTGGAACAGGCGCGGGCAAAAGGTATTCCGCCGCCGGATGGTTTCCTGACAATCCCCATCCCCATCCAGTATCAAAAGGGCGCATGCACCCTGGACCTGGGCGGCATCACTGCAGATATCATCCCCTGTCCCGGTCACACACCGGGAAGCCTGGTGGTCTATATCCCCCAATACCGTCTGCTTCTGACCGGCGACAACTGGAACACATGCACCTGGCTCTTTTTCCCGGAGGCACTGGGCGTACGGGAATACCTGCAAAATGTCCGCAAACTGTTTGAACTGCCCTTTGAACATGTGCTCTGTTCCCATCAGGGCGCATTGTACCCCCGCAGCAAAATGGAACAGTTCTTTGACGCACTGACGGAAGAAAACCTGATGAACGCTGCGCCCGTTTCCATGGGCTGGGAGATCGATACCCGACAGGTCAACATTCATCCCGACCAGCTGTTTGTTTTTGACTTTGGCAAATTTCAACCATACACCGGGGAGGAAAACCGATGAAACAGCACCATATCACGCTGACGAAGGACAGCCGCGCCCCTTTCACCAACACCGCCATGTACTGCGTGGGCACAGGCCGCATGGGTCTGGCGCTTCACGAAGAGTACCAGAAGCAGCTGCGCGCCGTCAGGCATGTAGCGCCCTTTGAGCACATCCGCGGTCACGGCCTGTTCACCGACGATATGGCCATCTACCGCCCCTGGTGCGATGATGAAGGCGTGTGGCACGAAGGCTACAACTTCACCTATCTGGACCGGGTGATGGACAGTTACCTGAACATGGGCATCCGTCCTTTCCTGGAGCTGGGTTTCATGCCCGAAAAGATGGCCAGCGGCACCCAGACCATTTTCTACTGGAAGGGCAACACCACGCCGCCTGCAGACGAAGATAAATGGACAGGCATGATCAAGGCGCTTTTGCGCCATCTCATCGACCGCTACGGCTATGAAGAAGTATCTTCCTGGCCCTGTGAAGTATGGAACGAACCCAACCTGCCCGGCTTCTGGGAAAACGCGGACAAGGCAAAATATCTGCGTTTGTATGAAATCAGCGCACTGGCCGTCAAGGAAGTACTGCCCGAAATGAAGGTAGGCGGTCCCGCCATCTGCGGCGGGCAGGGCAGTCAGGACTGGATTCGCGATTTCCTCACCTTCTGCCGGGAAAAGAAGCTGCCGCTGGATTTTGTCACCCGCCATGCGTACATGGGACAAAGCACCCTCCGCAAGGGCCGCTACACTTACCACGAAATGTGCGACGTCAACTATACCTACGAGGAAATGAAAACCTCCCGGGAGATCATTGACAGCTTCCCCGAGTATAAAGGCATGGACATGCACATTACCGAATACAACACGTCCTACAACCCCATGTGCCCCATTCACGACACCAACCTGAACGCCGCTTATATTGCAGGGCTGCTTTCCTGCCTTGGCGATGTAGCCCGCAGTTATTCCTACTGGACCTTCGGCGATGTGTTTGAGGAGATCGGTGTGCCGTCCCTGCCTTTCCACGGCGGCTTTGGCATGATGGCCAACAACCTGATCCCAAAGCCCACCCTGTGGACCTTCCACTATTTCAGCCGATTGAAAGGCGAATGCATACACCGGGACGACAAATGCGTCATCGTCAAAAACAAGGACGGCTCGCTGGAAGGCGTGTGCTGGAACCTGTGCCGGAACGGTCGGGACGCGCTGACCCTTCACATAGACCTTCCCGAACAGGGCGCTTACACCCTGCTCACCTCTCTTGCCGATGAAGACACCTGCAATCCCCTGAAAATCTGGCATGACATGGGCGAACCGGTATCCCTGAAGCCTGATGATGTGGAATTCCTCCGCACAGCCGCCCAGCCCATGAACGCATCCGTAAAACTGGAAGCCGGCGAAACTGCCGCCATCACACTGGGCCAAAACGGCGTATGCCACTTCATCCTCCGCCCCTACCGCCACGAAGGCGAATACGGTTACGATTATGAATGGTACCGGGAGCACTGCTGAGAATATGAACATCAAAGCCAGCCAAGGTCATCACGCTATGCGGCAGTGTACGTTTCCGGGACGCCTTTGAAAAAGCTTAGCATCACCTGACGCCGGAAGGCTATATCGTGCTGACTCCGGGGCTTTTTCCCGCTCCCGGCGATGCCCGCTTTCGGATGACCAGATTTCTCTGCTGAATGACCTGCATTTGCAGCGCATCGATATGGCGGATGAAATCCTGGTCATCAATGTGGACGGCTATATCGGCAGCCAGACAAAGAAAGAAATCGAATACGCCAAAGCAAAGGGAAAGCACATCGCTTATCTGGAGTTTGTCGAAACATAACAAATAGTCATGTCCGCAAGGACATGACTTTTCATTTGAACAGGTACTTTCGCTCCGCACCCAATCGATGTGCATTCGCGCGGTGAGAGGCCATGGATGCAAAGCAGCCAACAAAAAACCAAACAAAAAACCAAACAAAAAACCAAACAAAAAACCACCCTGTTGGGTGGTTTCTTGTTTGGTGGTGTTTACTGGACTCGAACCAGTGCTCTCGCTGCACTCGGTCAGGTTCGCAATACGCGCCTGCCTGCGCTTTTGCTTGTCAGGCTTCTTCGCTCACCACGCTTCCGCCTCACTGCTTCGCCCACTGGGCGCGCTCGGCTCCGCGC
>JAFYLS010000123.1 GCA_017550035.1 Clostridia bacterium
AGGAAGGCTTCGTTGGTGTAGTTGCCGTCGGCGCCGAAGGGCATTTCGCGCAGCAGGTAGTAGCGCAGCGCGTCGCAGCCGTAGCGTTCCACGATGGGCTGGGGATACTGCACATTGCCCTTGGACTTGCTCATCTTGTCATTGCCAAAGAGCAGCCAGCCGTGGGCAAACACCTGCTTGGGCAGGGGCAGGCCAAGAGCGTGCAGCATGATGGGCCAGTAAATGGTGTGGAAACGCACGATTTCCTTGCCTACCAGATGCACGTTGGCGGGCCAGTACTTCTGCATCAGTTCGTCATGATCGGTGCCGTAGCCCATGGCGGTGATGTAGTTACTTAATGCGTCGATCCACACGTACACCACGTGCTTGGGGTCAAAGTCCACGGGCACGCCCCACTTGAAGGAGGTACGGCTTACGCACAGGTCCTGCAGACCGGGCTTCAAGAAATTGTTGATCATTTCATTGGCGCGGCTGGCAGGCTGGATGAAATCGGGATGGGTCTCGATGTAATCGATGAGCCAGTCCTGATACTTGCTCATGCGGAAGAAATAGCTTTCTTCGGTCACCAGTTCGGTGGGACGTCCGCAGTCGGGGCACACCTTCACGCCGTCCTTTTCCACCAGCTGGCTGGCGGTCCAGAAGCTTTCGCAGGGGGTGCAGTACTGGCCTTCGTAGGAAGCCTTGTAAATATCGCCCTGTTCGTAGAACTGCTTGAAGATCTTCTGCACGATCTTTTCGTGGCGTTCGTCGGTGGTGCGGATGAAATCATCGTATTCGATGTTCATCAGTTTCCACAGTTCCTTGGTGTTGGCCACGATCTTGTCCACATATTCCTTGGGGGTCACTTTGGCTTCGGCGGCCTTGAGTTCGATCTTCTGGCCGTGTTCGTCGGTGCCGGTGAGGAAATAGGCGTCATAGCCGGTCAGCTTCTTGAAGCGGGTCATGGTGTCGGCAGCTACGGTGGTGTAGGTGTGGCCGATGTGCATGTTGCCCGAGGGATAGTAGATGGGCGTGGTGATGTAGAAAGTTTTCTTGTTCTGTTCGCTCATGGTTGGATTCACTCTTTCTTTATGATGATGATATCTTTACTGGTTGAGGAAACAAAAATCCAGCACGATGCAGTTTTCTGCATCGGGAGTGGTAAAGCGGGGGCACTGATAGCGTTCCATGCACGCCCATTTGCCCTGCTGCGCCCGGGTAGGCAGGCCGTTTTCCGCAAGAGCCTTGAGGCACACGTCTTCATTGCATGCATATACTTCGCCCGTGTCCGCCTTCCCGCGGATCCAGGCAATGTGCATTTTGTTTGCAGGCACGTCCAGATATTCATATCCGTCCGGCACAGGCGTATTTTCCCTGAGGAACATGCCGATCCAGTAGCAAAATGCGTCCGGATCGTCCTCATCCACCTGCATGAAGCCCAGGTATGCATCCTGATCCGCATACCCCGGGATGGGGGCAGACAGCTTTTCCAACGGCTCAAACAACCCCTGGGTAAACCATTGATCCCACAGATGGGCAAAGGTGCCGTTTTGCCGGTCGCTGTTTTTGTAGCGCCTGCCCGCAAGACGCATGGAAGGGGCCGACTGCGCATAGGTCTTCACAATCCCGGCCACTGGAACACCTCCTTTTTGCAGAAACGAAAAACGCTCCTGCATCCTGTGATGCAGGGGCGTAAATAAGTAAAATTACGCGGTACCACCCTGATTTTGCATGCCGTTTTTAAGTGCGGCACACCTTCATTGACAGCCTGTAACGGGGCTTAAGCGGCAGGGCTGACGATTCACCCTGCGTGCTCCGGAGCCATGTTCACCGCATTCCGCCGCGTACTTGCACCTACCGTACGCTCTCTGTGGGCCGGTCAGACGGTTACTCTTTCCTTCTTCGCAAGGGCTATCATACAAAATCCGGGGTGAAAAGTCAAGAATAATCTTGCTTTTGCGGGAAGTTATGCCTTCTTCTGAGCGTAGAGCCAGGCGATGAGGTTGGTGTCTTCGTAGGCGGGCGCCCAGGAATTGTGGCCCACGTCATGGAAGATGGTGAGGGAAGCCTTGCCGCCCTGACGGTTGATGGCGTCTACCATGACCTGAGACATGCACAGTTCCACCGTATCGTCCGCATCGCCGTGGAAGGCGCGCACGGGGGTGTTGACCAGCGCACCGGAGCGCCAGGACATGCCGCCGCCGCAGATGGGGGCGATGGCTGCGAAGTGGTCGGGGTGCATCATGCCGATTTCCCAGGTGCCAAAACCGCCCATGGAAATGCCGGTAAGGGTCACTCTGTTTTCATCCACGTGGTATTCCTTTTCCATCTGCAGGATCAGGTCATAAGCTTCTGCCCACAGGTGGCTCCAGGTCAGTTCTTCACTGGGAACCTGGGGAGAGACTACTACGGCGCGGTGGGGGAAATTGCCCTTGCGGGTGTATTTGAGGAGACCGTGGATGGCCAGCAGTTCGGGATCGTTGCCGCGTTCGCCTGCGCCGTGGAGGAATACCATCATGGGCAGCATTTCATCGGCGGAAAAATCTTCGGGAACGGATACCACCACGTTCATCTGAACGTCCTTGTGGTAGGGGCTCTGAAATACATGCAGTTTTTCAACGTAGTTCATGTGGGTCGCACTCGCTTTCTGTATCGTATTCATTGTGTGGAAGGATTATTCCTTTTCGGGACGTTTCTGGGCAGCCAGCCAGGGGATCAGGTTGGTTTCTTCATAGGCAAATTCCCAGGAATTGTGCCCGGCAGAGGAAACGACGATCAGTTCTGCCTTGCCGCCGGCTGCATTCACGGCATCCACCATGCGCTGGCTTTC
>JAFYLS010000015.1 GCA_017550035.1 Clostridia bacterium
AAATCTGTGTTATAATTCACAGGTTAATAAGATACTTTCAGGTTACTTGGAGGGATTATCAATGTCCGGACATTCCAAATGGCATAATATTCAGGCGAAGAAGGGCAAGACTGACGCTGCCCGCGGCAAGATTTTTACCAAGATCGGCCGTGAAATTGCCATGGTGGTGCGCGATGGCGGCCCCAACCCCGAATCCAACAGCAAGCTGCGTGACGTCATCGCCAAGGCAAAGGCCAACAACATGCCCAACGATAACATTCAGCGCAGCATTAAGAAAGCCAGCGGCGAAGGCAGCGGTCTGGAATATGTGGAACTGAACTATGAAGGCTATGCCCCCGGCGGCGTGGCTGTGATGGTGAAGGCTGTTACCGACAACCGCAACCGTACCGCCAGCGAAGTGCGCCATATCTTTGACAAGAACGGCGGCAGCCTGGGTACTACCGGCAGCGTGGGCTACATGTTTGACCATAAGGGTCTTATCGTTATCGAACGCGAACCCGGCATGGACGAAGATGAAATGATGATGACCGCGCTGGACGCCGGCGCCGAAGATATGAAGGTGCTGGACGATGCTTTTGAAGTATATACCGCGCCCAACGATTTTTCTGCCGTGCGTGAAACGCTGGAAAAGGCCGGTTATGCCTTCCTGTCTGCCGATACGCAGATGATTCCTCAGAACACCGTGGCCATCGCCGATGAAGAAACCATGCAGAAGATCCAGAAACTGCTGGAGATGCTGGATGATTTCGACGATGTGACTGAAGTGTACCACAACGCCGAACTGCCCGAGGAAGAAGAGGAAGACTGATTCAGTCCGTACTTTTCCATTCAGGAACTATTTCGGAGGATTTTTCATGAAGCACAGATTGCTTGCCGGATGCATGATCGTTCTTGCGATTTTTGCCGCGCTGCCGTCTGTGCTTTTTTGTTTGTCAGAAAGGGATATTCTGGAAACGGAGGCATATTTTGATCAGGCGGAGAGTTTGTCCGGTCTGGTGAATGTGCCTTATCGCGGGGAAATATTCTACTATGCCCAAAATGATGGGCTGTGGAGAGAAATGGTCTATGAAACCCGGGAATCCAAGAAGTCCCGTCCGTTCGGTGACGGCGGCTGTGCGCCGTCTGCGGTGGGGATGGCCATTGCCAATATGGTGGCGGAAGAGGAACTGGACAAGGTTTCACAGTATGCAAAGAACCCTTACAGTATTTGCAGCTGCTCTGTGAACCGCTATAAGTGCAGGCATGATCATGCCCGGTATCTTATTACGTCTGTGCGGGATTTTGAACGCTTTCTGCCACTAATCTTTGCGGATTTTGCAGCAGGGAACAATACACTGGGCGTTATCAGCCGCTCGGAAGACAAGGGAACGTCCACCGGTTTTGTGCACCACCTGGCTTCTGTATACGGTTTGAGTGTCAGTACCACAACCGATTACCGGCTCGCTGTTGAAGCAGTGAAAAATGGTCAGAGTGTCGTGGCGCATTCCAGGGCAGGTTCAGTGTTCACCAATACGGGGCATTATATTTTTCTGGCCGCTGCGGATGATGAGCGTATGTATGTGTTGGACCCGCTGTGCAGGGAAGAATACACGGCAAAGAACAGCAAAAAACTGACTGTTATGCAGCCCGGACTTGTCACCTTCAAGCATGAAGATGTGAGCATTGCCGGCTTTGGCGGGTTCATTATTTTCTCTGATGTCGTTTCTGATGGAAACGATGCCCCTATGGAAGAATGGTCCGAAAGCACTGTGCCGGAGGAAACTGCAGAAGAAATTTCTTCTGAGGTTTTGCCTTCTGAACGGGAAAATACGGAAACTGAACAATAGAATGTTTGACAGAATCTGCGGGCGACCGCAGGTTCTTTTTTGTTATTTGATACTGTTTGGAAAACATTCTGTCAGAAAAAACATATTCTTGTCGGACGAATGGGTATATCCTGCCAAAATGTGAGGCAGGATATATTTGTATATTCCGTGAATCTCCTTTCTCGTAAAGGAGGAAGTGGCATGCGATTTGAAAAGCACAGGGATACGCTGACTGTACACCTTGAAGGAGAACTGGATCATTGCTGTGCGCAGAGTATCAGGCGGGAGATGGACAGATTGCTGGAAGAACCTCAGATACGCAGACTTGTGATTGATATGGGCGATATGAGCTTCATGGATTCATCCGGAATCGGCGTCATTTTGGGTCGCTATCGCCTGCTTGCGTCGCGGGGCGGCAGTGTGGCTGTCCGGAATATGAACAGGCAGGTTGCGCGAATTTTTCAGTTGTCCGGCATGGGACAGATCATCGAGGTGATGCAGGGATGAAGATGGAGGGAGCACAGATGGAACAAAAAAATGCCATGACGCTGGAATTTTTGAGTTTGCCGGAAAATGAAGGATTTGCCCGTGTAGCTGTAAGTGCCTTTGCTGTACAGCTTAACCCTACACTGGAAACACTGACGGATATCAAAACAGCAGTAAGTGAAGCGGTGACCAACGCCATTGTTCATGGATACCGGGAAGAAACAGGCATTGTAAAAGTCGAGGCATCTTATGATCATTCCGGTAAACTGACAGTTACAGTGTCGGATACAGGATGCGGCATCCCGGATATTGCAAGGGCTATGACGCCGTTTTTTACGACGCAGCCTGAGAAAGAACGTTCGGGTATGGGATTTGCTGTGATGCAGACATTTATGGATGATGTACAGGTGACATCCCAACCTGGATGCGGAACAAATGTCACGCTGGTCAAAACCATTGCAGCAGAGTGAAAAGGCGCTGTTTTTGATGGCGCAGACAGGCGATACGGAAGCGGAAGAGCAGCTGCTGATGCGGCATATGCCATTAATTCATGCGTTGAGCAGCAGGTTTCCTGCATGGAGGGAAGACGCATGTCAGGCGGGATGCATGGCATTGATTTGTGCAATCCGCAAGTTTGATCCGGGTAAAGGTTTCTGTTTTTCCACTTTTGCGGTGCCGCATATACTGGGCGCTATGAAAAAGGCAGGTGCGGAAAAAATTCCGTGGCGTACCCGCGCCATGATAGGAAAGATCCGTCGAGCACAGGAGAAAGCTTCGCAGGAAGGAATGCGTTCTGCCACTGTAGAAGAAATGGCGTTTGCTGCCGGGGTGGACAAAGCAGAAGTAGCGTTGCTGCTTGAAATGGGACGCGGCAGTCAAACGGGGGAAGAAGTGATGCAGAATTATGCCGATCCGGGAAGCGAAACCTGGTTGAACCGGCTGATGCTGCGGGATCTGATCAGCAGGCTTTCCCGGAAAGAGCAGCAGCTGCTTCATCTGCGTTACAGAGAAGGGAAAAATCAAAAAGAGGCGGCATATATCATGCACACCTCTCAAGCGGGAATTTCCCGGATGGAACACAAAATCAGAGAAACACTGCTCTATGAATGGATGGAGTAAACGCAGTTTATTCCGCGGCAGCGCCGGCGGTCTGTTCCAACGCTTCCAGATGCTTCCGGCCGCCGATGAGGATCACAAGGCCCACCAGGAACAGGATGATGAGTCCCAGTACGCCCAGAGAGGAACGTCCGGTCAGTCCGCCTACAAAAGAATACAGCACAGGGCCGATCACAGAGGCAAACTTGCCGAAGATATCGAAGAACCCAAAGTATTCGTTAGAGCGGTCCTTGGGAACCAGTTTGCTGAAGTAGGAACGGGAAACGGCCTGAATGCCGCCCTGCACGGTACCTACCATGAACGCCATGCACCAGAACAGCGTGCTGGAGAAGGAAATGGCGTTCTTGAAGCTTTCAATGGCCGTGATTTCTTCAGCAGCAAAGGAAAGGGCCAGTGCTTTCAAAACTCCCTGTTCTTCTGCTTCGGGAGAAACGGCAACGGCTTCCAGCGCGGCAGCTGTATCCTTCTGAAGGAAAGCATCTTCATAAGCAGTAACCAATGCGTTGTAAGCTTCAAGGCTTTCAACGCTTTCGGGGGCCAAGACTTCGGCCTGCACGGAGAACTTGCTTTCCAGAGCGGTTTCATAAGCCGCCTGATGGGGTTCCAGAGAGAAACCCATGTAGAACCCTACGATGCAGATAAAGGTATAAACCAGAATGGCGCCGATCAGGGCTTTGCGGGCGGTTACTTTCTGGGCAATACGGCTGAAAATAATGGAACAGGGAACAGCCACAATCTGTGTGACCAGCAATGCCAGGATCATGCCCACGCTGCCAAGGCCCAAAACGCTGCCGTAGGCCGTGGAAACGCTGATGACGGTACCTACGCCGTCAATGTAGAAGAAATACGCCAGTACAAAGATAAACAGACCTTTGTTGTGGAAAATATCCACAGCAGTGTGCAGCATGTTGCGGAAGGTATGGCGAAGGCTGTTGTCTGCGGTTTTTTCGATGTAATGTTCCTGCTTTACATTCTTCATAAAGGGAATGGAGAAAAGCAGCCACCAGACGCTGGTGATCACTACAGAGAACTTCTGAGCAAAGGGGCTGGAATAGCCCATCACCAGCAGGACCACGATGGAAATAACAAAGGGGATGGTGCTGCCGCCGATATAACCCATGGCATAACCCCAGGAGGATACTTTGTCCATGCGCTCGTTGCTGGTTACGTCGGTGAGGAAGCTGTCATAGAACAGATTGCTGCCCGAAAAACCGATACGGGAAACGATGTAGCCCACCAGCATGATGCGCCAGTCGTTGGTTACGGCAATCAGCGCTGTAAACAGAATACCCAGCACCATAAACACAGTGAACAGCTTTTTCTTCATGCCCTTGAAGTCGGCAATGGCGCCCAGCACAGGAGCCATCAGGGCAATCAGGAAAGTGGCAATGGACGTGCCGTAGCCCCACCACTGGTCGCCTGCATCGCCGGCAAAGGCAACAAAGATGGTGGGGAAGATGGCTGCCATGATGTTGGTTGCGTAAACAGAGTTGGCCCAGTCATACATGATCCAGCTCCACTCTTTTTTGGTGAAGCGCTTATCAGCATTCTTTTTCATGGGATGCCTCCTGTTGTGGAATTTGCCTGCTATCTCCACCATTATACAACAGATTCCATATTTTGCAAAGAGCACAAAATAATTGCGCGTTGCCCGAATGCCGGAGTTATGGTATAATCAGGCGAAGCAATCATGCTTAAAGCTGTGTGAAATGGAGAGTCGCCCATGAAAAAATGGTTGATCGGTATGATGGTTGTGCTGCTTGCTGTTGGCTGCGCAGTGCTGGCTGCGGCGGAAGATGTGCCGGAAATACGTTTTGCCAAAACGAGCGGCACGGTAAATGGCGGTATGGTGTACGAACTGGTGCTCAAAAGCGATAAAACGCTTACGGAAAATGTGTCTGCAACGCTACAGAATGCAGAACTGGGCAACATTACGTTTCTTTTCCCTGAAGGGATGGATGAAGTGACGGTGGAGATTCCCACGGATATTGTGGAAAAAAAGACGGAAACAGTCTTTACTCTGGCTGAAGGGGAAGGCTACCGTACGACAGCAGGGGACAAGCATACCCTGAAAGTGGTGGTCATGCCCCGGGTAGCGTTCTACACGCCTGTGAAGATCGGCTATGTGGGGAAGGAACTGAATGTAATCGTGGAATGCAAGAATCCCGCTTATCTGCTGAAAGAACACAACGAAGTGGAATTGCGGGACGAAACAGGCCGCGTATATGCCACCAAGGTATGGAACGATCCTTCCAAGCGTACCCATTTCCTGTTTTCTGTGACAGAAGAGATGATTGGCCGCCATACGCTGTCCGTATGGTACAACGGCGTGAAAGTGACGGAAGATGATGATGGTTACTGTGCCATTACCAAGTCCGGTGAAAAAATCATATCCACATTTGAAACAGAAGAACCCTATATGTGCATTACGCTGGACTGCGCCTACAGCGATGACCGGACCCTGGAGATTCTGGACATTCTGGACAAGTACAATGTGAAGGCCACGTTCTTCATGACGGGCCATTATGTGAACACCTTTACCGAAACGGCGAAGGAAATGGCAGTCCGCGGTCACGAAATCGGCAATCACAGCCTCAGCCACCCCAATCTGGCCACGCAGGTCACTAAGGTAAACAAGCGTCTGGAGCAGATCCGCACCCCTGTGGATGACATTCAGGAACTGGTGGGCGTGCGTGTGCGTCTGTTCCGCCCGCCTTACGGCGCCCATGATGGGGAAGTGCTGGCAATGGTCCGTGCCGAGGGCATGGAAATGGCCAAGTGGACCATCGATTCCCATGACTGGGACGAAGCGTACAAGAATGATCCCGACCGCATTCTGCGCCGCGTGACCAAGGATGTAAAGCCCGGGACGGTGATCCTGTTCCACATTGACGGCTTCAATACGCCCGAAGTGCTGGATCAGGCCATTCCTTATTACCAGAACGAGCTGGGCTTGAAGCTGGTTACCGTATCTGAAATGTGCGAAATCGTGGGCCGCGAACTGCCTCCGCTGCCTTACGCTGAGCGTGTGGATGCAGAATAAGTCGAAATCAGCATATTTTTGCTGAAAAAAGTGTGTAGCAGACTGGTCAAACCGCATTTTGTCTGTTATAATAACCAAGTGAGTACATATCAAGGAGGGTATTACTATGCCGCTTGTTACCACCAAAGAAATGTTTAAGAAGGCTTATGAAGGCGGTTACGCCGTCGGCGCTTTCAACGTGAACAACATGGAAATCGTGCAGGGCATCACTGAAGCTGCCCAGCTGGAAAAGGCTCCTGTCATTCTGCAGGTCAGCAAGGGCGCCCGCGCCTATGCCAACCACACCTACCTGGTGAAGATGGTGGAAGCTGCCATTAAGGAAACTGATCTGCCCATCGCTCTGCATCTGGACCATGGTCCTGATTTTGAAACCTGCAAGGCCTGCATCGACGGCGGTTTCTCTTCCGTTATGATCGACGGCAGCCACCTCAGCTTTGAAGAAAACATTGCTCTGACCAAGAAGGTCGTTGAATATGCCCATGATCACGGCTGCGTGGTTGAAGGCGAACTGGGCCGTCTGGCCGGCGTGGAAGACGACGTGAAGGTTTCCGCCGAAGATTCCACCTATACCCGTCCCGAAGAAGTGGAAGAATTTGCTACCCGCACCGGCTGCGACTCTCTGGCCATCGCCATCGGCACCAGCCACGGCGCTTACAAGTTCACTGCCGCTCAGTGCACCCGCAATGAAGAAGGCATTCTGCTGCCTCCTCCTCTGCGCTTTGACATTCTGGAAGAAGTTTCCAAGCGTCTGCCCGGTTTCCCCATCGTTCTGCACGGCGCTTCCTCTGTGCCCCAGAATTTCGTGAAGATCATCAACGAAAACGGCGGTCAGCTGCCTGATGCCGTGGGTATCCCCGAAGAACAGCTGCGCAAGGCCGCTTCCATGGCCGTGTGTAAGATCAACATTGACAGCGACCTGCGTCTGGCCTTCACTGCCATGCTGCGCAAGCACTTCAATGAACATCCCGATCACTTTGACCCCCGTCAGTACCTGACCGACGCCCGCGCCTCCCTGAAGGAAATGGTGCGTCATAAGCTGGTCAACGTGCTGGGCTGCAACGGCAAGGCCTGATTTGCACGCATAATTGCATAAAAGAGCCATGGGAAAATTCCCATGGCTTTTTTGCTGTGTTTTTATGGGCAGGGAAACAGGTTATCAACGGCTGCGTTTGGGGTATAAAACAGCGTGGTTCCATCTACCGTAACGGCGGTATGGAGTGCATCATACCGGGAGAAAGCAACGGTACGCGTGCATTCTGCGGTTTCAAACGTCAATTGGCGGTCATAAGAAGAAGGTGTGAACTGATCTGCCGCCTTGGCATTTAGTTCTAATTTCTGCAGTTCTGCATACCAGTTCAGGAAGGTTGCGGTATCAAATGCTGTTTGGCTGCGCTGTACGGAAACATCGAAAAGCTGATTGCCCAGTTCATCTGTTTTCAACTCGCCCGTCTGGGTCAGTTGTTCTGTAAGATGGATGCTGTATGCCGCATGCCCGGTTTCATCTTCCACAGTAAGTGTTTGAAGGGCTGTGATGGGTACATCAAGTGGGGTAGAATCCAGCAGGAAAGACAGGTCCTGATCAAAGAGGAAACCCAGCTGGAAACGGGTGGCTGTGTAGACAGTGCCCAGATATTCTGCGTAGAAATAGTATTCGTCCACGTCGGAACCGATGTGAAGCACAATCTCTTCTTCCGGGAGCAGCAGGGAAGATGTTTCTTCTCCTGCGTCATTCAAAAAAGATACCGTAGTAGGGGTTTGGTGCAGCGTGAGGGTCAGCCGGGGGCTATCCAAATCGTACAGGGAAAGATCCAGTTTATCCGAATATCCTACAAACTCGGCAAAACGGATATTTTCTACGGAGGAAAGATAATTGCTTACAGCGTCTGCAGACAAAGGATAAGCGTAGGGTTGGGTCAGCACCCAGCCCGCATCTGTTTCCTCAAGGGTACGCACATTTTCACCGGTGATAGAAACCCGGTCCCACAGTGTGCTGTCCCATACAGGCTGTTCTACCGAACGCAATGCGGAAAGGGTGTAGGAGAAGGCTTCATAGGTATCGTTGGATACGGCGTACAGGTTTGGATCGTCATCCCACATGAAATAGCGGTAGGGGATGCCAAGCTGCATCTGATCGCCGATATGGAGCGTATGAACGGTACCATCCTGATATTGAATGGCAGCAGTGCATCGGGCGGGCGAGAGGCCGAAATGTTCCAGATCCACAACTGTTTCCTGAGTGTTGAGGATGGTATCTTCGATATAGATATGGCACACATTCAGCAAAATGGTTTCTGCCAACGTATCGCGCACGGTAAAATCACCGTCTTCGGGAAGATAAAATACTCCGTTTTTGCATTGCAGAGTGTACTGCTCCCCTTTGGGCGGGGTGATGGTTATAGAAACTACATCCTCTGCTGCGGCGGAAAAGAGCTGCCTGGAAGTTGATGGAGGTGTTTCGTTCGTACTTCCCGGTTGATTTTGTTTCAGCAAAAACAGGAGTGCGGAAAGCAGCAGAATCAATGCTGCAAGCACGGAAGCTAACAGAATGCGTGTTGCGGCACCGCTTTTTTTATTTGGTTTGACATGGCGTTTCTGCTTCATGTTATAAATGCTTTCTGGGCAAAAGAACCCGCAGTGCGATGACAAATACCAGCAGAGGAAGCAGTGCAATGGTTATGATCAGCGGCGTCAGGGAGTGCAGCGTCAAAGGTTCGCGTACGGCTGTTTTACCGGCTATGTCCAGGCTGATCGGTTTTTCGCCCTGCAAATACTGAATGCCGCGCAGAAGATAATCGGCTGCATAGGTATTTTCATGAATCCACCAGTTGGTAAACATCTCCGCATTGCCTGTGACCAGCATGCGGGAAACCTTTCCTTCTTCCGATACACGGGAAGAGAGCACGGATAGCGCAAAATATCCTTCAGCATCTGTGGGCTGCTGAGCGGTCTGATCGGGTTCTACATGGACATAATCGCGCACATAAGCCCGCCCTGTGACCAACTGCGTTTCCATATAAACCCCTTCCGGTGCTGTTTCGGGGAGATAGATGGCGCGGGAACCGGGCAGCAGCAGGGTGTCGCGTGCACTTTCGATCAGGGGCAGCGTCATTTCGGTTTCTGTCATACGGGGCATGAGGAATGCCGGACCTTCATCGTAGTAACTCTGACGGTCATCCGGTTGTGCCATGACCAGACCGGTATAGAAATCAATGCCCCAGGTTCGCAGAAAAGCACTGTAGTTGGCAGGAATGGGATCGGTATAATCCGAGATGACGAAGAAGTGACCGCCGGCATTGGCGAACTGCATGAGCAGAGAAAGTTCCTTTTCACTCAGATCCAGCTGCGGGCAGAGGATGAGCAGCGGCTCATTTACATCCAGCGTGCCGCCGCTTTGCAGATTGACTTCTTTGATGTTGTAATTGGCGAGCGTCAATGTCTGAGTGATTACATTCAGATCATCGCCGCTGATTTCGCCATGACCGCGCAGCAATTGAACCGAAAGAGGTTCTTCCTGTGCGACAAACACAATGGATTCGGTCAATACCTTATCGTAGTTGATACCGCTTGGTACATAGTAGCCGGTGGCAGTATCGTACTCGTATACGATGAAATCTTCGCTGATGATCACGCGGGTGCGGTTCGTCTGTTCGCAATGGACGATGAGGCAATCACCGGACACTTCCCGCTGATTCAGTACATCCTGAAATGCGGTGAGGAGCATGGGGCTCCGGGAAACGGATTCCTCGGAAAAGGTGAAATAATTGCTTTCTGCCGCGTAGCGCGTGAGCAGTGCGTATAGTGTATTATCCCTGCTGCCGGTAGAGGATACCACGTAAATATGAACAGGCTTATTCAGCGCTTTCAGCTGCTGGGAAGCAATGCGGCTTTGCGTGGTAGCGCCATTGAAGGAAAAATCCTTCTGCAGCGCAAAGCGTTCTTCCAGGGTATCGAAAAGCATTGCGGCAAGTACGCATACGGCAAGGAACATCACCGTAATCAGAAAAGAAAACAGGCGCTTGTTCCAGAGACGGCGTAAGGAGGAAAAAAATTCCTTCATAGCTTATTCCTCCTGCGTGCGTTGTCTGTTCAGAATACGCACGCACAAAAACAGCATGGCGCTCATGAACAGCAGGCTGTAAAGCAAATTGGCATAGCTGATTTGCCCCATGGCAAAGGGAGTAAACCGCTGGTTCAAACTGAAAAAGGAGAGAACAGATGCAGCGACGTGCCCGTGCAGCGCAGTAGCTACTGCATCGGAAAGCCAGACAGCCAGATTGACGCCAAAGGCCAGAATGGCTGCAGTTACCTGAGAATGGGCAAGCGAGGTGAGCAGGATATCCAGCGCAATGAAGCAGCCGCCCTGCAGAATAAAACCGAGATAAGTCGCTGCGGTTTCGGCAAAATACAGTTTTCCGAACAGAATGACCAGTACGGGATAGGTGAACGTAAGGACCACAGTAATCATCATGACTGTGCAGGCGGCAAAGAATTTGCCCAAAACGATGGAAGTAAGCGAAACGGGGGAAGAAAGCAGCATCTGGTCCGTGCCGCGGCTTCTTTCTCCTGCAAACAGCCGCATAGTCAGAATGGGGCATAAAAGCATCCATAAATAGCTCATGTTGCGGAGCAGATAAGTCATGTTTCCGCTGCGTTCCGCCAAATTGCCGGCGCCGAAAAAAATACCGCCCAGCAGCAGAAAAACGCCCACAAACACATAGCCGATGGGCGTGAAGAAATAGCCTTGCAGTTCTCTGCGAAAAATAGCACGCATGTTGTCATCCTTTGAAACGCAATAAGCGTATGTTTGTTTTACGGATTGGCGGCGCGTAGAAAAATGTCTTCCAGGCTGTCTTCCTGCGGAGCCAGCCGCAGAATGGGTGCCTGCAGCGAGGACAGGAGCGTGAAAAGTTCTTCCTCAATGGGCGCATCGCCTTTGGCAGTGATGAGAACGTGGGTTTCACCGGTGGTGTGATCGGGCAACGCTTCCACTTTCTCGGCGTGCCGCAGTGTACGCAGGGCGGGCAACAGCCTTCCTTCTCCCATGCGGATCAGGCAGCGAAGCTTTTTATCGGAGCGAGTGTGCAGCATTTTATCTGTAATGATTTTGCCTTGATGCAAAATGACTGCCCTGTCACAAACCTGTTCTACATCAGGCAGAATATGGGAAGAGAACAGAACGGTGTGTTCTTTACCCAGAGAGCGGATCAGTGCGCGGAATTCGGCTGTCTGTACAGGATCCAGTCCCTGCGTGGGTTCATCCAGCACGATCAATGCAGGATTGCCGCACAGTGCCTGGGCAAAAGCCGTGCGCTGCCGGTATCCGCGGCTCAGATTGCCGATGCGGCGTGAAAGTACGTCCGCAATGCCTGTTTTTTCTGCAATCTCCCGGATGTGGGCGGGAATCTGCGCATCCGGCATGCCTTTTAATCTGCAGGCAAATGTCAGATAGCTTTGAACCGTCATTTCATCATATAGCGGAGCGTTTTCGGGTAGATAGCCGATTTGGCGCCTGATGTGCTGCGAAGCGGAAAGTATATCCTGCCCCTGAAAGAATACATGGCCGGAAGAAGGGGTAATGCATCCGGTCAAAATCTTCATGGCAGTGGATTTTCCGGCGCCGTTTTGTCCAAGGAGACCAATGACCTGACCTTTGGGGATGCTGAGGGAAAAATGCTGCAGAGCAATATGGGCGCCGTAGCGTTTTTCCACTTGATCAAACTGGATCATGCATGTGCCTCCGTTTCTTTATTGGAACACAAGTATTATAACATCTTTTCATTCGGTATGCATGAACAAATTGTGAACGTCGCATAAAATAGCGGTAGATTGCTTAAGACTTTACGAAACGGTTACATTGTGGTATAATTATTGGGAAAGTTAACCGTATATGGTTAGTGCGGAATGAATATACGACAGGAAGTGATTTTTGTATGAGCCGTTACACGCAGGGAATGCAGCAGTTTAATACCCCTGTGATGAACAAGAAAGGTCAGCGGGTGCTGGTAATTTTGTGCGCCGTGCTTCTGGCTGCTGCTTTGGTTTTGTCCGCTGTGGTGGTGCGTACCGCCGTATTTAAGAGCAACACGGACAAACAGCTTTCTCAGCGCATGATGAACTGTGTATCAGACGCCATTGCGGAAGTGAACCGCATGTCCAGTGTGATCAATTCCGGTACTGCGACCCGGTTGGGAATTGTACGCCAATATGTGTATGCCATGGATCAGTATAATCAGATCTCCATTGCATTGCATGGGCGCAGCGGTGCGCTGGCGCCTCAGGAAGCTTTTGATGCTTTGTATAACGATATTCAGCAATTTGAAACGCTGACGCAGACCGCCACAAGTTCTACCTTGGATGCCCGCACACTGCTTTTGACCCACCTTACCAATTTGCAATTGGTTCTGGATGCGCAGAAATAAGGCATAGTCTTTTCCAAAAACGGAATAAGGAATCCAGAAAAGGAAATACCACAATTTTGTTTTGATCGGCGTCGCTGAAAGCGGCGCCGTTTTTGTGATGTGTCTGAAACAGTGGGCTGCGGTATATATCGGGATGAAGCACGCCCCACCAGTTATGCCCTTTACCGCTTCCGAGAATGATCAGGAACGTCTGTCTTGAAGGCAGTGGCGGATGAGGTGTCCACGTACAGGTTCGAGTTTGCAGCGGAAAACCGTCTGCTTTTAATGCTTTTATGATATCTTCTGCTTCCATGCCGTTATGCAGTAATATGAGCGCCTTGTTTCTGACGAGCAGTTTCTGCTGCTGCATGAAGGCGGTATCATTGTGCGCGATCACACGAATGAGCGGTGCTTCTTCACATTTTGCAGAACATGGAGAACATGGGAAGTATAGTATCAAAACAATGGCGAGTGTAAAGGTACATATGAACAGCAACGAATGAAAATGTATACGCATGCTTTCTCCTTTCGGAAAGAGCATGCGCAGAAGTGGTATGAAATATACATGGATCAAAGAATGGTTTCGGTGCAGATACACACCGGATAGCGGCCTTTCAGCTGCTCGTAAGCATGGTTTGCAGCGTAGATGTCTGTATAGACGCCAAATACCACGGAACCGGAACCGGTCATCTGACTGAGGAATGCACCGGTAGAATGGATGCGTTGAATCGCTTCATCCATTTCGGGGCGCAGTAATTGCGATGCCGGCTGCATCACGTTGCGGCAGGAAGCTGAGATCTCCTGCACATCTCCGTTTTGGAAAGCGGATAGTGCGCGGGCAGTATCTGCAAGCACGGGCTGAGGTGTGGCATCAAAGTGCCGGAAAGCTTCCTTGGTGCTCAATGCCTCGCAGGGCTGCACGAGCACCATGGGAAAAGTGCGCTTCATGGGAATGGGCTGCACCTGCTCGCCAATGCCGGTTACCCGGGCGGGAATGCCGTGCAGACAGTAGGGGACATCTGCACCCAGCTTCAGGCCGACAGCACATTTTTCATCCAGAGACAGAGAAAGCCCCCACAGTTCGCACAGACCATCCAGCACGGCTGCTGCATCAGCACTGCCGCCGCCGAGGCCGGCTCCCATGGGAATGCGCTTGGTCAAGTGAATGTCCGCGCCCTGATGGGGTGCAGCATGGCTTTGCAGCGCCTTAGCTGCCCGGATGCACAGGTTGCTTTCGCTGTTTTCCAACGAAAGTCCGTCGATGGTCAGGGTGAGCTCTCCGTCGTTGCGGGCAGAAAGTGTGATGTCATCGTGCAGTGCAACACGCTGCATAATCATGTCCATTAAATGATAGCCGTCAGCCCGGGTCCCCAGAATATTCAGCGTCCAGTTTACTTTGGCATAAGCGTTCAGTGTGATCATGACTCCTGGGTTCCTTTCCTGGCGTTTTCCAGTGTGATTTCAAAAATGGCCCCGTGATCGCCTGATACCAGACGGATGGTCTGACCGTGCTTTTCCATGATCTTACGGGAGATAGCAAGGCCTAACCCGGTTCCTTTTCCCACTGTATGGGCTTTATCTGCCTTATAAAAACGTTCAAAGATGTGAGGTGCATCCTGCGGAAGCACACCGCTGCCTTCATCCTGCACGGTGCATACCACCTGTTTTCCGTTGGCGCGGACGCGAAGGGTCACGGTACCGCCGGCGGGAGAAAATTTGATGGCATTATCCGTCAGGTTGATGATCACCTGTTCAATCTGATCCTGATCTGCAAGGACGTAGAGCGCATCATCCGGCAGATCGGCATTGATTTCCAGTTCTTTTTCTTCGATCTGCGGTATGCGGGAGATGATGACCCGGCGGATAAGTTCGTTAATGTCAAAGATGGTGCAGTTGAGGGCAAGTTGCTCGTTTTCCATGCGGGAAAGGTTCAGGAGCCCATTGATCAGTTTGCTCAGACGGTGGGTTTCATCCACCACGACCTGTAAATAGCGTGTGCGCTCTTCTTCTGGAATGGTGCCGTCCAGCATGCCTTGAGCAAAGCCCTGTATGCTGGTGATGGGAGAGCGCAGTTCGTGGGATACATTGGCCACAAAATCCCGTCTGGATTCTTCCAGTGTGCTTAGCTGTTCTGCCATCGTGTTGAAAGCCGCAGCCAGTTCACAGATTTCGCTGCTGCCTTCCAGGGGCGCCCGTGCGCTGAAATTGCCATTTGCCATTTCTCCGGCTGCTTTGGCCATATAGGTCAAAGGGCGGGTGGTTTGTCTTGTCAGCCAGAATGCACATCCGCCTGCCAGTGCGAGGACGGCAAGGGAAGCCAGTGCTACCTGCAAAAGCAGGCCTTGATAAGCTGCATGGATGGTTTGCGCTGCAGTCTGAATCATCACAAGACCCATAACGGTATCGTGGCCTGTGAACATGCTGCTGCGGCTCCAGGGAACGATGACGGTGAAAAGCGGGTTCTGGGCACTGCCTGTCTGTACCGTGATCTCTTCGCCCATGGCGGCACGATTCAAATATTCGTTCATTTCTTCTGCGGAAGGCAATTGGGACAGGCTTTCGTCCATCAGCGTGCTTTCGTTGTAAAAAGAATAGGTGCGGCCGGAGCGTTCTACAATAACGGTATAGGCGTTGTATTCATCAAAAATGCGTTTGTTTTTCCAGTACATATACTCTTCTGTGGTGCTGCGGGTGAGGGACAGGCCTATGTCCGACTGCATGCGGGATGCTAAATATGCCACATCACGCGCCTGGGTCTTCAGGGCGCTGATGCGGCTGTCGATGCTGTTCTGGCGCAAATTCAGGTACACCAAAGAAAACAGGATGCTCACGCACACCAGAATAACGGCCAGAAAGACCGAAAACAAACGCGTAAACATACTGCGCATGGCTTACTTCACCTCGAATTTGTAGCCGACGCCCCATACCGTGCGGATCTGCCAGCCGTATTCTTCACAGCCCTGCAGTTTTTCACGAAGGCGCTTGATGTGTACATCCACCGTGCGGCTGTCGCCGAAAAAGTCAAAATCCCATACCTGCTCCAGTAATTGTTCCCGGGTAAACACCTGATTTTTGTGGGCTGCCAGAAAATGGAGCACTTCCAGTTCTTTGGGCGGCATGTCCACTGCCTTTCCGCAGTAAATCACTTCATATTGAGCCAGACTGATGGAAAGATTGGGAAAAGTCAGCGCTGTGTCCGTGTGCTCTTCGGGAGCGGCACGGCGCAATACGGCTTTCACGCGCGCTACCAGTTCCTTGCTGTCAAAGGGTTTGGTAACATAATCATCTGCCCCCAGTTCCAGGCCAAGCACCTTGTCGAAAGTATCGTCCTTGGCTGTGAGCATGATGATAGGGGTTTTATGGGTCGAGCGGATACGGCGGCATACATCCCATCCGTCCATGCCGGGCAGCATGATGTCCAGCAGGACCAGATCGGGCGTTTGCTTATAGAATGCGCTTACCGCATCGTCGCCCCGTTCCTGCACGGAAACAAGGTAGTTTTCTTTTTCCAGATACAGCTTGATCAGACGTGCGATATTGGGATCATCATCCACGACCATGATCATCTGCTTATTGTTCTGCATTTGGATGCCTCCTTACTTGAGGGTGACCACTGTAACGCCGTCTTCGCCTTCTCCGTATACGCCAAGACGCCAGGAATCCACATGGCGGTAATGGCGAAGGTCCTGATGGATGCCGCTGCGCAGGATGCCTGCGCCTTTGCCGTGCACGATGGTTACTTCGTGAAGACCGCTCATAACGGCTTCATCCAGATACCGTTCCACTTCTACCAGTGCTTCTTCCAGATTCATGCCGCGAACGTCGCAGGAGAGGGAAATGCGGCGGTTCATGGCATTGGTATTGGCGGTTACGTGGGATTGCTTCTTTTCCTTTTTCTTTTCCTGAATTAGGCGAAGCTGGGCTAGATTCGCTTTGGTTTTCATAATGCCGGCCTGCAGCTGCACTTCGCCCTTGCTGTCCGGCAGGGAAAGCACGGTGCCTTTTACGCCCAGATGAACGATTTCTACCTCGTCGCCAATCTGCAGTGTCTTGGGGGCATCGGACATGTTCTGTGCAGGGCGCAGTCCTTCTGCCATATCGTCAATGTTTTTATCCAGACGCTTGCGAAGGGCGTTGGCATCCTGGGTATTGGCGTTCTTTTTAATGGCTTTGAGTTCGGAAAGAATTTGTTCGGATTCTCTGCGGGCTTTTTCCAGAATGCGGCGCGCATCTTCCTTGGCCTTGCGCTCAGCGTTCATACGCTTTTCTTCCATTTCGCGGAAAAGCTTTTCTGCTTCGTTGCGCATGCGCACCGTTTCCTGACGGGCTTCTTCTGCCAGTTCGCGCTCTTTTTCCGCTACCTGGCGGTGGTATTCCGCGTTGGCGATTACATCTTCGAAGCGGACTTCCTCGTGGGAAAGCAGCTGTTTGGCATTTTCAATGAGGTAATCAGGCAGGCCCAGTCTGCGGGAAATTTCAAATGCGTTGGATTTGCCGGGTACGCCGATGGACAGACGATAGGTGGGACGAAGGGTAGCTACATCAAACTCCACACTGGCGTTTTCCACGCCTTTGGTAGTCAGCGCATAGGCCTTGAGTTCACTGTAATGGGTGGTGGCTGCCGTGCGCACCTTCATTTTATTCAGTGCAGTCAGAATGGTCTGTGCAAGGGCGGCGCCTTCCGTGGGGTCGGTGCCTGCGCCCAGTTCATCAAAAAGAACCAGATCCCGGGGTGTTACGTTTTCCATGATGGAAACGATGTTGGTCATATGGGAAGAGAAGGTGGACAGGCTCTGTTCAATGGACTGCTCATCACCGATGTCGGCATACACTTCTTCAAAGGTGCTCAGCTCGGTGCCGAGGGAAGCGGGAATGTGGAGGCCGCTTTGTGCCATTAAAGTCATGAGACCGATGGTTTTGAGTGTAACGGTTTTGCCGCCGGTATTGGGACCGGTAATGACCAGCGTGGTAAATTCATCGCCCAGCCACAGGGTGGAGGGAACCACTTTTTCGCGGTCAATGAGGGGATGACGGGCGCGGTTCAGGCGGATTCGGCCTTCATCGTTCATTTTGGGCTGAATGGCCTCTGTTTCGCGGGCCAGCATGCCCTTGGCGAAAATAAAATCCAGACGGGCAAGAATTTCTACATTGCGGGCAATCAGCTTGCTGTAATCGCCAACCTGTGCGGAAAGAGCGGCCAGAATACGTTCGATTTCGGCCTGTTCCTTGATGCGCCATTCCTTGAGTTCGTTACCCAGCTCCACCACTGCCAGAGGCTCGATAAAGAGCGTGGCGCCGGAAGAACTCTGGTCATGAACAAGACCGGGCACATTGCCGCGGTGCTCAGCTTTGACGGGCAGCACATAACGGCCGTTACGCACGGTTACGATGGGTTCCATCAGATATTTGGAAAAAGCAGAACCATGGGCCATGCTGTTGAGCTTTTCGCGGACACGGTCATTGGCCTGACGGATGTGGCGGCGAATGTCCAGCAGCGCGGGGGAGGCATGGTCAGAAATCTCTTCTTCGCTGATAATGGCATTGGTGATGTCTTCTTCCAGCAGTCGAAGCGGCTGCAGATTGCTGGCAATAGCGGTGATCAAAGGCGTGTTTTCGCGCTCGGTGACCAGCGCACTTCTTACACCACGGGCTGCACGCAGCGTATCTGCTACGGTGAGCAGTGCCTTGGGGGAGAGGGTGGAGCCTTTTTCGGCCAGCACCAGATAGTCCTGTACATCTTCAAAGCCAATCATGGGATTGCCGCCCTGATAGGTGAGAATGACAACGGCTTCTTCCGTTTCATCCTGAGCGGCTATGACCTCTTTTAACGATTCCAAAGGGGTCAGGGAAAGGCAGCTTTCACGTCCGGCGCCGCTCAGGGCATACTGGCAAAGCTGTTCCCGTATTTTGGTAAATTCCAGCACACGCAGTGCGCGTTCATTCATTGCAGCATTCCTCCTGCAGTAAAGTGTAAACGAAGAAATATAAAATACAATGGCTAAAAGAAAGGATTTACGGAATGTTCACATCCTTTTGAAAAAAGACGGCTGACCGTATCAGGCCGCCGTCTTTCACCCCCGGTGCAAACATGAGCAGGAACCAAAGGCAAGTGAATGGAAACCGATGTACCATTCCTTGCGTATGTTTTCCTGCTGATGAAACCGGGCAGAGGATCATCCCTTATTTTCCAATTCCGCAAGACGGCTTTTCAACTGCCACAGTTCACGGCGAAGACGGGTATTATCGTCCTGCGCAGTAAACAGTTCGTCTGACAGCATCAGCGCACTGATGACTGCTGCGTCTTCGCGGTTTACAAAACCGCTGTGGCTCATTTCGGTGATCTTGCGGTCCACATACAGTGCCATACGGCGTACGTGATCGGGGTCATCCGCACTGCGGATGGTATAATCTTTCCCTGCAAGCCGCAGGGTATATACACGATCGTTGCTCAGCTTCATCTTAATACTTGGTGAAAGGGTATTCCTGACCCTTGGCATCTACGCGAATTTCCTTGATCTTCTGGGGCTCCAGAGGCTTGTCGTTCCAGTCGCGCTTCACGGCCACAACCTTGTCCGCATGCTCCATGCCGGTGAGCACCTTGCCGAAAGCAGCATAAGCGCCATCCAGATGGGGAGAGGTGGAAACCATGATGAAGAACTGGCTGCCAGCGGAATTGGGCATCATGGAACGGGCCATGGACAAAACGCCATAGGTATGCTTGAGGGGATTATGGTGGCCGTTCTGGTTGAATTCGCCCTTGATGGAATAGCCGGGGCCGCCCATGCCGGTGCCGTTGGGGCAGCCGCCCTGAATCATAAAGTTGGGAATGACGCGGTGGAAAGTAAGGCCGTCATAATAACCCTTGTTGGCCAGTTCAATGAAATTGCCAACGGATTCGGGAGCATGTTCGGGATACAGTTCGCCGGTCATTGCGCCGCCATTTTCCAGCGTGATGGTAAAAGTGGGATGGATATGTTCGCTCATGGTTATTTCCTCCGATAAAATTCATAATGTCTGCTTTTGAGCAGGGAAAAGGGACGTGCACGGCACGCCCCATAAAAGAACATCAATAGATCATGCCGATGATGATGCCGCCCATGTTATCCGTGGAGATGATGGCGTCCTTGGCAGTGTTGGAAATCTGCACGGTCACATCCTCGTTTCCGGTGCCGCCTTCCACACGCAGGATTTCGTACTTGAGGGTGCCGTTTTCATACACGGCCAGATGGGGATGAACCATCAGGTATTCCACATACTCTTCCATGCAGAAGTTCATGGCATGCATGACGGCTGCGTTGGGCTTGCCCACATAGCGGTACACATCCATTTTCTTGCTTTCGCCGGTCTTGAAAGACTTATCCTGCACCGTTTCATTGGGATAGCCGTTTACGGGGAAGCGCTGCACAATGCCGTATTTCCAGCCATTGGCGATGAGCCAGTCGCTGTGTTCGGTTTCATGGAAAGCGGGTTCGTTGAATTCGGGGTCATTGGCCTTCCAGCGGTAGATGCTGAAAGCGAGGCCGCTCTGATATTCGCTGGTGCCGGGATAGTTTACGCCGCCGCGGGTACGCACAGCTTCAATGAGCGCTTCGCCGGAGTATTTGTCCTGGTAGCGTTCGGCCTGCTTCTGGTAGTACTCCGTCTGGGTCGCCATGTCGCGGTAACCTTCCTTGATGACGAAGTTTTCAAGACCATCTTCCTTGGCGCCTGCCAGCAGTTCCTGCACAGCCTTGATGGCGGTGGGGAGGAGTTTTACGCTGTAGCCGGACACGGGAATGCTCTTGTCCACGGAGGCAAGGGAAAGAGCCTCTGCTTCCGGGAAATCCGCAGGGAGCTCGTGCCAGCGGTTGATCAGCATCATACCGGCAGACAGAAGCTGCGTGCGGGAAACGGATACTTCACGAATAGAGGAAAGCGGGAAAATACTTACGTCCACCACGTCCCAGCCTTCCGGCTTGGGAGCGGGCCATGCGGGGCTTTCGCCCTTCTGCTGGGCAGCATTGTATTCAGCCACAGCCTGGTTGTACTGTTCGGTCAGTTCGATGTTCTGCTGCTGCGTTTCTTCCGTCAGACGGGCAAGCTCGGTTTCCTGATAACGCTTGACCATGACGCAGCCGGCGCCCAGCAGCACGGTGAGAACAAGGAAAATCACCATTGCGCGGAGCAGTGTTTTGTAAGCATCGCGGTTTTGCTTTTTAGCCATATTCATTCACCTTCCATATGCGCATATTTCGCATGAGGGATTATTCGTCGTTTCATTGCACATATCCTCTATATTTATAGCAGAATAAATGTAAAAAGTCAATGTATTGCAATTGCTGTGAAAATAGTATAAAATAGATACAGCAATCAAAAACCATACATTCAAGGAGGTTTTTTCCATGAGCAAGCTCATCGGCCCCGCTCTGCCCAATATCCCGTGGCAGGACAAGCCCGAAGGATGTCAGGATCCCGTATGGCGTTATA
>JAFYLS010000016.1 GCA_017550035.1 Clostridia bacterium
CTTCAAAAGCAAAAACAAGTGGAATATATGCACCAAGCAAAATGAAATGCAGTATTTTTCTAAAAAGCTCATCGGGGATTGTAAAAAACATTCGTGCGAACAGCATAATTCCTGCTGCAATAATTATGTATAGCACCGTAACGCCTGTTCCGTATAAAAATTCTTGCATTGTATCTCCTCGTCAAATTCAAGTTTGTCGGTCAGTTCATACTCGTTTTCAAATCTTTTGTATGAACAGAAATACGGACATAATCGTCGGCTTTTTCCCTACTCAAAAGAACAACTGTCTCCACATGCATCGTGTGGGGGAACATGTCCACCGGCGTGGCTTCCACGCAGCGATAGCCGTTTTTCGTCAGATATTTCAGGTCCCTTGCCAGCGTTTCCGGCATGCAGGAAACATATACCACCCGTTCAGGCTTCAGCGTGCACACGCTCTTTAAGAACTTTTCATCGCTGCCTGCCCGGGGCGGGTCCATCATGACCACGTCCAGATTCTCCTTGCGGGCAGCCATGCCGCGGATGAACTGCCCGGCATCGCCCTGGAAAAAGCGGATGTTTTGCGCATTGTTGCGCCTGGCATTGCGAATGGCGTCCTGCACAGCGTCCTTGTTCAGTTCCACGCCGATGACCTCTTTGCAATGATCCGCCGCCACCAGACCGATGGTGCCGATGCCGCAGTAGGCGTCCAGCAGCCGTTCATTGCCCGTCAAACCGGCATAGCGGACCGCCAGAGAATAGAGCTTTTCGGTCTGGGCGTGGTTGATCTGATAGAAGCTCTGGGGAGAAATGCCAAAGCGCTTGCCGCAGAGCACGTCCTCAATAAAGCCCTTGCCGTGCACCGTGCGGGAAGACGGGCCCAGCACCATGGAGGTTTTGAAGCCGTTCAAATTCACCACCACGGAGGTAATGAAGGGGCATTCCTTCACCAACTGCTGGACAAAAGCGGCGCGGGCGGGAAAGTGGCTGTTTCCGATGACCAGCACCACCAGCATCTGTCCCGTCATCTTCCCCACGCGGATCAGCACATGGCGCATCAGGCCCCGGCCGGAATCCTCATCGTAGGGGTGGATGCGGAACTTTTCCATCAGGTGTCGGATGACGCCGATGACCTGATCGGCCCGCTGATCCTCGATCAAACATTCTTCCACGGGAATGACCCGATGGGTGCCCTGTGCGTACACGCCGCTGATGATGCGGCCCCGTTCGTCCTCTGCAAAGGCGGCATGAACCTTGTTGCGGTAGTGGCAGGGGCTGCCCTCCATGCCCACGATGGGGTTTACTTTGGGGCAGATGCCCTTGAGCAGTTCCTGCACCCGCTGCTGTTTTTTCTGCAGCTGCTTTTCATAGCTTTCGCCCATCCACTGGCAGCCGCCGCACATCCGGGATACGGGGCATGAAAGTTTGCTGTCCGCCGTCTTGGTCATGGTGTTCTCCTCTGATGAAAGTGTGAAAAATGGGGAAGAAGAAAAAATACTGAAAAACACGAAAAAACACGAAAAAAGCCTCTCCCCTTGGGAAGAGGCTGTAAAAAGCTTACTTCGCAATATAGGCCTTCAGGAATTCGGCAGCCTTGCGGATGTCGGCAACGGGGTTGTCGCCCACTTCGCGTTCGATGGTCAGGAAGCCTTCGTAGCCGATTTCTTCCAGGGCCATGAGGTAGCGTTCCCACGGCACGTCGCCGTCGCCCAGCGCCAGTTCGATGAAAGCTTCGTCAGTCACCAGGGCATCATCGGCCACCAGACCGTAGATGATTTCGGGATCCTTGTCAAACAGCTTCTTGCCGTCCTTGGCATGGGTATGCACGATGTACTTCTTCAAGCGGTGCACAGCCTTGGCAGGATCGTCGCCGGTCACCATGACCAGGTTGGCGGGGTCCAGGTTGACGCCCACGCCGGTGGAGTGGAGGCCGTCCAGGAAGTCGCCCAGCACAGCGCTGGTTTCGGGGCCGGTTTCCACGGCGAAATGCGCCTGCACGCTGTCGGCATATTCAGCCAGCTGGCCGCAGGCATCCTGCATGATGGCATAGCGGGGATGCTTGGGATCGGCGGGCACCACGCCGATGTGGGTGGTGATTACGTCGGTTTCCAGATCCTTGGCCAGGTCCACAATGCGCTTGCTTTCCACGATCAGGCCGGGGTTTTCTTCGGCATTGCCAAAGCCGTGGCCCAAGTCGCCGCACAGGGCGGAGATGGTCAGGCCATGATCCTTCACCAGGTTCAAAAAGTCCTTGCGCTTCTGAGCGGTCATGTTGGAGGGGGTCAGTTCACCAAAGGAAGCATACACCTGGATGCCTTCCACGCCCATTTCCTTGGCGGTCTTCAGGGCTTCGGGGATGGGCATGCAGAAAGATTCCAGCATAGCGCCTACATGGAAAGGTTTCATAAGGTTTTACCTCCTGAAAGCATAAATTTCAACGTTTTCATTATACGGGATTTTACATGGTATTTCAAGGCTTTTTCATGATTCCGGCATTTTTTGAAGGCTTGTTTTCTCCCATTTGTGCCCTCTTGCCACAAAGGCGGAAACGCAGTATAATATAAGTTGGATATTTACCGGCGCATATTGCCGATCATTTTGTAGAAACAGAGGGATGCACACATGAAACTCGGCGTCGTAGGTCTACCCAACGTGGGCAAGAGCACTCTTTTTAACGCCATCACCGGCGCAGGCGCGCAGGCGGCCAACTATCCTTTCTGCACCATCGAACCCAACACGGGCATCGTGCCCGTTCCGGATGAAAGACTGCATGTTCTGGATGAAATGTACCATCCTAAGAAGGTGACCCCCGCCGTCATCGAATTTGTGGACATTGCAGGTCTTGTCAAGGGTGCCAGTCGCGGCGAAGGTCTGGGCAACAAGTTCCTCAGCCACATCCGCGAAGTGGACGCCATCGTGCACGTGGTCCGCTGCTTTGAAGACGACAACATCATCCACGTGGACGGCTCCATCGACCCCGCCCGCGATATGGAAACCATCAACCTGGAACTGATCTTTGCCGACATGGAAAGCGTGCAGAAGCGCATGGAAAAGGCCCAGAAGATGATCAAGACAGGCGACAAAAAGTACCAGATCGAAGCCGAACTAGCCCAGCGCCTGCTCACCCATCTTGAAAACGGCAAGCCCGGCCGCACCTTCCCCTGCAACGATGAAGAAAAGGACACCATCAAGGGCTGGTTCCTGCTCACCACCAAGCCCGTCATCTACGCCGCCAACATCGCGGAAGACGCCGTAAGTGAACCCGAAGACAGCAACCCCTTCGTGGTTCGCGTCCGCAAAGCCGCACAGGAAGAAGGCGCCGAAGTGCTGGTCATTTCTGCCCAGATCGAAGAAGAAATTGCCCAGATGGAGGGCGATGAAAAGGCCATTTTCCTGGAAGAACTGGGCATTGGCGAAAGCGGTCTGGACCGTCTGGTGAAGGCCTGCTACAGCCTGCTGGGCCTGATTTCCTTCCTCACCGCCGGTGAAGACGAATGCCGCGCCTGGACCATCACCCGCGGCACCAAGGCGCCTCAGGCCGCCGGCAAAATCCACACCGACTTCGAACGCGGCTTCATCCGCGCCGAGATCGTGCCCTTTGAAAGCCTGAAGGAATTGGGCAGCATGGCTGCCTGCCGCGAAAAGGGCCTGATCCGCTCCGAAGGCAAGGAATACGTGATGCAGGACGGCGATATCACCCTGTTCCGCTTCAACGTGTAACGCTCCGCTTTCGCCCAAATCAGGATTTGGGCGACATAGGCAGATTTTGCTGCGGCATAGCCACGGCCGCAAAATCTGAGCGGAATGAAATTTTCATCCGTCGGGACAAGCTCGCCTCCTGAAAATTTCTCCTCGCGGCGTACACGCCGCCGCTGCGGATTGCACTGTTTGCTTCTTTAATACTTGATCCGAGGTGACCTATATGTCCAGACTTTCCTATCTCATCCAGCGCGCGGTCAAAATGGACTGGAAGCGCATGGTGCAGACCGCACACATGCTCCACAAAAAGACAGACAAATCCACTGCCTGGCTTTTGAAGGACATGCTGAACTGCGCCCTGAAGTATAACGCCGGCTATATCGATTACAAGATCGCCGCCATGTACAACCTTTCCGATGCGCAGCGTAAAACGGTCATCACCCGCGGTATAAGCAACCGCATCGTGCGCAACATGAACGATAAAGCCTACTGGCATCACTTTGACGACAAGACCCAGTTCAACACCCTGTTTGCAAATCAGGTGAAGCGGGACTGGATGAAAATGAACGCGGATACCACAGAAAGCGAACTTTCTGCTTTCCTCAGCCGCCACGAAGTCATCCTCTTCAAGCCGCTGGAAGGCTCTTCCGGTCAGGGTATCGTGAAGTTCACGAAGAATGATTGGCAGCACATGACAGTGTTCCGCCAGAAACTCCTGAACATGGGCGACGGCATTTTGGAAGAGCTGGTCATCCAGCATCCCCGCATGGCAGCGCTGTGTCCCACCTCGGTCAACACCATCCGTATTGCTACGCTGCTTGGCGACAAACAGGAAGGCATTGTGTACGCCTTCATCCGCATCGGTAACGGCAAGGTGATGGACAATGTGGACTGCGGCGGCATGGCTGCCCGGGTGGACATTGACACCGGCGTGCTCAAAACCGTGGCTGCCGACAAGCAGGGCAATGTGTTTGACACCCATCCCATGACCGGCACCTCCATTGTAGGCTTTGAGATTCCCTACTGGCAGGAAGCCAAGGATATGTGCCTCACCGCCATGAAGAAAGTGCCCCAGATGCGCTTTGTAGCATGGGATGTGGCCATCACAGAAAACGGCCCCGTCTTCATCGAAGGCAATTCCTTCCCCAGTCACGCCATTCCCCAGTTTGCCGCCCATTATCCCGACGGCATCGGCATTCTGCCCGAGTTTGAGAAATTCATCACCCTGAACAGCCTGAAAGCGTAACCAAACGGGGAAGAAACCCGATGATTATGCCGTTGAATAGGCAGATACCCTCTGATCCCATGCAAAGGAGCTGAATGTATGGATCTTTTGAAGACCCTGATGGTCTATATGATGATCGTGCTGTCCTCCGCCACGGAGGCTAATCCCGGGGTCACTTCGCCTCCTGCCACGCCTACACCCATGCCCACTCCCTACGTTTCTCCCGCGCCCACACCGGAACCCACCGAAGCGCCCATCAGCTACACTACCCTTTCCAGGGGCAGCATGGGTGATGATGTGCGCGCACTGCAGCAGAAGCTGAAGGACCTGGGCTACCTTTCCGGTGCCGTGGACGGCGACTTTGGCAACAAAACCAAAAAGGCCGTGGAAGCTTTCCAGAAGGATATGGGTCTGAAGGTAGACGGTATCGCCGGTCGCGAAACGCTGACCATGCTGTACGCCCTCCCCCATCCTACCGCTGTGCCCGGGGAAAACACGCAGGATCAATAAGCATCTTTATAATCAAAAAAGACCCTCCCACTATACAGGAGGGTCTTTTTTTCATTTCCCTGCAGCATTCTCCGGCACTCACTCCGAAAAAAGCGCTGTGGTGTTAAGATCACTGCGTTACGAAGATCACTACGTCACGAATGCTGCTTGGATCCAGCCACGCCCTGTTCCCTCATACGTTCTATCGCCATCAACAAAGGAATAGGGGTATTCAATGAATAACCAGTCATTCCACTGTGCGCAAACATAGATTTCAGTCCCACTCGATAAATGAACTTTACTGAACTGTTCATAATCCTCTTGGGAACCAAGATACGGGGAACAGGAAGACATCACAATTGCAGGAACCTTTTCAAAAGTAACAGCCGTTACCTCTCTGTAATCCCACACATTCGCCGAATTAAAATAGACGCATCTTCTTTCAACACCGGGATATACAGCATCGCAATAGACATAATTCCCTTCCCGGAACAACGCAGTATATTGCGCTGTCTTCTTAGGCTTATATCCGCCAACAGAAGCCGATTTATAGTCAGGACCGATATAGGCCAATACACGTTCGTCTTCGCTGTCAAGCGTTACAGGAACTGATTGAAATTCCACAACTGGCCATGCTGCAGTCTGCGAAGAAGATACAGCAGTATATTCCGGTGCAACACTGAAAGCAGTAGGCACATTGCCGCTTTCAATTTTGATATTGGCAAAGCTCAGCTGCTGCTCCGGCTGAATGTATCCGTAAGCATCCAGAAAGCCATTTTCTGTTGCAGTGCAATAGGCAGCAAAAGTGATATGCTGCTGCCCCGCAGTGAGATTGAATTCCGCCATATCCGTATCACACAAATCCATACTGATCGTACAGTCATAAGCGGCATATACGTCCGCGCTGAATGTGTAGTAGCCTTCATGCGGCAGTTTCAAATTGCTCACACGCATGAAAGTTGTTTCCGATTCACCCGCGCTGTACGTGTACACGCCGTATTCATCAGGCGACAATTTCACCGTCATATCCGCAAAGGAAAGCACTGTTATATCGCTTCGCAAATCAAACAGATTGATTCCATCGCCAAGCACTTCACCGGGAGCCGCAGTCCACGCCGTTGGCACATTGCCATTCTCTATCTTGATGTCGGCAAAGGTGATGGTATTGCCTTCCGTTATCAAGCCATACATATCCGCAAAACCGTTGGCTTCCGAAGCGGAAACATAGTTGGTACAGTATGTCGAGAAGGAAATATGCTGCCAGGCAGGCGTAGCAGTAAAGGTAAACATCTCCGAATCGCACATATCAAAGGAAACGGTCACTTCCTGCGAAGCACACACATTGGCGCTGAAAGTATAATACCCTTCCTCTGTCATGTTCAGGTTGCTGATGCGCAGGAACGTCGTGGCAGAATCATTACTGCCGCCCGTAAATGACACACCATGCAACTGCTGCTCCGAAGATATGACGCCGTCTGCAAACGAAAGGTTTTCCACACCGTTAAGGAATCCGAACAGGTTCACACCGTCCCCATACACTTCAGGCACAGGCGTTGCCGTGGGCTCGGGCGTAGGAGTAGGCACATCGGCAGGTGCCATGGACCATGCCGTTGGCACATTGCCGTTTTCCACCTTGATATTGGCAAAGACAAAATAATCGCCTTCGGTCAGCGCACCATAGAAGTCCACATAACCGGCGCCCGCGGGACAGTAGGCAGAAAAGGAAATATGCTGC
>JAFYLS010000017.1 GCA_017550035.1 Clostridia bacterium
AAAAAAGTCAATCTGATGAAGATCATCCCCTGGTTTATCGGCGGTTTTCTGGCGCTGGCGGTATTGAACAGCACGGGCGTGATCCCCGCCGCGCTGTCCGTGATCCTCAAGCGCACCAGTAAATTCTTGATGGTTTCGGCACTGGCGGCCATCGGTCTCAACACCAGCTTGCTGGATTTCAAAAAAGCCGGTTTGAAGCCGATGTTCTACGGCATCACCATTGACACGCTGGTCACCTTGACCGCGCTGGGCGTTGTCTGGTGTATGGGACTGATGTAAGCACGGTTTGGCAGTTTTTCTCTCGGGGCTTTATCCATGGCAGGCCGTGCATGGCGCTGCGATCAATGAATATTGAAAAAGAACGTTTCCCGCTGGGAAGAAAATGCTAAAGGATCGTTTTATCCGGCAACACAATAAAACACTAAAACACTAAAACATTAAAACACGAGCATGCGGCGTTTTCGCCGGATGCTCGTGTTTTCTTTTGCAGGATGAAATATTTGTTGAATGTTTCTCTGCCGGGCAGATGTTTTTGGGATGGGAATCAACGCTCGTAATACGCTTTCATGAATGTGGAAACCTGCTCTTCCGATCCGGCAAGAATAAAGCGCGCAAAATTCCGTTCATTGATGAACCGGAATTCCACGTCACAGCCGAATTCGGAAATGATCTCACAGAAAAATTTGGAAATATCCATGGCCTCCTCAACGGATACCGGAAAATCCATGATTGTGCAGATGCGGTTTTCCTTTTTGAACGCATCGGTAAGAAAATCATAAATAATGGCATGCTGTTTGGCAGAAATGGATTGTTGGATGGTGGGCTCTTTCAAATATGCTTCCACATCTTCCGCGGTAAAGCACCAGTTTCCGTCGATTTTTTCCCCTTTGAGTACACCCAGTTTCAAGTGGTTCCGCAGCGTTCTCGTAGTCAGCCCGGTAAACATTGCAACCTGATTCAGATTATATGACATGTTGTTTCCTTCCTTCAGATGAATTCGGCAAGGCCTTTACCTGCTCCTATTATAGGCGCTGACAGAGGATTCTTCAATTTGAAATCAAAGGCTCTTTTCATACTCATTGCATATAGAGAAAAACTTTCTTCTCTTACTTGATACCTGATGGTGAGAGCGTTCAAGGATGGATTATCCGGCAAGGATATACAGAACGAGCATCTGGCAAATAACCGGATGCTCGTTTGCTTATGGAGTTGTACATATGCAATGCGCCGATACAGTGTGCATGATTGCGCCCTTCTGAAATGGATGGAGCGTAAGTTCTTTAGCTGATCGGCAAATTGGAATTCGTGTCCGCCCCTGTCAGCTGTTTTCTTTATCATGACCTGTAATTTTTCTGAGCTTTGGCGCAATGAAGTACAGCAGGCACAGAATAAGAAAATAGGATACAGTTGATTTGATTATTGTGCCAATTTCCACATGTCCGTCGCCTGCAAAGGATACTATTGAATAGATGACGCCGAGTAAAACTGCATTTAACAAATACTTCAGGAGTTTGTTTTCCAGTATTTTCCTCATGATGTTCCATTCCTTTCGGATTCAAGTTTGCCGCATTCATTTTATCATGGCAGCACAAAAAAACGCAAGCTTTATTGGCTTGCGCTTTGGGTTTATTGAAGGCTGTTCGATACCAAAACTGCAGTTACAAGCAATATGAAGGATAAACGCTTCCTTTGCATCCTTCCTGCCGAGGTGCGATTTTATTTTGCGGAGCGGGCATTATTCGCCGCACAGCACCTTGTAATCGGTGTATTCCAGTGTGCCGGTGATGGTGCCGAGTGTGCCTTCCTTCAGTTCCTTCACCATCAGGCATTCGGGATGGGTGCGGGGATAATCTACCGTGAGTCCGGGGAGAATGCCGTGGGGCGTGGAGGTCACAAAGCCTCTTGCGTTGTAGTTGCGGGGGTTTCCTTCCACGATGACGGCGTCAAAACCCATTTCTCGGGCTTTTTCAAAGCCGTATTCGATCATGTCTTTGGAAATGTGCTGCCGCTGGAGGGCGGTTTTGACGCACACGGGGGAGAGGAGCAGCAGCCTGTCCTCGTATTTTCCTTCCAGATGAATGCGGGAAAAAATGCAGTGGCCGATGACTTCGTCGGTGTCTTTGTCCAGCGCCACGATTTCCAGCTGGGGAATATAAAAGCGCTTGGTGCGGATTTCCTCCACCAGTGCGCGGACCAGCTTGCCTTCGTCGGCATTTTCATGGGCGGTAAACACTGCCTCCACCAGATCCAGCGCGGGAAGCAGGTGTCTTTCTTCAATGGATTGAATGATGCGGTTCATGGGAGCCTCCTTGATCAATGCTGTATACAGTGTACCACTGTTCTCTTGCGGAGTACAGCAACTGTTTTGTTTGAGGGGAAAAAGTAGAATGGCGGCAGTCGCAGGACTGCCGCCGTTTGGGGTCATTCTTGATGCAGGATTTTATAGATGCTCTGCGTGGACAGGTAGTATCTGGCGGATAATGCCTTTACGGACTGTCCTTTTTTGTATGCGTTTCGAATTTCCCTGTTGCGGAAAACGAGAGCTGGGTCAGATCTGCGCTGAGGCTGCATTCTGGTTTCCCTGGGGATATACAGGCAATCGCCTGCGGCATAGCGCTGCACCATTTTCAGCAGACGCGGGGGCAAAGCATCCTTTCCGTTGCGATAGGCCATGTGCGTATCTCCTTGAATATGGATTGATCCGCGCATAAGCCATGGGGTTTACATGGCTTATGCAGCCATGACCGCCGCTTGATTCATCGTAAACATGTAAATAATCCTCCTGCTAATATAAATTTGATGGATGAACGGGTATCTGCGGTTATTCGCCGTAGTATTCCCGGCACCATTCATTGAAGATGTCGGCGTCTTCCTTCACCTGATTTTTGTCCCGCTGGAATACGCCGATGCAGCCAAGGTCGTTTTCCTTGAGGACGGGGAATACTTCCTGATAGGCGCCCTTGATCAGCGCGCGGATCTCTTCCTCCGTCTTATGCAGGAACATCTGACCGCCGGCAAACAGCTTGAAGGCGATGATGGGCTTTTTGATCTTCTTCAGCGTTTCCAGCATGACGGGGCGGTCGTCGGGGTGGAATACCAGGTCGGCTTTGGATTTGCCTGTGATGAAGCTGCTCTTTTCACCGGCACGGTTGCGCCGTCCGTTCTGCATGCAGGCCATGTAGAAGTCCACTTCCCAGCCTTCCCGCTCGGCTTTTTCGATCAATTCGGGGCGGTGGGTACCCAGGCCAACCGGCACGCCCAATTGGCGGTAGGTTTTCAGGTACTTGTGAATCTCTTCTTCCTGACCCGTTTCAAACAGGTAGTCCGTGGTGGAGCCCTGGGTGTAAATGCCGATGCAGTTCAATTCCTCCATTTGGCGGAGGGATACTTCCTGGTCCATGGGCACGTAGGGCTGGAAAATGTACTGCAATTTGCCGCCCTCGCGCTCATATTCCTTGAGGATGCGCAGCACATAGGGGTCGGCCAGAGGCAGCATGGTATTAAAGCCGTTCTTTTCAATCTCCCGGAGGGATTCCTTGAAGTGCTCGGCAGTGTAGTATTCCTTCATTTCTTCGCGGCCCACCCAGTCCAGCACATAGCTGTGACCGTTAAAGGGGTTATCGCCTACGATCAGCTTGGTTACCTGTTTGCCAAAAAAGTCCACTGTTTTCATATATAGGGCCTCCCTGACGGATGATGTGATATTGTCTGCTTTATTCAGTATACGATGAAACGGGAAAACTGACAAGATGGGGCAAGAAAAAACCGCTTCCGTGGAAGCGGTTAAAGAAATCAAAGCAGTTCCTGCAGCATATCGGCTACGCCGCCTTCTGCACAGGGCAGGCGGGTAATGCCCTTGCCCAGCGCCTTCATATCGGCAATCAGAGCAGGATTGCCGTTTACCATCACATGGCCGTGGGCGGCGTTCATGACCATTTGGCGGTCATTGTTTTCATCACCGAAGCACCAGATGTTCTGTTTGTCAATGCCGTAGTAAGCGGCGGCTTCCTGCACGGTGGTCCATTTATCTGCTTCAGTGGAAGAAACGGATACGCTGTAGCTGCCGTGGCGGTTGGAATACACCGAAGTATGCACGCCGGGCACGGCATCCAGCTGCGCTTTTACGGCCATGGCCTGCGTTTCTGTATCAGCGGATGCGAAAATGCGCCCGCAGGGGAGGAGGGGCAGTTCCTGCACTCTGGTTACCCGGCTCTGACCGAACATAATGCGGAAATAGGGAACTTTAGGCGGTTCGCCTACCGCCCAGAGCAAATCGTCAGACTGCATCCAGGCGTGGGAAAGGCTGTGCTCCCGGATGGCGCGAATTACATGTTCGGTTTGTTCTGCATCAAGCTCATGGCGGATCATGGTAAATGAGGGGTCATCCGGATGATAGAGATAATTGCCGTTTACCGTGGAAAGCAGGGAGGTAAGGCCCAAGGCACGGTAATAGGGAAGTGCAATACAGGTGGGGCGGGCGGTGGCGATCATGACCACGTGACCTGCGTCCTGCAGGTCCATCAGTTTCCATACGGATTTGGCGTTCAGAGAAAACAGATCGCTGAGGATGGTGTCGTCCAGATCCACGGCAATCAGATGACGGTTTTGGGGATTCATACAGTACCTCGTGCAAATCATTTGGGGTTGTGCCATATCAGGTTTTCATTATAGCTGCCGGATAAAGGAATGACAAGTCTTTTTCTTGACGAAAAAGCCGTCCTGCTGTAAAATAGGAAAAAAAGGAGGAATTGAATATGAAAAAGTTTGTGGCATTCTTATTGGCACTGGTTATGTGCCTTGGCAGCGTCAGCGCACTGGCAGGTGGCAATGTGACCATTCAGCAGTTGAACTTCCGGGTTATTGATGATCTGTGGCACACGATATACGGCTATGCCAAGGTGGTAAACGATGGCGATGCCGCTATTTATCTGGACAACGGTCTGATGCAGGTATGGGACGCTGAAGGCGGCATGATCATTTCCGAAGATTACATGGACGCTTATGCAGCCTGTCTGCAGCCCGGCGAATATACCTATATCAAGCTGGAGTGCGATCTGGAAGAAGGCATGGCTGACCCCGCCACCGCAGAGATCACTTTGGGCGGCGAAGCAGATTATTATACCACCAATCTGCGTCTGCCGGTGGAAACCAAGCTTGAACTGGGCGTGTCGGACGGCTGGTGGGATTATAACTATATGTATGCCACCGTGACCAACAATACCGAAGAAACGCTGTATGATATTCAGGTGGTGCTGGTTCTGCTGGATGCAGCAGGCAACATCCTGTATATGGCTGATGAAAGCCTTTACGATGAAATCGGCGTAGCGCCCGGCAGCACCATTGTCATTCGTGAAGATATCTATACGTCCTTCATGGAATACTTTGAAAGCAACGGCATTGTGCCCGCCAGCGTGGACGCCATTGCCTATGTAGATGTGGAAGTAGACTATTGATTCTGAAAATACAAAAAACAGCCGCGGAACGGGGAAACCCATCCGCGGCTGTTTCTTTATGGATTTGTCTGATCAGCGGCTGAAGCAATTTTGCAGCGCAAGGTTGATTTGCTGGATTTCATCATCGCTGAGGGGGAACAGGATCTCGCTGTCTGTGACGATCCATTCGGTGCCGTTCATCAGATGGCTGTCAAAATGGCTGTATACCAGTTCCAGTACGCCTTTCTTTTCCGTAACAGGCTCACCTTCCCAGAAGGAAAGGGTGGTGTGGTCGTACACTTCAAGGGTGTCCAGATCCACGATCACAATGCCGGCGCAGGTGCCGAAATGGTTTGCGGTAAATTCGCTCTGGGAGGCGTTGATCAAAAGCAGCCGTACGGGGATGCCTTCAATTTTGCAGATATATTCTGCAGCGGAAATGACATGCGCGTTTTTCGGCAGTGCATTGCAGTAGCGTACTGCGTCAAATGCCGTGGCGGCATGGCCGGTGAGCGCGGGCAGGGTTTCATTTTCCGGCATCTGGGCGGCACAGGGGCAGGTGCAGCTTTCAGCTAAGGAAAGGGCGGGAACAAGCAGGAGCAAAACCAGCAGCAGTGTACCAACCTTTTTCATTTTTAGAATTCCTCGCGTTCTTCGTCAATCACCCAGTGATCGTAAAATTCCACACCGCGCCAGAGATTGCTGAGCAGTGCCCGGTGGGTGGTTTCCATGCTCACCCATTCGTCGATGCGGCTGAGCCCGTAAGCCTTCCAATCGGTAAAGAAGCGGGTGGCTTCTTCGGGACAGAGTTCATTGCGCAGCATGGCGCCGCGCTTCAGGCGCACCCAGCGCACGGAAAGTCTGGCCTTACCGATGCGCCACAGACACAGGGGATCGCCCTGCACGGCTTTTTCTGCCTTGTCCATAATGGCGTCCAGCTCATCAAGGAAGCTTTCTTCAAACAGCTTGCTGACAGGCTGGTCGTTGAAGCCTACGTGGATATTTTCCCTGTCTGCCTTGTCGCACAGGGCGTTCAGGTATTCTCTTACATACACGCCTGCTGCACCGTAGTAATAATCGGTGAATTCCTGCATGTGCTTTTCTACATTGCAGTAGGGGTCCCAGAGCAGTTTGCAGATGATGTAGGCGCGCAGTTCGTTGAAATCCACGCCGCCGCGTTTGGCGCCGTTGGCCTGTTCAAACACGCCCTTTACATGGTTGCGGTGGAAGGATTGCATGTTCTTTTGCAGCACACGCCAGTTGGGATGGGGAGAAGGGTAGTGGGCAAAGCAGGTGGTGTAGTCCCAGATGTAGAGCCGGTCGTGGTAATTGCCCCAGTTGCGCAGGTCGTTGATAAACGAGGTTTTGGTGCCGTCGGGCAATGTGATGCTGCGGTCTTCATCGCATTCTTCAAAGGAATGGGCAAAGCAGCATTCAATGGAGCAAAGGCGCACACACACGTTGTGACGCGGCTTGGTTTTGGTGGGCACGGGACGGGTGTAATTGTAGGCCAGGGTGTCGAACACCACGTTTGGGAATTCCTGTTCCATGTCTTCTGCGATGGCGTTCACAAAGCGGAGCAATGTGCCGGCAGGGCTTCCTTCTTCCTTGTCTATCGCCAGACATTTTTCGCACTGGCAGCCCCAGATGTGGTCGTTCTGGGAAATGGAAATGATGCGGGTATCGGGGTTTTCGCGCAGTGCGGCGCGCACCTTTTCCTTGGCAATCTTCAGCACATCCGGGTTGGTCAGGCACAGTTGGGTGCGGGTATCCTGCACCACCCGTTCGCCATTCTTCATGGCAAAGTATTCGGGATGGGTCTTTCCGTATTCCTCGGTGGAGACCAGTTTATCAAAGGTGTGCACGAACCAGGTGTATCCCTGATGGCCGCCGAACTCCTCCTTGATCTGGGAAGAATTGCCGTTCAGGCGCATCTTCACGGCAAAGCGTCCGTGCTGGGCAAGGTCGTAATAATTATGGTCGCGGTGCTCAAATACGGGCACCTGACGGGTGGTGAAGCAGGGTGCAGCCAACTCGGACACCGACGGCACCTTTTCGCAGGTGGAGGTAAAAAAACGACAGCCCAGCTGTTCCAGATATTCGTATACGCCGTAGATCACGCCGCGCTTGCCGCCCTGAATGAGCAGGCTGTTCTGATAGGTTTTTACTTCAAAACCATCTTCGCCAAGACCTGTTTCTTCCGGTGCGTGGCGGATAAGAATGCCTTTTTCCTGGGGTTCAGGCAGAATTTCAAACACGGCAGAAGTGATCAGGTCCAGATAGTAGCGCAGTTCTTTGGCGGCATAGTTTTCCTGAGGGGTGGGGTTTTGCGGAATGACGATGGGTAAACAGGCCTTGCGGTTTTGCGCCAGCATAAAAGACATAAAGAAAGCCTCCTTGATACAAAAGAAAATATGGATTTCTTATCTGCATGCATTATAGCATGAAAAACGGCTTCTGTACATGTACAAACCATCATGAAATATGGTATATTGATGGCAGAAACAGTTTCATGTTTGAAGGAGATGCCTGTGCGATATATTGATTTGAATGAAGCTACCTTCCGTCAGGTGGTTGTGGACCGGGAAGAGGGGCAGTATCTGGGCCATGTGAGCAGCGTGCTGCTGGAGGATGGCAAAACCATCGTCTGCATGTATCCCAAGGGGCACGGACGGGGCGCCATTGTAGAAAAAATGAGTTTTGACGGCGGTCTTACCTGGACAGACCGTTTGCCTCTGCCTGAAAGTTTTGTTACATCCATGGAAGTGCCCACCATTTTCCGCACGGAAGATAAGACGGGCAAAAAGCGCATCGTGCTGTTTTCCGGTCTCTTTCCCATCCGCATGGCGGTCAGTGAGGATGATGGCCATACCTGGAGTGAACTTGCGCCCATTGGCGATTACGGCGGCATCGTGGCCATGGGCGATATGATCCCGCTGCAGGAAAAAGGCAAATACATGGCCATGTTCCATGACGAGATCAACACTTTTTACGGCGGCGATTTCAGCGAGCATTACACTTTCTGGAAGTTTGAGAAGGACGGCAAAGTGAAATATGTGCGCCGCCAGACCTATATCCATCCGGACGGCAGTGCGGAGCAGCGGGAAAACACCTTCCTTACCGGGGACAGGGATGTGCCGGAAGAACACGGTGTGATGATCCACGAATGCTGCTTTGGCAAGGCGGACAGAGGAACGGTGTTCCATGTGAACAAGGTGATCAGCCGGGACGGTGGCCTTACCTGGAGCCAGCCCCAGACCATTGCCCGCCATCCCATTGCGCACCTGTGTGAGCCCGGCATGCTGCGCATGAAGCATGGCGAAAATGCGGGAAAAATTGCCGTGCTGATGCGGGAAAACAGCCGCAGACTGCCTTCCTTCATCATGTTCTCGGACGATGACGGCGAAACCTTCAGTAAACCTGTGGAACTGCCGGACGTATTGACCGGGGATCGGCATACGCTGCGCCATCTGCCAGACGGACGGGTGATCTGCACCTTCCGGGATATGGGCCTTCACAGCGAACTTCACGGCGACTGGGTATTGTGGGTGGGCACGGAGGAAGACCTTTTGACCGGCGGCGAAGGGCAGTACCGTATCCGCTTAAAGAAAAACCATCCCACTACCTGGGACGGCGATTGCGGCTATCCCGGGCTTCATGTGCTGGAGGACGGCACCGTACTGGCCATCACCTACGGACACTGGCATCCCTGGGAAAACGGAAAGAACCAGCCTTATATTCTGTCGGTCCGGCTGCATATGAGCGAGTTTGATGATAAGTAACGAGGTGCGGATATGAAAAAGGTGCTGCCCTGGGTGTTTGTGGCCGCGGTGATCGTATTGATTGCAGATTTCGGCATCATGGGACTTAAAATCATGGACGGTGATTATGATATTGAAGTGCTGGCTTATGTAGCGCTGGTTGGTACATGGGTAGTGGGCGGATGCGCGGTGTACAGGGCGTTTGTGCGGCGGTGTCCCTGCTGCGGAAAACGGCGCACAACCAATGGCGATTACTGCCCCTACTGCGGGGAAAAGATTTCAGAGGAATGAGCGGGCAGCGTTCCGATTTCCTCAAAATCAAAAGAAACGAAAAAGATCGAAAAAACGAAAAAAGTTTTGTTTCAGGTGTTTCAGCTTTTGAGAAACGGTGTATATATATCATGTTCCAAGTGAAAGGAACAAAACAAACGAAGAAATCAAAAAAACATTTTATTAAATGGAGGGTCAAAAATTATGAAGTGGGTTTGCAAAATTTGCGGTTATGTACATGAAGGTCCCGAGGCT
>JAFYLS010000018.1 GCA_017550035.1 Clostridia bacterium
AGCCTCGGGACCTTCATGTACATAACCGCAAATTTTGCAAACCCACTTCATAATTTTTGACCCTCCATTTAATAAAATGTTTTTTTGATTTCTTCGTTTGTTTTGTTCCTTTCACTTGGAACATGATATATATACACCGTTACGGATAATTTGAAACAGGGAAGAAACAAAAATTTCTTCCCTGTCAAATTTTTTTGTTTTCCTTAGGCCTGCACCAGATACTTCTGGATGAAAGCGGGCACGTTGTCTTCGTCGATGGAAGCGCTGATGATCATATCCACATTGTGGCGCTGAGCCAGTTCGTCCAGACGCTTGAAGAAATCTTCCGTTTCTTCGGGCTGCACCTTCACCAGTTTCAGGAAGGCATCCACAAAGATCACGCTGATGTCGAAGTTCTGGCTGAGCATGCCGCAGAGGAAACCGAAGAACATTTCGGGGCTGTCGCAGCCATATTCGCCGGCGTTCACAAAACGTACTTCATGCTTAAGATCGAACATATAGCGGTTGTCATCATCCACAAAGATGATACTGCCGGAATACTGCTTGACAGCAGCATTAGTCATATCCAAAAGTTTCTTGGTCTTACCGGAACCTTTTTTGCCGTGAATTACTTGAATCATGGGTCATAACCCCTTTCAAATATGGTCTTTTGTTTATTATAATCCAAAAGATTGTATTTTTCAAGTTTTATTCTACCACATTCACCTGAAGTACGTTGGTATTCCCCGTCAGGCCCAGCGGCATGCCTGCCACGATGACGCATACGTCCCCTTTATCCACCATGTCAATCTGCTTTGCGCAGTCCACGGCGTGGGTCAGCAGGTCCTGATATTCCCGCTGCTCCAGCGAAATCACGGGGAACACGCCCCAGGAAAGGGCCAGCTGATGATAGGTTTTCACATCGGGCGTAGCTGCCACGATAGGCTGCGCGGGGCGGAACTTGCTTACATTGCGGGCAGTGCTGCCGGATTTGGTCAGCGCAACAATGGCCTTGGCGTCCAGGTCGCGGGCCGCGCGGCAGGCAGCATCGCACACCGCATTGGTGATGTTTCCGTCCGGCGTATCGTAGGAAACCACGTTGCGCACGGGCAGATCCTTCGCATCCATTTCCGCCTGCTGGGCAATGTAGGCCATGGTGCGCACGGCCTGCACGGGGTATTTGCCCGCTGCCGTTTCGCCGGAAAGCATAACAGCAGAGGTGCCGTCAAATACGGCATTGGCCACGTCGGTGATTTCTGCACGGGTGGGCGTGGGATTCTGGCTCATGCTTTCCAGCATCTGGGTGGCGGTAATGACCATTTTGCCCGCCTTGTAGCAGGTACGGATCAACTTTTTCTGAATACCGGGCAAGCGGGTGTATTCCACTTCCACGCCCATATCGCCGCGGGCCACCATGATGCCGTCGCTCTTTTCCAGAATTTCTTCAAAATTATCAATACCTTCGGCGTTTTCAATTTTGGAAATAATGGCAATATGGTGTCCTCCGTAATAGTTGAGGTACTTGCGGATATCCACCACATCCTGCGCATTGCGGATAAAGGAAGCAGCCACAAAGTCCACGTCCATCTGCACGCCAAAGAGCAAATCTGCCTTGTCAGTAGGGCCAAGGGCGGGAATGTCCATATGCACATTGGGCACATTGATGCCCTTGTGGTTGGCAATACGGCCGCTGTTGAGCACACGGCACACCACATCTTCTTCATTGCTTTCTTCAACCGTCATGCGGATTTTGCCATCGTCTACGAGGACGGTATCGCCCATTTTCAGGGATTTGGCAAAGCCGTCAAAGGTCACCTGGCAGATATTTTTGTTGCCTTCCACTTCACGGATGGTGAAGGTAAAAAGCTGCCCTTCTTCCAGGTCCTCATAGCCGTTGATAAAATCCCGGGTGCGGATTTCAGGACCCTTGGTATCCAATAGAATGCCCAGCGGCACATCCAACTCTTTCCGCACCTGACGCAGCATTTCTATGGTTTCGCGGTGATATTCATGGTCGCCGTGGGAAAAATTCAGGCGCGCCACGCTCATACCGGCTTTCACCATGTCCCGCAGGGTGTTCACATTGCGGCATGCCGGGCCGATTGTACACACAATTTTAGTCTTTCGCATATTCGTAAACCTCCGTAAGGATTCAAGTATTCCATTTCTCCATTGCAAACAATGAATCTTTCAATTAAGTATATACCAAACAGCGCCATAATGCAAGGCGCACCCTCCCTCCGCAACAGCCGCCCCGGCATGAACAGCCCTTGCAAAAAATACGGAAAATGTGGAAAAACAGAACAAAAAGCATGAAAACAGCAGGGAAAAAACCTTGACAAATCCGCCATTATCGTGTATCATTTTACGGCAAGCCGCACGGGAGGGGCTCCCTAACGCGCAAAACGCGCGGCCTCATGGCTGAAACATGCTATCCTTCACTCCAAACAAGTCCCGGCGAGTATTATGAATCAGGAGGTGCTGCCCATGTACGCTATTATCGCTACCGGCGGCAAACAGTACCGCGTGTCCGAAGGGGACACCATCTACATCGAAAAGATCGAAGCACCTGTGGGCGAGATTGTCTCTTTCCCCGTGATGATGGTTTCCGGTGAAACCATTGCTGTGGGCAATCCCTACATCGAAGGCGCCTGCGTGACCGCCAAGGTC
>JAFYLS010000019.1 GCA_017550035.1 Clostridia bacterium
GCTGGGAACCTACGACGGCGCCAACATCGAAATTGTGGAACAGGCCGGTGAAGAAAACAACTTCATCTTCGGTGCCGATCTGAACCGCATCAACGAGATCAAGGACCACTACAACGCCCAGGAATATTACTATGGCAACAGTGTTCTCAAGCGCGCTATGGATACCCTGGTGGACGGCACCTTCCAGGATGAAGACGGCCGTCTGCGCGAACTGCATAACGCGCTGGTCTACGGTACCGATTGGCACCGTGCCGACCATTACTATCACCTGCTGGACTTTGAGAGCTATCTCAATACCAAGCTGCGCGCCATTTATGACACCCGCAATACCGAAAGCTTTGCCAAGAAGTGTCTGTACAACGTGGCGGGCGCCGGCAAGTTCTCTTCCGACCGCACCATCCGTCAGTATGCGGCTGAAATCTGGCACGTGTAATAAGCAACATAATAGGCGGCTCCGTTTGGAGCCGCCTGTGTTTATTTCGGTTTGTGCTTTCAGCGCAGGGTTTTGAGAAAATCCTTCAGCTGCTTTTGCCAGACTACCCGGTAGGCAGGCGCATAGGCATGTTTGTATGCATCTGAGTGGTGCATCAGGGGATAACGCTTGTCTTCGTAGCGGATGAAGAAATAATCCGCCATGCCGGGGTCATAGGGCAGCGCGTCCTGATCGATCAGGTCACGAATCTCCCGGATGGCGCTTTTCAGATCCCGCATATCGCCCTTGACCGTTTTGGCGGCATGGGCAAACAGGGGAAAAATCTGTTCTGCCGTGATCCCACGTGCCTTGCAGGCGGGGAGACTGAGCCGGCACAGACCGTTTCCGATGGGCAGATACAGGGGATCATCGTTCTGTGCACAGGCAGCCATTTCATCCTTCAGAAACCTGAGCGCTTTTGCCTCATCCTTCAACAGATGTCCGGGACCAAAAACGCTCTGGTATGCCAGTTTTACGCAGTCTTCCAGCTGCATGTCGGGATAACGCTCCAAATGGGAAAGCAAAATATCGGAAAACATAAAACTACCTCCGTGAAAGGAATGATCAGGTATGACGGATATCAAGACGTTGGCAGAAGAAGCACGCAAACAGGTGCCCGCAGGTATTTACCGGCACTATAAAGGCAACCGGTATGAAGTGATCGGCACGGCCATCCACTCCGAAACGCTGGAACCCATGGTCATTTACAAGGCGCTGTACGGCACCATGGAAACATGGGTGCGCCCTCTTTCCATGTGGCATGAGGAAGTGACAGTGGACGGGAAAAGCGTGCGCCGCTTCAGCCGTGAAGAGGAATAAGCGGCTGCGTCCCAGCACAGTATAGCATAAAATTGTCCATTGTGCACCCCTTGACACAAAAAGGGGAAGCGCCTATAATACATAGTACTTTGGTTTTGATACACCAAAGCCCGGAAAGACGCAGGACATATCCCTGCCCGTTTCTTCCGCCAGAGAGACCGCGTCATCGGCTGCAAGCGTGGTTGGGAAGAAGGCAACGGACACCACCTGCCGACCGGCGCACAGACTGCGTTATCGGTCTTTCAACAAAGCGGTTCCCGCATGGCGGGAGCAAACTGGGTGGAACCGCGGGCGCTGATTTTGTCATTCACGCTCGTCCCAAGCAATCATTGTGTGGGACGGGCGTTTTTATTTTGTAAAAATGAGAACGAACTGTCCGGAAAGAAAAAGGAGGACAAAACCCATGATCATCTCTCTGCGCGGCGAAAATCGCGAATTTGAGAACGGCCTGTCCGCGTTCGACGTGGCCGGCCAGATCAACCAGAACCTGAAGAAGAATGCCCTGTGCGCCCGTATCAACGGCGAAGTGAAGGAACTGTGGCAGCCCCTCAAGGACGGCGACCAGGTGGAATTCCTTACCTTTGAAGATGACGAAGCCAAGCGCGTACTGCGCCACACGGCTTCTCATATTCTGGCACAGGCTGTGAAAAAGCTGAAACCCAACGCCAAACTGGCCATCGGCCCCGCCATTGAAAACGGCTTCTACTATGACTTCGATTCCGATGAATCCTTCACCCCCGAATTCCTCAAGGAAGTGGAGAAGGAAATGAACCGCATCGTGAAGCAGAACGAGCGTCTGGAACGCTTTGAACTGCCCCGAGAAGAAGCCATCAAGTTTATGGAAGAAAAGGGCGAACCCTATAAGGTGGAACTGATCAACGATCTGCCTGAAGACAGCGTCATTTCCTTCTACAAGCAGGGCGACTTTGTGGACCTGTGCGCCGGCCCCCACCTGTCCTCCACGGGCAAGGTGAAGGCCATCAAGCTGACCTCCATTGCCGGTGCCTACTGGCGCGGCAGCGAAAAGAACAAAATGCTGCAGCGTATCTACGGTACCGCATTCACCGACAAGGCTGATCTGGAAGAATACCTGAAGGCTCAGGAAGAAGCCCTCAAGCGCGATCATAACAAATTGGGCCGCGAACTGGAATTCTTTACCACGGTGGATTCCATTGGTCAGGGCCTGCCCATCCTGCTGCCCAAGGGCTCCCGCGTGATTCAGCTGCTGCAACGCTGGGTGGAAGATACCGAGCAGAAGCATGGCTATCTTTTGACCAAGACCCCCCTGATGGCCAAGCGTGAACTGTACAAGATCTCCGGTCACTGGGATCATTATCTGGACGGCATGTTCATTCTGGGCGATCCCCACGATGAAACCAAGGAATGCTTTGCGCTGCGTCCCATGACCTGCCCCTTCCAGTATCAGGTGTATCTGAACCGTCAGCGTTCCTACCGTGATCTGCCCATGCGTCTGGGCGAAACCAGCACCCTGTTCCGCAATGAGGATTCCGGCGAAATGCACGGCCTGATCCGTGTGCGTCAGTTCACCATTTCCGAAGGCCATCTGGTGCTGCGTCCCGATCAGCTGGAAGAAGAATTCAAGGGTTGTCTGGAACTGGCCAAGTACATGCTGGGCACGGTTGGCATGCTGGAAAACTGCACCTTCCGCTTCTCCCAGTGGGATCCCGAGAACCCCAAGGGCAAGTACGAAGGCACCAAGGAACAGTGGGAAGAAGCCCAGAGCGTCATGAAGCGCATTCTGGACAATCTGGGCGTCAACTACTCCATCGGTATCGACGAAGCTGCCTTCTACGGTCCCAAGCTGGATATCCAGTACAAGAACGTGTTCGGCAAGGAAGATACCATCGTGACCATCCAGATTGACATGCTGCTGGCTGAAAAGTTCGGCATGGAATATGTGGATGCCGACGGTCAGAAGAAGACTCCCTACATCATTCACCGTACCAGCCTTGGCTGTTACGAACGTACCCTGGCTTACCTGATCGAACGCTTTGCCGGTGCCTTCCCCCTGTGGCTCTCCCCTGAGCAGGTGCGCGTGCTGACCATTACCGACCGCGCCGATGAGGCTGCCCTCAAGGTTCAGAAGGAACTGCAGCAGCAGGGCATGCGCGTGGAAGTGGACCTGCGCAATGAAAAGATCGGCTTCAAGGTTCGCGAAGCGGTCACCCAGAAGGTGCCTTACATGCTGGTGCTGGGCGACAAGGAAGTGGAAGACGGCACCGTGGCTGTGCGTACCCGCAAGGGCGAAAACCTGGGCGTCATGAAGCTTAGCGAAGTGATCGCCATGTTCAATCAGGAAATCGAATCCAAGGAAATCAAGTAACTCAAAATATCGCGACTCCCTTAGCAGGGGAGTCGCTTTTTTGTTTGACGAAGCGGCGAAAAATGTGTATGATAGACGCAGATACAAACGGATACGGACACGGAAAAACAAGGAGTGGTGTACCTGTGCAGGAAATGAAGATCACCCAATTGAAGGATGCGGTTTTTCAGGGAAGACAATGTTCTCTGGAAGGCGGACGGCTTTTGCTTTGGCCGCTGAGCGGCGTGGAAGTGACCTTGCGCAGCAGGGAACTCTATGTGGAGCTGGAAGAAAAAGGAGATGGACAGATTTCCTGGTTTGCTGCATGGGTGGATGGCGCGCCGGTGGTTCGTTTTCCTGTGCAGAAAGGGAAAAACTGGTATCCTGTACTGCTGGGGATGGATGAAACCGTACCGCACAGGGTTACGCTGGTAAACGAAAGCCAGCCCATCAAGGGAGACGGAAAACGGCTGATTCTCCATAGCATCCGCTGGGAAGGTGAACTGCTGCCTGCGGAGAAAATGCAGTATCAGATAGAGTTTATTGGCGACAGCCTGACCACAGCAGAAGGCTGTGCGGGGCCCCGCAGCGCCGCAGAATGGAAAACGGCGTGGATGAGCCCTTCCTTTGGCTATGCCAAACGGGTGGGGGATGTGCTGAACGCCCGGGTGCATCTCATCAGCCAGAGCGGCTGGGGCGTATGCAGCGACTGGACAGGTGTGACAGAAAACAATATACCGGGCATTTATGAACAGCTCTGCGGCATCCTGCCTGAAGGGCAGACGGATTATGATTTTCCTGTATGCATGGATGCGGTGGTGCTGAACCTGGGTACCAACGATTACAGTGCCGTGGAAAGCATGCCGGAAGAAAAGCGGAATGAACAGCTGGAAAAGATCGTTCACAGTGCGGAGGCGTTTTTGCGCAGACTGCGCATTCTTCATCCCGATGCCTATATTCTGTGGACCTACGGCATGTGCGGCGGCGAATTGGGGCCGTATCTTGAACGGGCTGTGAATACAGTGCGCGCTGAAGGAGATGTGCGTGTTGGTTATGTGCAGCTGCTTGCCTGTGCAGAGGAAGAAACAGGTTCTCTCCATCACCCCGGCGTTGCAAACCATGAAAAGGCGGCGGCTGCCATTGCGGAACATCTGATGAAAGCATGGTTCAAGCAGGCACAGAAGCCTGAAGAAAATATTGAATAAGGAGTGTATATGATGAACCGTCATCCTGAACACGATATTTTGCTTTGCTATACGGTGGACGCCTTTGGCCATATTCCAAATGATAAAGAACTGTTCAAGCCTGCTGTGGGTTATTATCAGGACGGGCAACTGAAGGATTTTATGTATGATTCCTTTATTTTCCTTTCTTCCCCCAACTACCTTTACGATTATTTCCCCGGCGGCTATGCCCACAAGAGCCTGAATCGGCAGGATTTCCTCAATTTCATTGATGAAGAAATGAAGGAAGGCTTTGCCATCGACGCACTGAATGCAGCAGTGGGCGAAGCAAAAGCAAAACTCAACCGTCCGGATTACAAGGCCAATGTTTTTATGTCCTTGCTGTATCCCGCCAACACGGTGAAGGAATTTGGCGTGGTAGAGGGCAAAATGCGGGATCTTTCCGTGCTGGAGGATCGCCTGGCCGCACTGCGCTGGATGGCGGATGAATCCATCCGTCAATTTAATGAAAAACATTTTGAACATGTGTCTCTGTCCGGTTTTTACTGGTTCTGCGAAGAAATGGAGTATGAAGACCAGAACAAGGAAATGACCCAGGCGACCACGGCCTACATCCGCTCCATCGGCTATAAAACCTGCTGGTGTCCCTGGTTTGGCGCCCCCGGGTTTGAAGACTGGAAAGAACTGGGCTTTGATATTGCTACTCAGCAGGCCAATTTCTTTCCTGAGCACCGCAAAGACTGGCCCAACCGCGGAACGCAGGAACGTCTGCCTGCCGTGGCGGAATGGACGCGGAAAATCGGCATCGGCGTGGGCATGGAAATGGGCGATGAGCAGCACGGAAGCGCCGAGGTATTCAAGCAGTATCTTGAAACAGGCGCGAGGGAAGGGTTCATGCACTATCCCCACATCTATTACATGGGCAGAGGCCCGCAGGTGGTCAGCAAAATCTACCATAGCGAGGATGCCTATGTCCGCGAGGTATACGACGAACTGTACAAGTACATTCACCGCACGCTGAAGCCGGAGGAAGTGCATCTGTAACTTCATACGATACGAAACATTATCAAGGAGGGATGATTTATGAACCGACATCCTGAAAAAGACATTCTGCTTTGCTACACGGTCAGTGCAGATGGACATATTGAAAACGACAAGGATGTGTTTCTGCCATCCGCAGCGTACATAAAGGATGGGAAAATCGAGGACTTCATGTTTGATTCCTTTATTTTCCTGCCGCACCCCAACTATCTGTACGACTATTTCCCCGGTGGCTATGCCCACAAGAGCCTGACTATGGAAAACTTCAGCGCCTACATCGGCGAGGAACTGAAGGAAGGCCTTGCCATCAATGCCCTCAACGAAGCGGTGGGCGAAGTCAAAAAGGCATTGGGAAATGAAGATTACAAGGCCCATGTGTTCATGTCTCTTTTGTACCCTGCCAACACGGTGAAGGAATTTGGTGTGGTGGACGGTAAGATGCTGGACTTTTCCAACCTGGATGACCGCTTGGCGGCACTGCGTTGGATGGTGGATGAATCCATCCGCCGGTTCAATGAAAAACAGTATGAGCATGTTGCTTTGTCCGGCTTCTACTGGTTCTGCGAGGAAATGGAATACGAGGACTATAACCGGGAAATGGCGCAGATTACCACGGACTATATCCGCTCTGTCGGTTACAAGACCTGCTGGTGCCCCTGGTTCGGCGCGCCGGGCTTTGAGGATTGGAAGGAACTGGGCTTTGATATTGCCACCCAACAGGCCAATTTCTTTCCCGAGCATCGCAAGCATTTTCCCAACCGCGGTACGGAGGAACGCCTGCCTGCCGTGGCGGAATGGACCCGCAAGATCGGCATCGGTGTAGGCATGGAATGGTGTGATGAGACTCATGCCAGTGCCGAAGTGTTCAAGCAGTATCTGGAAACGGGCGCGCGTGAAGGATTCATGCATTATCCCCATATCTACTATGTCAGTGCCAGGGGGCCCCAGGTGATCCGCAATGCGCACAACAGTGAAGATGCCTATGTGCGTGAAACCTATGACGAACTGTATAAGTACATCCACCGCACATTGAAGGCGGAGGAAGTGCACCTGTAACAAAAGCAAAAGACCCGGCCATATGACCGGGTCTTTTTGATGCGCGGATCAGGGCTTTAGTGCAATGAGCAAAAAGCGATGGGTGCGGGTGACGATCTTGCCGTCCTGTTCCATCAGGCGCTGGGCGTTTTCAAGGGCGGGGAGGCATTGATCTACCGAAAAATGGGGAAATTCCCACTCGATGATGCGGGCAAACCATACCAGCGCGCCTACATCGTAAAAGGCCATGGGGCGGAAGGCTTCCATGGCTTTTTTGATGGTAAAGCCTGTATCTTCAAACTGTTTCTGCACCTGTGCAAGGGTCTGGCCGGGGAAGGGCAGGGGCGTGTCGCCAAGCAAAAGTTCCACCAGTTCCCGGTCGTTTTGCGCGCCCACCTGCTGAGTGATGAAGCGGCCGCCCTTTTTCAGCACACGGAAAATCTCATCCGCATCAAAATCGCCGTGGCGGTTGATGACGAGGTCAAAGCTTTCATCGGCAAAGGGCAGTGGGCCTTTGGCCGGAGCCTGATGAAAATCAACGCCCAGCGGTAAAAGCGTTTCCATGCACAAGGCCGCATTGGGCGGGTAATTTTCCGTAGCGGCAAGGAGATGGTGGGGGTGGTTGAGGGACAAAAGAAATTCGCCGCCGCCGGTATCAAGGTCCAGCACGCGCATGTCCTGATCGAGGTGTTCAAGCACTTCCTGCCGGTAATCCCAGCCAAAGTCGGTATCCTCCCAAAAGCGGTCCTCGAGATGGGAAAAATCCCATCCGCGGATGTGGGCGCAGGCTTCTTCCGCTTTCCATTGGGTGATCAATTGAGGCGAAAGGGCCATTATTCTTCGTCCTCAGCGATGGCGTCTTCCAGATAGGTGACTACTTCATCCAGACTGCCCAGAGCATCCTCCAGGTTTTCCAGCACTTCTTCCATTTTTTCTCCCTGTTCTCCCTGTTTCCATGCTTTGGGAAGATTCTTGAATTCGGCAGCTTCTTCATCGTGGAGGGTTTCCAGTTCATCCAGAATTTCGTTCAGCCGTTCCAGCATGTTTTCAATAATTGCTCTGCGCGGTTCGTTCATGGTTATTCTCCTTTGGGTGTATTATTCAGAATATCGTCAATCAGTTTGTCTGTCATGCAAAGGGCACGAAGTACATGGAAAGGTCCTTTGTTGGGATTGCCTTTAGAAAAAGGCTCGTGTTTGAACGGTGTATGGTCCCGGGAAAAGCCGTTGTACCATTCGCCGTATATGGGGTCGCTGAATTGCTTTTTACAGTAATCAAGCGCCTGCGTGAAGATGCGGTGGTATGCTTCGTTTCCGGTATCCCGGTATGCCATCAGCGGAGCGATAAGTAATTCGGTTTGCGGCCACCAGATTTTGCAGCTGTACCAGATATCCTGTTCGGCGCCGTATTTGAGATCCAGCAGATTCAGAAGTCCGCCGTGCTCTTCATCCCATCCGGCTGTGTAAGCGTCATGGAAAATGTCTTCTGCCTTTTTGTGCAGTTCCCGGTCGCCTTTATAATTGGCGTACTCCATCAGGAACCAGCTCAGTTCGATGTCGTGTCCCGGATTGATCTGCCTTCCCAGCGGTGAATCAATGATTTCACCGTCCGGACCTACAGTTTCCAGGGTGCAGTGAATGTCTTCCTTGCGGTGGTAACGGAAAATTTCATCCACACACTGATCGGCGCGGGCGTCATACAGGGCTGTGTTTTCGGGATCGCACCGGCGCATGACAGAGCAGATGTTCAGGTAAATCATGGGAAGATCAATGGTGCGCATGTCGGGCGTATAGCCAATGCGGTTGTCCGGCATTGCCAGCGGATCTTTTTCAAAGGGATCCTCAATCAGGCGGTGAAAAAGGTTCCAGTACAGTTCGTAGGCGGCCTTGGCCCGGTCCAGGTATTTTGTTTCGCCTGTGAGACCGTAAAACTCTGCATTGGCAATGCAGAAAAAGCCTTCGGAATGGAAGCGGGTGCGCCAGCGAACAGGATGCCCTTTTGCCGTTACATGAAGATACATGCGGCGTCCGCGGCTGTGATCCACACAGTATTGTTCACCGAATTCCAGACAGGAACGGGCAAAATCCAGCCATTCCTGCTTCGGCCCGTACACGCGGCACAGATAAGAAAACATCCAGCCGCCGCGCCCCTGCATCCATACGCTTTTATCGGTATGGAGCACCTCGCCCTGCTGCCCAAGGCAGGTGTATACGCCGCCGTTTTGATGATCCCAGCCGTGTTTGAGCCAGAACTCGATGGTACGGGAAAGCTCATCCCGGATCCAGTTTTGCTGTGTCTTTAACAATGCAATATCCATATCAAGCAACCTCGCAAAGCTGCGTTTATGCGCATCTGATAACTGTATTTTACCTTTTCCCGGAAGCTGTGTCAATTACATGATGCTGTCAAAGAATGAGAGCGTGCTGAAAAAGAAAAGCGCTGCATTCATGGAGAACGCAGCGCCTGTAAAAAACTTTACTTGGCCAGAACCTGAGAAATCATATGATCCACCATGATCAGCATGCGGGGCAGATGGAAGGGGCCCTTGAAGGTGCTGCCCTTGGTGGAAGGCATGGTGGGCTTGCCGTCGCGGCGGAGGTAGCCGTACCATTCGCCGTTCTCGGGATCGGCAAACACTTCCTTGCAGTAGTCCAGGGTCTTGCAGAACCAGTCGTAGAACTTTTCATCGCCGGTGTCGCGGTAGGCCATCATGGAAGCGATGAGGATTTCGTTGTGGGGCCACCACAGCTTCATATCGTGTTCATACGCTTCGGGGGGCAGGCCCTTGCAGTCAATGAAGTACAAGAGGCCGCCGTATTCCTTATCCCAGCCGGCTTCGATGGCATAATCGAACACAGTTTCAGCTTTCTTGTGCAGTTCCTTATCGCCCATGCGGTTGGCGTATTCCATCAGGAACCAGCTGCATTCGATATCATGGCCGGGGTTCACGATGCGGCCTTCGGTCACATCGCCGCGGAATTCGCCGTCGGGACCCACGTTTTCAAGGGTGCAGCGCAGGTCTTCCTTGTGATGATAGGTGAAAATATCATGCACGCAAACCTGGGAACGCTGGTTGTATTCATCGGCGTGGGCGGGGTCGCAGCGGCACAGCACGGAGCAGATGTTCAGGCAGATCATGGGCAGACCCAGACCGCGGCCGGAGCGGGTTTCCGGAATGGTCTTGGGACCAAAACCGGTAGCATCTTCGCCGATGCCCTGGTACAGGTTCCAGTAAATCTCATAAGCTTCGCGGGCGCGCTGGAGATACACTTCGTCCTTGGTCAGGCCGTAGTATTCGGCATTGGCGATGGCATAGAAGCTTTCAGAATAGAAATAACGGCGCTGACGCAGGGGCTTGCCGTCGGCAGTGACGGTGAAGTACATGCGGTTGCCCTTTTCGCGGTTGATGCAGTACTTTTCCATGAAATCCAGGCAGGACTTGGCAAAACCCAGCCATTCCTGCTTGATGCCGTACACATGGCACAGGTAGGAGAAAGTCCAGGCGCAGCGGCCCTGCATCCACACGCTCTTATCGGTGGAGTAAATCTTGCCCCAGCGGTCCAGGCAGGTATATACGCCGCCGTTTTCTTTATCCCAGCCGTTCTTCAGCCAGAAATTCGCACAGGCTTCCAGTTCGCCGCGGATCCATTCCTGCTGGCTCTTGAGCAGTTCCTTGTTCATTGTGCGTTCCTCCTCATGATTGCGGACGGCAATGTCGTCCGGGAATATTTGAATCCATACACCACCATTTTACTTGTCAGCGGGAGGATTGTCAACCAAAAAACGGCAGAAAAAGAGGGGAGAAAAAACGGGAAAAACAGCGCATGCGTCTTTAATTGGAAACATTGACTTGAGATGGGGGATGGGATAAAATATAAAAGGGATAATGGCACGATGTTTGCGTGCCGGAAGAACTGATATGATTGTAACGGGGGAAAGTGCATGGACAATAAAAGCATGAAGGGCTGGCTGTACCTGCTGCCTGCCATATTGTTTCTGGGCGTTTTCATGGTCTATCCTTTGATTGACGTATTTATTTATTCGTTTGAAGAAGGGTACAACTCCGCCTCCCAGACCTATCTGGGCGTAGGCGGATATAACTACAGCTTTGTGCTCAGGGATCCCTACTTTTTGCAGGCTGTGAAAAACACGCTGATTCTGGTGGCTATCACCGTGCCGCTGTCCACCGGATTGGCGCTGCTGATTTCCGTGGCGCTCAATTCTGTTGCAAAACTGCGCAATCTGTACCAGACGGTGTATTTCCTGCCCTATGTGACCAACACACTGGCGGTAGGTCTTGTTTTCATGATTTTGTTTAAAAAAACGCCTTATACGGACGGTTTGGTGAATTTGCTCATCAACTGGTTCGGCGGCGAATCCGTGGACTTCATTGACGGTCCTTACTGGGCCAAGATGCTGGTGCTTTGCATTTACACCGTCTGGGTGGTTATGCCCTTCAAGGTGCTGATTCTCACCAATGCACTGGCAAGCGTAAACGAGCATTATTACAATGCTGCCAAGGTGGACGGAACCTCCAAATCCCGCACCTTTTTCCGGATTACCCTGCCTATGATTTCTCCTTCCGTGTTCTATCTGGTGATTACCGGTTTCATCGGTGCATTCAAGGCATACAGCGATTCTGTGGCCCTGTTCGGTACGGACCTGAATGCAGCCGGCATGAACACCATTGTGGGTTATGTGTATGACATGCTCTACGGCAACAGCGGCGGTTATCCGTCCTTCGCGTCTGCTGCCGCCATCATCCTGTTTGCCATCGTGCTGACCATCACCTGTGTGAACCTGATGGTCAGTAAGAAGCACGTGCATTACTGAGGGGAGGGAGAATATGCGGATGAATAACAAAGAACGGTCTGCGCGGATCAAAAATGGAGTCGGGAAAAGTGCAACCTACGCATTCCTGACCCTTTGGGCGCTGCTGGTGCTCTTTCCCTTCTATTGGATGATTCTCACATCGTTCAAGAGTTACAGCGCCTATAATGCAGAGTATATTCCTAAGCTTTTTACCCTGTCGCCTACGGTGCAGAACTATATCGATGCATTTACGGCAGTGCCGCTGGGACAGTACCTGTTCAACACCCTGATTTTCACTCTGATTACCACGGCGATCATGCTGGTGGTTACGGTGTTTGCAGCCTTTGCCTTTGCACGGCTGGATTTCAAGGGCAAGAATCTGGTGTTTGTGCTGTTTTTGTCGCTGATGATGATCCCTTCCGAACTGGTGATCATCACCAACTTTGTAACCATCACCAATTTGGATCTGCGCAATACCTTTGCGGGTCTTATCCTGCCTTCCGCCACGTCGGTTTTCTACATTTACCTGCTCAAGGAAAACTTTGCCCAGGTGCCGGATGAAATGTACTATGCCGCCAAGGTGGACAATACCTCGGACTTGAAGTACCTGTTCAAGGTGCTCATTCCCATCTGCAAGCCTACCATCATCACCATCACCATTCTCAAGATCATCGAATGCTGGAATTCCTACGTCTGGCCCCGCTTGATTACGGACGACAGCGCTTATTTCCTGGTATCCAACGGTATTCAGGAGATTCGCGAAAACGGCTTTGGACGTGAGAATATTCCTGCCATGATGGCAGCGGTGGTATCCATTTCCGTGCCGCTGATTGTGCTGTTCCTCATCTTCCGCAAGAAGATCATGGCCGGTGTTGCGAGGGGAGGTACCAAGGGATGATGAACCGAAAAACGTCTGTGAGAAAACTGGCGCTGCTGTGTGTTATCGTACTGGTGCTGCCGCTGGTTTTGACCGGCTGCCACGGCTCCGGCGGATTGAAAGAATTCCAGGTGCCTGCCCGGTTTGATGAAGACAGGCAGTATGAAATTACCTTCTGGGCGAAAAACGATACCAACAACAATCAGGTGCAGGTGTACCGCGAGGCCATCAGCGCTTTTGAAGAGATGTATCCCAATATCACGGTGAATATGCGTTTGTATACCGATTACGGCCGCATCTACAATGACGTGATCACCAACATTGCCACCAACACCACGCCCAATGTGTGCATCACCTATCCTGACCATATTGCCACCTACATGACGGGCAATAACGTGATGGCGCCGCTGGATGAGCTGTTTGCGGATGAAAAATACGGCCTTTCGGGCAGCGAACTGAAATTCGACGGCCCCGCCATGGATGAAATTGTTCCCGAATTTCTGGCGGAATGCGCCATTGACGGCGTTTACTATGCGCTGCCGTACATGCGTTCCACCGAAGCCTGCTATGTGAATGTGGACCTGGTGGAAAAGCTGGGATACCAAATTCCGGATACGCTGACCTGGGACTTTGTGTGGGAAGTCAGCGAAGCTGCCATGAAGAAGGATCAGGACGGCAATTTCCTTGTCAACGGACAAAAGACCATGATCCCCTTTATCTACAAATCTACGGATAATATGATGATCTCCATGCTCAAGCAGCTGAAGGCGCCGTATTCCACCGATGCGGGTGAGATTCTCATTTTCAATGATACCACCCGTGAAATTCTCAAAACCGTTGCAGTGCATGGCAAAAGCCAGGCATTTTCCACCTTCAAGATCTCCAGTTATCCCTCCAACTTCATGAACGCCGGCCAGTGCATTTTTGCCATCGACTCCACAGCCGGTGCCTCCTGGGTGGGAACCCATGCACCGCTTCTGGATATTGCAGAAGATAAGCTGGTGGAATTTGAAACGGCCGTTATGACCATTCCCCAGTTTGATCCCGAGAATCCCAGAATGATTTCTCAGGGGCCCAGCGTGTGCGTGTTCAATAAGCAGGATCCTCAGGAAGTATTGGCCAGCTGGCTGTTCACCCAGTTCCTTCTGACCAATGATGTGCAGATCGGCTATGCTCAGACTGAAGGTTATGTGCCTGTCACATTGAAAGCGCAGCAAAGCGCAGAATATGTGGATTACATTTCCCGCATGGGCGAAGATAATGATCTGTATTACGATGTGAAGATCAAAGCTGCCAAGCTGCTGATGGAAAACACTGAAAATACGTTTGTCACACCCGTTTTCAATGGTTCTGCTTCCTTGCGCAATGCGGCCGGACAGATGATTGAAGAAGTGGTCAAAGGCGTTCGCCGCAAAAAGGCGGTGGATGATGCCTTTGTTGATAAACTGTATGATGATATGGCGTCGCTCTACCGCCTGAACCATGGAGACGAGCAGACTACCGTGGGTGAGAAAAAGGCGGAACTGGGCCCCTTGCCTGGTATGGCCAAGGGTTTGCTGATAGGGCTTGGCATTGTTTGGCTGGGAATTATCACCTATGCCGCAGCAGATATGCTCAAAAAGAAAAGAATACGGGAATGACAGAAGGTTCCATTGATTTTCGCATATGCTGCTGTACAATATTAATATAATAAGTGTATCCCAACTTCTGAATTTGAGGAGGCAAACAACATGAAAAAGTTTCTGGCTCTGCTTCTGATCCTGGCGATGACCGCTTCTTTTTACGCATTTGCAGAAGAAAAATTCACGACGCATGAAGAATATGTGGCTGCCGAACTTCAGAGCGAAGTGCTGGTGGAAGTGTATGTGCAGGCTACCCAGTCCTGGTGGGATAACAAGATCACTGTGTATGCTGCCAATGAAGAAGGGGCCTATTTCATCTATGAAATGGCCTGCTCCGAAGAAGATGCGCAGAAGCTGGTCCCCGGTGCCAAGATCAAAGTGGCCGGCTACAAGGGCGAATGGGCCGGCGAAGTGGAAATCGTGGATGCCACCTTTGAGTTTGTGGAAGACGAAACCGCTTATATTGCCGAACCTGTGGATGTGACCGAATTGCTGGGCACTGAAGAACTGATTGCTCATCAGAACGAAAAGGTTCTGTTCAAGGGTTTGGAAGTCGTATCCATCACCTATAAGAACGATGAACCCGGCGATGACATCTACGTGAAGGTTGCCAGGGATGGCGCTGAATATGACTTCTGCGTGGAACGCTACCTGACCGGTCCTGAAACCGAGGTGTACGCCAAGGTGGGCGCTTTGAAGGCCGGCGATGTGGTTGACATGGAAGGCTTCCTGTACTGGTACGAAGGCGCGAACACTCATATCACTGCTGTGACTGCCGCTGAATAATGACTGCAAACATGAAAAAGCCGCTCTTCGGAGCGGCTTTTTTGATGAAAACTTGACAGGTATCCTGCGTTACTTTATCATGAAGGCAGGGATAATGACACTAAAGAATGACACTAAAGAATGACACTACAGGGAGGATAAGTATGTCCCTTTCTGCGCGGTTCAAGACGTCTGATTTTTATCGGGTTTTCAATTTCAAAAGTAAGGCGGGACAGGTGCGCACCCTGCAGCTAATCAATACGCCTACGGGCAATATTGCCCATGCGCTGACCAGCGGCGCACTGTATACGGCGTTCCTGGCGGAAAACGGTATTGATATCGTGCGGGTGGGCATTATTACCTTTATTCCGTATATCACATGGCTGCTTTCTTTCTTTTCACCCCTGATTCTGTCCAAATTCCGCATGCGGCAGAAGGTGCTTTTGTTTAACGATACGATGTACTACGTCTGTGTGGTATTGGCCACCACCGTAATGCCAAAGATCGTTCAGGACCCTGGGCAGAAAACGTTCTGGTTTGCCGTCTTTTTGTTTATTGGCAATCTGGTCAATGCATTGTTCGGTTCCGGGTGCGCATCGTGGATTGCCAGGTTTGTGCCGGAAGGAAAGGATCTGAACACCTATACTGCGTATACCAACCTTTTGATGCTTATTTCCCTGAACGGTGCAGGTATTCTGGCCAGTATTGCGGCATCTGCACTGGAAGGCACGAGTTATTTGATGGAGCTGCTTTTCTGGCTGCGTATAGCGGCATTTGTACTGTTTATGGGGGGATCACTGCTTTTGTATCTGATTCCCAAAGACGAGCCGCTTGATGAGAAAGAAGTCAAAGTAAGCCTGCTGGACATCATCCGGGTGCCTGTGCGCAGCAAGCCCTTTTTCCTGACCTGTCTGATTGCCGTTTTGTGGAGCGTGGTGGTTAATCTCAACAGCGGTACCTATAGCTTTTATCTTCTGGAAACAGCCAAAGTGCCCCTCTGGTATCAGTACATCAGCGCAGTTTCCGGCGCGGTGGGCGGTATACTGCTGTCCGGCGTGTTTCGCAAACTGACGAACAGAACGTCGCCTTACTGGGTGGTTGGCTTTTTTGTCATGGTTTTTTTGATTATGGAAGGGTTTTACGTCATGGTTGGCCCCAATACGGTGCTCCTGTACGTGGTGCTTTCCATCATGTACGGGTTTGTCAATGTGGGTTTCAGCATGGGATACAACAGTCTGTTCTATCTGAAGATTCCCAAAGGAGCCAACAAGGATCTGTACGCTACTTTCTGGAATATGATTACCTATGTGGGCTGTTTGGTGGGTGCAGCGGGCGGTACGGCGCTTTTATCCGTGTTTGAAAAAATGGGTATGGTTCAGCTTTTCGGACATGCATTTTACGGTTCGCAGGTTTTGTGCATGGTGAAGGGCTGCCTGATGGGTTGCACGCTGATCTATTTAATCAAGGTGACGCCCGGGCTTGCCAGAGACCTGAAAAAATAAAAAAGACCCTTTGCAGGGTCAGATGAATTTTTTCAGGCGTTCTGCATTGTTTTCTTCAAAATCCAGCGCTTTACGCATCAGACTGCACAGATCTTTGTCGGCTTCGCCTTCGTATTTGCGCAGGTTTTTCAGCGCGTCAATGATGCCCATGTTGCTGCCGATGAGCAGCATTTCTGCCAGATGCGCCGGCGTTTTGTCCGTCAGTGTGTCCATGGAGATCATCACGCTGGTGCGGGCTTTTTCAAAAGTAGTGAGACCTTCGGGATCTTTCCCGGCATCGCGCAGCAGCCTTTCTGCTTCGTTTTTCAAGTCTTTGTAGCCGTTCAGCTGTCCTTTCATATGTTCCTTCAGCGGACTGTCATCAGTAAAATCCAGCATCTGTTCCAATGTGCGCACGCCCATCTCTGCATTCTGGTAGATGGCATGCAAAAGCTCGGTGCTATTGGTCATAACAAAATCGCCTCCCGGACATAGTGTGCATCCGGGAGGCGAAAATATACAGGAACAATCAGGTTTATTTAGCGGCAACGGCTTCGATTTCCACCAGACCGCCCAGAGGCAGCTTGGCTACCTGTACGCAGCTGCGGGCGGGGTAAACGCCAGAGAAATAGCTTTCGTAAATGGCGTTGACTTTGGCAAAATCACCAAGATCCTGCAGGAATATGGTAGTTTTGACGATGTTTTCGTAGCCGTAACCGGCTTCTGCCAGAATGGCGCCCAGGTTTTTCATGGCGCAGTGGGCCTGGTTTTCCACGCCTTCAGCCAGCTTACCGGCAGCAACATCAATACCCAGCTGACCGGAGGTATAGAGAAAATCGCCCATCTGCACAGCCTGGGCATAGGGACCGATGGCGGCGGGGGCGTTGGAAGTGGCAATCATTTTTTTATCCATAGTGACAGCTCCTTTTCGTTTCAGTGACTGGTTTTATGATAGCACATCCGGTCGTTCTTTGGCAACAGGCAGGAAAAGGAAGGACGGATGTAGAATGTTTGGCGCAAGGAGTGACATACAATGACTGAACGGCTTTATTATGACAATGCCCTGTTGTTTGAATTTGATGCGCAGGTGACGGCTTGCCAAAAGACCCCGGCAGGTTTTAACATTGCACTGGATCGCAGTGCTTTTTATCCCACGTCGGGTGGACAGCCCCATGATACCGGCACGCTGGAAACGCCGGATGGAACTTGTATCTCGGTATTGAACGTGGAGGCGGATGAAAACGGTGAAGTGTGGCATTGGTCTCCCAGTCCGTTGGAAGTTGGGACAAGGGTGCACGGGAGCATCGACGACTTCCGCAGGCTGGACCATATGGAGCAGCACGGCGGCGAGCACATGCTGGCAGGCGCTATCTGGCGTCATCTGCAAGGCGTTACCATCGGTCTGCACACAGGGCAGGAGGACGCTACGATTGATGTGACGCTGCCGGACGGCAGAGTGCATATGACGCAGGAGGAAATCCGCCTGCTGGAAGCGGATGTAAACGGTCATATTCTTGAAAATGCACCGGTTAAATGCTTTTTCCCCAGTGCGGATGAACTGAAGGCGCTGCCCCTGCGCAAGGCACCCAGGGTGACGGAGCATGTGCGTGTGGTGCAGATGGGTGACTTTGAATACTGTGCCTGCGGCGGCACCCATCCGCCCTTCACAGGCATGATCCGTATGGTAAAAATATTGTCCGTCACCCCGGCAAAGGGCAAGGCGCGTGTGCGTTTTGTTTGCGGCGCACGTGCACAAAATCTGATGTCAGATGCCTATGAAGCGGCAAAATGTGCGAGCGAGAAACTGAGCTGCAGGGTAGAAAAATTGCCGGATGCGGTGAAAAACCTGCAGCGCCGATTGCAGGAAAAGGAACGGGAGAAGAACGAACTTGCGGCGCAGATCGCTACGTATGCGGCCAGGGAAGCGAAGGAAAAGGCGCAGCTTCTGCCCGGCGGAGAAAAAATGGTAACGCTGCTGCTTCCCGGCGGCGACCGGAATGTGCTCGTGCAGTGTGCATCCGACCTGATCGCCGACGAAAACACCGTCGCTTTGTGTGCAATGCCTGCGGAAAATGGCGGCTGCACTGTCATTTTTGCCTGCGGAAAGCAGGTGAAACAGGATATGGGCGCACTGATGCGCAGTGCTGGCTGCCGCGGCGGCGGCAAACCGGATTTTGCCCAGGGCAGTGCGGAAGATACGTCTGTGCTGGAAAAAGCTGCTAACGTACTGAAAAGTGAAGAATAATAACCCCTTGCGATGCCTGAATATGTCCTGCAGATATACCTGCAGGACATATCTTTTGTTGTACAAAATAAGTGTTGCGCATCAAAGGTTTTGCATGGTATAATATGATTTGGTGCAGTATGTTCTGTGCCGGGTAATGGCAAGATTTTGCCCTCAACAGGGCCGCCTAAGGAGATCTTTTGATTCATGATTGAAACATTGAAAAAGGTATTCGGTTTCGGCAATGAGGCGCTGCTGCGTCCTCTGTACAAAACTGTAGATAAAATCGACGCGCTGGCGGACGAATATGCAAAACTGACGGACGGAGAACTGACCGGCAAAACGGCCGAGTTCAAAGAACGTTATCAGAAGGGCGAAACGCTGGACCAGCTGCTGCCCGAAGCTTTTGCTACCGTGCGTGAAGCTGCACGCCGTACGCTGGGATTGTATCCCTTCCGTACCCAGTTGCTGGGCGGTATTGTGCTGCATCAGGGACGTATTGCGGAAATGAAGACGGGCGAAGGTAAAACGCTGACCGCTACGCTGCCTGCCTACCTGAACGCGCTTACCGGCGAAGGTGTGCATATCGTGACGGTCAATGATTATCTGGCGGCTTTCCAGGGCGAGGAAATGGGTAAGCTTTACCGTTTCCTGGGCATGGAAGTGGGCATCATCACCCACGATGTGGAAAATGAAAACCGCCGCAAGGCCTATGCTGCCGATATTACCTACGGCACCAACAATGAAATGGGCTTTGATTATCTGCGCGATAACATGGTGCTCTATGCAGGCAGTATGGTGCAGCGGGGTCATGCTTTTGCCATTGTGGACGAAGTGGACTCCATCCTCATCGATGAAGCCCGTACGCCTCTGATCATCTCCGGTCAGGGCGATAAGCCCACAGATATGTACGAAAAGGCGGACCGTTTTGTGATCCGGCTCCGCAATGAAGACGATTATACGGTGGACGAAAAGGAAAAGACCGTGGTCTTTACCGAGGACGGCATCCGCAAGGCGGAAGCGGCTTTCGGCATTGAAAACTTGTCTGATCCGGAAAACAACGACCTGAATCACTATCTGCTGCAGGCGCTGAAAGCCAATGTGCTTATGAAGCGCGATGTGGACTATGTGGTGCAGAACAATGAAGTGGTCATCGTAGACGAGTTTACCGGCCGTCTGATGATCGGCCGCCGTTTCTCCGACGGACTTCATCAGGCCATTGAAGCCAAGGAACATGTGAAGGTGCAGCGTGAAAGCAAAACGCTGGCTACCATCACCTTCCAGAACTACTTCCGCATGTACAAAAAGCTTTCCGGTATGACGGGTACCGCCAAGACCGAGGAAGAAGAATTCAAGGGCATCTACAACCTGGATGTGGTGCAGGTGCCTACCAATAAGCCCATGATCCGCCAGGACATGAACGATATGATTTACCGCAGCAAAAAGGGCAAATATGCCGCTGTGGTGGAAGAAATCGTAAGCCGCCACAAGACCGGTCAGCCTGTGCTGGTGGGTACGGTGTCCGTGGAAGTCAGCGAATATATCAGCCATCTGTTGTCCCTGCGCGGGGTGCAGCATGAGGTGCTTAACGCCAAGCATCATGCCCGTGAAGCCTCCATCGTAGCACAGGCGGGTCAGTTTGGCGCCGTGACCATTGCCACTAATATGGCCGGCCGCGGTACGGACATTCTTCTGGGCGGCAACCCGGATTTCATGGCCCGCCGTACGCTCCGTCAGGAGGAAGTGCCGGAGGAAATCATCGAAGCCGCTACCGGATTTAACGAAAATATTCCCGAAGAAGTGCAGGAAGTACGCAAGCGCTACCGTGCCCTGAAGGAAGAATATAAAAAGACCACCGATCAGGAGCATGATAAGGTGGTGGCTGTGGGCGGTCTGCACATCATTGGTACCGAACGCCACGAAAGCCGCCGTATCGATAATCAGCTCCGCGGCCGTGCCGGCCGTCAGGGCGACCCCGGTTCCAGCCAGTTCTTTATTGCCCTGGAAGATGATCTGATGCGTCTCTTCGGCGGGGAAAGAATCATGCCGCTGGTGGCCCGCATGGGCATGGATGATTCCAGTCCTCTGGAAGCGGGTATGCTGACCAAGCAGATCGAAAATGCCCAGAAAAAAGTGGAAAGCCGCAACTACGGTGTGCGTAAGCACGTTCTGCAGTATGATGATGTGATGAACCAGCAGCGCGAAATCATTTACGGTCAGCGTTTGCAGGTGCTGCGGGGTGAAAACGTGCGTTCCGTGGTGGTGGATACCATGGTGAAGGCCGTCATCGAAGATGCTGTCCGCCGCTATTGCGCGGGCGAAAAGCCTTCTGAATGGGATATGGCAAACCTTACGGATTATCTGGAAAGGCTGTGCATTCCTCAGGGTTTCATTGCAGCCAATGAGGCTGCGATCTCCCACGCCAAAGCAACCGATGTGAGCGCGCTGCTCTTTAAGGAAGCCTGCCGTTTCTATGAGGCCCGCGAGGAAAAGATCATCGAACTGGGTATTGATATGCGCGAACTGGAACGCGCCATTCTGCTCCGCGCGGTGGATATGCGCTGGATGGACCATATCGACGCCATGGACCAGCTGCGTGACGGCATCGGCCTGCGTGCCTATGGTCAGAAAGATCCTGTGAACGAATACAAACTGGAAAGCTTTGATATGTTCGAGGAAATGGTGCACCTGATCCAGGAAGACACCGTGCGCAGAATGTATCAACTGCGGGTGGAAAAAACGCCCGAACGCCGCGCCGCTGCTCAGGCAGTAAGCAATAACCGCACGGTGCAGAGCAATCAGCCTGTGGCCCGCACGCCCGTTAAGGCCGGAGAAAAGATTGGCCGCAACAGCCCCTGTCCCTGCGGCAGCGGCAAGAAATACAAGAACTGCTGCGGACAGAATACCTGACGCACATGCATAAAAGCACGGACCGAAACATGTTAAAGGGGTATGTAAACGTATGATTATTGAATTTGAACAGTATACTTCCCGCGTGGAAGAAGGCCGCAAGCAGCTTCAGGAAGTGCGTGAAGGCCTGCATGTGGATCAGATGGAGCAGGAACTGACCGAACTGCATGAAGAAATGAATGCCGACGGTTTCTGGGACGACCTGGAGCGTTCCACCCACGTGAATAAGCGTATTTCTCAGCTGGAAAGCAAGCTGGAACAATTGGAAAAGCTGTCTTCTGGTCTGGATGACATTGAAACCATGCTGGAACTTGCCCATGAGGAAAATGACGACAGCATGGTGGAAGAAGCCGGCAGCGAACTGGAAACCCTGGAAAAGGAACTGGAAGCGCTGGCCCTGGAAACCCTGATGCGCGGCGAC
>JAFYLS010000020.1 GCA_017550035.1 Clostridia bacterium
ATTCAACAGGTGTATCAGGCCCATTGGCATCCCCGGGAGCATTACAGCAAAAAAGGCTTTGGCTACGGAAACGCCCTGCAATATGGCTTTTCCACGCTGGAAAAGCAGGAGTTTAAGAGCAGACGGGTGCTGGACGGAGATACCTATGCTGCGCTGAGCGGCACGCATTGCGACCACATTGATATTCCCGAGCCTCACAAAACGTTGTTTTTTAACGGTCTGCGGGATGCGGTGAAGGCATTTGGCAATAAGATCGAATTTCTGGATACGGTTACGCTGTGGACAGCGGGAAAGCCGGAGTGAGGATATGAAGAAAATGAACATGTACTGGCCCGTGGTTTTGATCGTGATTTCCAACGTAGTATACAATATCTGCTCCAAGCAGGCCCCTGATAAAATTCACCCTCTGGCCAGCTTGACGGTGACGTATATAGTGGGTGCGGTGGTCAGTTGCGCGCTGTACTTTTTGCTGAATAAGGGCGGGAACATCGTTCAGGAATGGCGGCATATCAACTGGGCTACGCTGCTTCTGGGTATTGCCATCATCGGCATGGAGGCGGGCAGCATTTACCTGTACAAGGTAGGCTGGGCAGTCAATTCCGGGCAGCTGGTGTGCAGTGCCTGCATTGCCGTCGCGCTGATTTTTGTGGGATATTTCCTGTACAAGGAACAAATTTCCTGGAATCAGATTGCGGGTATTGCTGTAATTATGGTGGGCATGTTCCTGATCAACAAACGGTAAACAGGCAGTTTCAAGGTGCGCCGGAAGATCCGGTGCATCTTTTTGATTGCTGAAAACGGTGCTTTTTGCCATGTGACAAAGCGTGTCGTGAATGCTACGGCGGGATTCTTTCTTTTTCCGGGTTTCTTTTATATGCTGACAGCGTAAAACATGGAAAGGATGCGGGAATATGAAACGAAACTGGAAAACGGAATTGCTGTGCGGCATTTCTCTCTTGCTGCTCTTTGGATTATGGACGGTATTGATCATGCATGTGGATGTACAACCTACAGGACAGAAGGGAACCAATATCGGTTTTGCGACCGTAAATCACGGATTTCACGCTATGATAGGCGTGCATATGGCACTTTATACCTGGACGGACTGGCTGGGTCTGGTGCCGGTTTTTGTGGGTTGTTCCTTTGCGATGATGGGGCTTGCCCAGTGGATCAAAAGACAGAATATTCTCAAGGTGGACGGGGATATTCTGCTGCTGGGCATATATTATGTACTGGTGATTGCCGGTTATCTGGTGTTTGAAATGATCCCCATCAACTACCGTCCTGTGTTGATCGAAGGCAGGCTGGAGGCGTCCTATCCTTCTTCTACTACGCTGTTGGTGCTGTCTGTAATGCCTACGCTGTCTTTGCAAATCAGCCGCCGCGGAAAGAAGCGTGCAGTCTGCCGCGCGGTACATATAGCGGAAGCGGTGTTCTCTTTGGGCATGGTGCTAGGCAGGCTGTTTTCGGGCGTTCACTGGGTGACGGACATCATAGGCGCGGTGCTTTTCAGCGCAGGCCTGTTCCGAATCTACCGGGCATGTGTTATGATGATGGACAGAAAGAGCGGTATCGGGAGGCAAAAACATGGAATTTCATGAAAAACTGCAGGAACTGAGAAAGAATAGGGGACTGACGCAGGAGGAACTGGCACAGGCGCTGTTTGTCAGCCGGACGGCCGTGTCCAAATGGGAGTCCGGCAGAGGATATCCCGGCATTGATTCACTGAAGCAGATTGCCGCTTATTTTTCGGTGACCATCGATGAACTCTTATCCGGAGAGAAGCTGCTGTCCATTGCCGAGAAGGAGAATAACAGCAATATTTGCCGGATTTGCGATATGCTGATGGGGACGGCGGACGTGTGTGCTTTTTTGCTGATGTTTCTGCCTTTGTATCCCAGCACGGCGGATGGCTATATCGGGTCGGTGAACCTGTTTGCCTACACCGAAACGGCTCGGATGAACAGAGGGGTTTACTGGGTTCTGTTTGCATTGCTTTGCTGCGTCGGCATCGGGAAAATGGTGCTGACTTACGGAAAGATTGAGAAAGGGCATAAACTCCTGACAGGCTGCTCGCTGATATTGGGCATCTGCGCTGTATTGTGGCTGGGCATGGCACGGGAAGCCTATGCTGTAACGCTGGCTTTTTTACTGTTGCTCATGAAAGGAATCCTGCTGATGAAGCGGATGAAAATAACGGTCTGACATGTGCATTGACTTTGCCTGCTGAAAAAGATATACTGGAATCAAGAAACAGCAATATATCCAAACAGTGGGGGGAATGTCTGTATGGAAATCATCGCATATGGCCCGTTTTCTGTGATCGGGAAAGAAGGCTCTACCCAGGATGGGAATGGATTTGTTGCCCGTCTTTGGGAAGAGGCCAACAGTCATTTTCAGGAAGTCAGCCCTCTGGCAAAGCGGGATGCAAACGGAAATCTGGTGGGTGTCTGGGGTCTGATGACGGATTTTTCCCGCCGCTTTCTGCCCTGGCAGGAAGATTTTACTCAGGGGCTGTATCTGGCAGGCGTGGAATGCCGGGATGATGCTGAAGTGCCTTCCGGGTGGGTCAAATGGACGGTGCCTGCCTTTGTTTTCCTGAAAGTGAAAAATGATGGGGACAATGTATTTCCACGTACCATTCAGGCGTTGCCGGATATGGGTTATCGACTGGCTGGCGCAGTGCAGGATTATACCTGCCCCGGGACCGGCGAAGAATATATGCTGTTTCCTGTTGAGCCTTTAAAGGAGGAATAACCTGATGGCACTTGTGGATATGAATTTTTACAGCCGGTATCTTGGCAACGGACACCATGTGTCCATCATTCTGCCCGACAGCCCCTGGGGGCCTAAAGAAGCGGTGAAATCATTTTATGAAAGCGGAAAAAAGTACAAGGTATTGTGGCTGCTTCACGGTACGTCCGGCGATCACAGCGATTGGGTGCGCTACACGCAGATTGAAACCTTTGCTACCGAGCGGGATCTGATTGTGGTGATGCCCAGCGGTCTGGATGCCAACTATGAAAACTGGCCTACCTTTGCTACCGGCTTCCATATGTATGATTACCTGACCGAGGAACTGATGCCCATGGTGCATAATTGGTTCCCGGCGTCCGATAAAAAAGAAGACAACTACATCGCTGGCTTGTCCATGGGTGGGCGCGGTACTTTCAAGTATATCTTAGGACATCCGGATAAGTTTGCTGCCGGTGCGGTATTGTCCCAGAGTCCCCGGAACTTTGATGAACTGAAGTGGAAGGACGGGTACCCCACCAATTATATGGGCGCCCGCGCCATCAATATGGTGAACAATGCCGGAGGGCAGGAAGCATTCATTGCATCCCGGGAAAACACCTGGCAAAAGGTAGTGGACATGCACGAAAACGGCACGCTGCCCAAACTGTTCTGCTGCTGCGGTACCGGAGACTCGCTGTACCCTCAGTACAAGGTGTTTAAGAAGATGTGTCAGGAAAAGGGCATCCCTATCACGTTCGAGGAAAAGAAGGGGTATCAGCACGAATGGCGCTTCTGGAATTTGATGATCGAGCGCGCGCTTGAATTCTTTGAAATTCCGAAGAAGTAATAGACAGAATCTGCTTTCCTTGGAATGAAAAAGAATATATTCTTCTGAACAAACAGCCGGTCTGCAAGTGTGCAGACCGGCTGTTTGTGTACCGCCTTGGCTCAAAAATGACGGGCTGTGCATATATAAGGTAAAAATATATTGTAATACGATAAATATATATTGACAAACAGTGAACTTGCGTTATAATGGAGGAGAAAGAACAAAGGAGGTAGCGCGATGAAACAAAAATATCTTTCCGGATGGATCAAGGGAATTTTGACTGTCATGGGTGTATGCGGTGCAGTGATGTATCTGTTTGTTCTTCCTTTATTTGGACGTGAAATGCAGGAAATGTATCCTGAATATGCCTGTGCATATCTGCCCTGGCTTATTTTTCTCTGGTTATCGGGCATTCCCTGCTTTATGACGCTGTTTTACGGCTGGAGGATTGCATCCAACATTGGGAAGGATCAGTCTTTTTCGATGCAGAATGCGGTACTGCTCAAGCGAATTGCCGTATTGGCGGCTGCGGATGCACTTTTCTTCTTTCTGGGCAACCTGGTATTTGCTGTAATAAACTGGAGCAGCCCGGGGATTATGCTGATGTCTTTGGGTGTGGATTTTGCGGGTGTTGCCGTGTCGATTGCTGCTGCAGTGCTGTCGCATCTGGTGCAGAAAGCAGCTGCGCTGCAGGAGCAGAGCGACTTGACAATTTAAGGAGGCACCATGGACGGCGAGATTATTTTCAATATTGATGTGATGCTTGCCAAGAGGAAAATGAGCGTCACGGAATTGGCAGAGCGGGTGGGTATTACACTGGCTAATGTGTCGGTGCTGAAGAACGGAAAGGCAAAGGCACTCAAAATATCCACATTGGTTAAGCTTTGCGAGGCACTGGACTGTCAACCGGGGGATATACTGGAATACCGAAAAGAGAATGAATAGAACAACAGGCACAGCAGACCATTCTGCTGTGCCTGTTGATTGTAATCATTTATCCGATATGGAAAATCAGCACTTGACTTCCTTGCCGGTCGTGTAGGCTTCTTCGATGCAGTGGAGCAGTTCCAAGGGACGACGCAGTTCAGCCTGAGAATAGGGGGCTTTGCCGCTGCGTACCATGTTGGCAAATACCTCCAGCTCGTATTCATAGCAGTAGCCGACATTGTCGCATACACCGTGCATGATGCCCTTATCCGTCACCACAGTGGCGGAGTAGGTGTAGCAGTCAGAGTACTGGGCATGAACGTCGAAGTTTTCGTAATGGAAAATGATGCTCATGCGGTTCTTTTCCTGATCGGGGCAGTAGGCGTGGACGGACTTGATATCGGCGCCGAACACGGGGATGACCATTTCGATCAGGTGCTGGGCGTAGAAGTAGAAGCCGCCGTGGGGGTTGACCATGTTGACGGGAGCCGCCACATAGCCGCCCATGAGCTGCTTGCCCTGAATATAGCGCTTCAGGGGCTTAAGCTCATCCAGATACTTCAGGCAGCTGCCGCCGCAGAGCAGAGAGCCGCTCTCGGCTGCTTCTGCCATCAGAGCATCCATTTTTTCCATGCTCACGCAGAAGGGCTTGTCAATGAAAGCGGGAATACCCTTCTTGATGTAAGGCAGGGCATAATCATAGTGCAGATCGCCGTGGCGGGCTACGACCATGACGGCATCGGCCTGATCCAGATATGCGTGAGGATCATCGGCGATGTGGGGGCAAAGGCCTTCGTTCAGCAGTGCATCGTTCTGGGGCTGTTCGGGGCCGTAAGCGCCGATCACTTCCATATCGGCAAACTTGGGATTTTCCTTGATCAGCTTGGCAAAAGCATAAGCATGGGAATTTTCAGTGCCGAGAAGAACGATTTTCATGGCTGTCAGGCCTCCTCTTCACGTACGGACAGGGGGTTCTGAGCATGCACGGTGTCGATTACCTTCAGCTGCTTGAGCACCTGGCAGGGGCATACGGCCATTTCTTTGCCTTCGGTCAGGTTGGCATAGATCATGTCGTAGTATTCCTGCACGGCTTCATTGAAAGCATCGCCCTTGACTTCCACCACTTCTTCCACCCATTCCAGCTTTTCGCCGCAGTAGGCAGGCGTGCGGTCTGCAGTGAACAGGGGTTCGAGAATCTGCTTCTGTTCGGGGGCCTTGTCGGGATCGAAGTACTTGTATTCGATCTTGGAGGTGGTGGCACGCAGAGAGCCGTTGGCGGCGGAGATTACATAGGTATAGGGCGCATAGGCGTTGCAGGAAGAAATTTCCAGGTCGATCAGGGGCTTATCGGGAGAAGTGAGGATGATCTTGGCGTAGTTCTCGGCATCGCCCAGCATGTTGGTGCGGTCCAGCTTGGAGAACACATCCAGCTGCTCTGGGAAGCCCAGCAGGTCCAGCGCCTGGTCCAGGGGATGGGGACCGGTGTTGCGCACATTGCCGCCGGCGAAGGATTTGCTGGTCTGCCAGTCCCAACGGCGGGCATGACCGGAGAAGCTGATGGAAATCTGCATGATCTGGCCCAGCACGCCGCTGCTCAGAATCTTCTTGATTTCCTTAAAGTAGGGAGCAAAACGGCTCTGCTGGAAAGCGTTGAGCATCTTGCCGGCCTTCTTGGCAGCCAGAACCATTCGCTGACCGTCTTCGTAGGTCTTGGCGAAGGGCTTTTCAACGATCACGTTGAAGCCGTGCTCCAGCAGGTCAATGGCTACGGCAGAGTGCATATGGGAGAAGGTGGCATTGACCACCAGATCGATATCCGTGCGGCCGAACAGCTCATGATAGTCAGCATATACATCGCAGCCATATTCTTCCTTGGCGCGGATACGGCGTTCTTCCAGAGCATCTACTACGGCAACAATTTTGAACTTGGTGTTGAGGGGACCGCGGAAAAAAGCACCGTGAATGTCACGGCCGCTGCGGCCCTGGCCAATGATGGCCACGTTGAGGGTTTTCATGGTACATGACCTCCTTGATTTTATTGGAATATACAGGTTTACATGATCTTTCTTATTTATACCACTTTGGCGCAGGGATTGCAATGCTTTCAATGGAAAATGGAATAAAAAACGTGCAAAATAGCCGGTGAATGGCGGATAAATGACAGGGTGGGCGTCAGAATATGATGGATTCGAAAATGCAGATATTTGATTTGCGCAAGAGGAGAAAACCTCTTTGGCAGCGAATATGCCAAGGTGCGTTTTCGGCAAAAACGCTTATCCATATGTCCGGAGGAAATTCGTGTGAAGATCCAGTTTAATCGTATACAGAAAGCGGTATTATGGGGGATTGTGCTGGCCTATACAGGCGCGTACCTGAACCGGCTTAACCTGTCTGCTGCCCTTGGCAGCATTGCAGCTGCTCTTTCTTTGACAGATGCCCGCGCCGGTATGCTGCAGAGCGCTTTTGCCCTGGTATATGCAGCGGGACAATTGCTGAACGGCGCTATCGTAGACCGGGTAAATCCGGTCAGGCATATGCTGAGCGGCATTTTGGGATTTTGCTGCGTGAATATGCTGATGAGCTTTGCGGGCAGCTTTGAAATGCTGTTTGTACTGTGTCTTCTCAACGGTGCCTTCCAGTCCATGCTGTGGACGCCCATCGTACGCATGATGGCGTTGTATTTTGAAGGCAGGGACGAACGGACGAAAGCCAACATCTTTATTTCCCTGACGCTGGTGCTGGGTCATCTGGGTGCATGGGCTATTTCCGGAATCATGGCCAATGCGGTGGGCTGGAATATGTCTTTCCGTGTGCCTGCGGTATTAGGCGTTGTGATTCTGTTTGTTTGCCGTTATCTGTTCCGGAATGTGCATGTGGGGGCTGAAACGAAAACGGAAAAACAGCAGGGGTCCGGCAGCAGAGCGCCTGTGCTTTCCCTGTTCATGCGCACCGGGTTCGGGTTCATACTGCTCAGCTGCGTGCTGTACGGCTTTGTGCGCGACGGCATTGTAACCTGGGCGCCCACGTTGCTGGCTTCCATGGGTGCAGGGGCCATGAGTGCAACTTTTATTTCTCTGATTATTCCGCTGATCAACACGCTGGGTATTCTGGCGGGTAAATTCCTCAATGCACGAGGCGTGGGCAACACCCGTTTCTGTGTGGCATTGATGCTTCTGCTGACGGCGGCCTTCTGTCTGCCGCTGCCGCTGTCTTCTGTGATGGTACTCTCCGCATTGCTGATGGGCTTTGCCTGTGCGGGTCTTTATGGACTGAATCCGTTGCTGACTGCCTTGATTCCCCTGGAATATGACAAAGTGGGGCGCATTGGTCTGGCAGCAGGTTTGGTGGACAGCTTCATCTACATTGGTTCTGCGCTGGCAGGCGTGCTGGGCGGCACTGTTTCCCAGCATTTCGGTGCAAACGGTTTGTTTGTATCCTGGATGCTGACGGCTGTTCTGTCTGCGGCGCTGTGCTTCCTTTCCGGTACGAAAAAGCCCATGCAGGCACTGGAAAAGTACAGCGAATAAAGCGGCGGGAAGAACAAGAAAGGAACTGCCTGTATAAGAAATGCTTACAGTGTTCACTGGTGAATATATTGCTTGGACAAACGGACAGGCAAGTCGTTTCAATAGAAGAAGATGGCCGGATGATAAGATCATCCGGCTATTTTTTTGTTGCTGCAGCACAGTCTGTGAATGCTATTTCAGAAGGTGATAATATAATTTGCAAATGATTAATATCATGACGCGATCAGTCGCGGTAAAAAGCAAACAGGAAGTAATGTAATTATTTGGCTTTATTTTATTAAATTATATGCAATATTTGTTTTGTATAATATATATGGATAAATCCATCTAAAATGTAAAGTACGTGTTAATTGCAAATAACTGTATAGCAGAGAGTTATAGAAATGGGAGATGCAAGAAATGAAATTTGTACGCATGTTGAAGAAGATGTCTAAACCTGCAATGCTTGCCATGTTGGGGCTGATGCTGACACTGAGTGCAGGTTTTGCAACTGAGCAGACTCAGCTGCCGACAAACGAACTTGACGGCACAAAGATCGAGAATGTGAAAGTGGCATGGGTGACTGGCGACAGTGCATACTTGACTGATGGAACCCCCACGCCTCAGGCAGAGTTGGACGCGAAGGACCATCTGTATCTTTCGGCTACGTCTCAGGATGCGCTGAGCATGGTGTACAGAATTACGGCGGATTTTTCCGGACAGCATGACTATGCCCCTGGGGATATTACGATTACCATTCCCGGCAAGGTGTGGCATGGCCGCAAGTATGTGGAAGAGAGCGGCCAGAATGTAGGCGTGGCAGATGCTGATAAGCTGTTGGGTAAAATAGAAACTCCTCTGCCCCCAGCCCCTTCCACCAAAGCGGACTTCAACTGGCAGATTATCAACGGTGAGTATGTGTTGACCAATACCCGCACGATCAGTGCAGCATCCAGCATCAGTTTGGACGTGCGCATTTGCGGTGTGCATCCTGTGGATGTGGTGGATGTGTGCGAAAGTGATCCGATCACAGCGCGGGTAGAGGTGATAACGGCGGAAGGGAATACAGTTGAACAGATCAGTAATTCCATTACCGCGCAGATCGATACCAGCGCCAAGTTAACCTATGTATATAATTATGGTGAGGTGTATGAAGAACTTCCCGATTTGAGCGATAAGCAACTCAGCAGTCTGCCAGCAGGTACAGAACCTGAAGACTATGTATATGTGCGTTGGAACAGTTATCCTCAAGTAAGCAGCACGCAGGCATATTCTTTGGTATTTGAAGAATTTATCGGCTTAGCGTATGAGAAAGTATATGACGGCAATGGCGGAGAAACGAAACAGGAAGTGGCAGGAGGCATTTTCCTGGGCAGCACAAACGAGCGAGGCAGTATGCCGGGCAGTAACGGTGCGGATTATTCAGTGGTCGCAAAAGAAAACGGAACTGCTACGGGATCCCTGTACAGCGATACGGTGAGTGTATGGACTGCCTATCCCAAGAGTGAGTTTAAGAACAAGCATACTTACTATTTTGAAAGCAAAGCAGTTTGGACGTTGACAGAAGCGGATGCCGCTGTTCCTGAGGATATTTATGATAAGGATGCAGATGAACGGAGGGCAACTACGGTAAATGCCAACTCTGTGGTAACGTACACGCCCCGTGGTTATGAGCGCAGCTGGGGCAGTTTCGGACTTGCAAAGTTTGAGGATGAGAATAGTTATGCGCTGAATCAGCTGCTGAAGCGCGAAGACATAGCATTGACCTATACGGTGGAAGCAGCAACACATGGACATCCCTGGACTTCAGAAGTAACCAAAGGAATCAGTTATGACAAACTGATCAGCAGAGACTTTATCGAAGGCCTGGACGATCAGGAACTGATGGAGGCGCAGTTTGGTAAACTGGCTTGGAAGCAGGTGGTGACAGACGACCAGCTCTTCTTCAACTATGAAAAAGAACAATTGACGGCGGAAGACTTTGAGTTTAGCAGTTTGCGGCTATCTGCACCCTCCCGATACCGCTTTGCAAAGCAGTCTGACGGTACATGGAACTATCAGCTTGATTCCTCCCTGCCCATTCCTGACATGCTCATCGAGTATCAGGTAAATGGCGATGAAACATGGCTGCCTGCGGCCACAGCAGTGTGGGGCGAAGATGGCCGGGGTGGGTTGGTATTCAAATATGTGGGAGAAAGCGTTACCGTATCCGGAATGACGCTGAATTTCCCTGCCAATACCACGGATTTCCGTTACTCCTATACCAGCAATGTGTTTAATGGCAAAACGGCAGAAACCTGTGAACTAGCTGCTGTTAGTTGGCGTGTGTATCCCAGTGTTGTGCTTAAAGCTTCGGACCGGGTATATGGTATTGTACAGAAACTGATGGCTGATAATGAGAATGCGGCTACTGTTCTGTCCAACCATGCTACGAGCGAAAACTATGGTTGGGTGAATACTGATGGCGAAGGAACTTTCATCATCCGTCAGTCTCGCCGTGCAAATGGAAAATTGGGCAGCGCACACTACGGTGTATCGTTGAAAAAGACTGCAACATATGAAAATGATCCGGAAAATCAGCAAGTCGTGCTTCATTACAATGTCTCGCTGGCTGAAAAGAGCAACCTGGCAAGCCGGAGTGATTACCAGGCCGCAGTGGAAGAAGGGATTATTTTCGCGGAAACCAGCGGTATCTGGTACGATCTGCTGCCGCCCCATGTAACTCCTTTGCTGGATACGGTGGCACTGCGCAGCGGTGATACCGTGACCGGTGTTTACACGATTGAAAATTATAAGGATACGGGCCGCACCCTGCTGGTGGTGGAAGCTGCGCTGAAGCCGAGCATCGGGTTTGTTTCCGGTGTCTGTGCAGACCAGCCTCAAATGCGTTTTGATGCGCTGTACAACTGGCAGGATATGGATCTGTATGGCGATAGGCTGGAAAACTATGTGGTATTCCAGTCTACTACCGAAAACCTGCCTGACGGCACGCTGGGCAATGCTGCCGGAAGAAAGGGCGAGCCGGATGATCCGGCAGGCGGCAATAACAATACCACTCCCTATATGCCTGCGGAGATTCTGAATGCCCTGAAGGAGCTTGATCCCAATACAGATGAAAACCGTTTTGTATACGGAAAGAACAGTACCCGCATCAACGTTCTTACCTATGCTGTTTCCGGTATGGAAAAGACGGTGAAGAGCGATCTGGACGGCGTGTGGACCCATGGTCTGCTGGGTCAGGAAGCTGCTTCTGTATATGAAGGACAGACGTATACCTATCGCCTGCGAGTATCCAGTGCGGAAGGTACTTCTACCAAGAATATTATCCTGTACGACAGCATCGAAAACTATATGGTATCCAATTCTGATGCAGAATCTGTGGACTATGCACATATCCAGGCGCGTAAGAACTGGTCCGGTGCGTGGGAAAACAAGGGTCAGTGGAAGGGTACACTGGAAAAAGTGGATCTGAGTGAGTTTGCGGCAGCGGGTGCAGCGCCTGTGCTGCTGTATGCCACGCAGGAAGTGCAGTTTTCCAACGATGTAAACGATGCGAATTATGATATTACCAACCGTGACTTGTGGCAGATTGCGGATCTGGATGAAAACGGCATATGGAATGTACCTGCAGGCACAAACGTAATGGCGATTGCTGTTGATGTGACCAAACGCGGGGATGGTACAGACTTTGTGCTGGTGCCCGAGAAGGCACTGTCTGTATATCTGAAGATGCGCGCACCGGATGATCAGGGCGATGAAAATGTGTGGAACGCCAAGGGTGCTTATGCCCGGGATCTGAATGCTGCCGACAGCGGCGTGATTGACTGGGAAGCGGCACAGGATCCGGCCAACAACATGTACGCTTACAATAACGCTTATGCGCGTCTGATGCAGGGCCGCACCAATGAAATAAATGGTACGACCAGCTGGGTCGATAGCTGGCGCCTGATTCGCAACGATTATACCCGTGTAGGCATCAAACCCCAGGTTGTTTCTCTGGAAAAGGTCTGGCAGGATCAGGAAAATCATGACGGCATGCGCCCGGAGAGCGTAAGGGTATCCGTGCTGCGTCGTGCGGCAGGTACCGGCAACAGCGCAGAGCCCGTACTGGATGCACAGCAGCAGCCGCTGACGGTAGAACTGAACGAAGCCAACGGTTGGAAGGCGGAATTCCATCAGCTGCCCATTATGGATCGGGATGGCCGGTTGTATTTCTATACCTTTGAAGAAGAACCGGTTGAAGGCTATGAAACCCGCGTAATATATGTGGATGCATCCCATTATGAACTGGTGAACATCCATCCCAACGAGCAGGTATCCATTCAGGGCGTAAAAATCTGGACGGACGAAAACGACGTCCACGGTGCACGTCCGGAAGCTATTACGCTGAAACTGTACCGCGACGGCGAGCAGATCGACAGCCGTATCGTTCGTCCCGGCGGGGATGGCGAATGGAAGTATTCTTTCGGTCAGCGGGACAAGTATGCCGCCGGCGGTAAGGAATATACCTATACCATCGAAGAAGAATACGTGCCCAAATATGCTCCTGATATGGAGGATTTTGCGCAGCTGAACAATACCTACATCCCTGTAGGTACGCTTGAAGTATCCAAAACGCTGCTGAATGATACGACAGAAGCAGCAAAGCAGCAGTTCCCCTTCACCTTGGTGCTGCTGGCTGAACAGACGGATGAAAATGCCTCTGTTATGCCTCTGACGGAGAAGTATCCCTACACGATCTATGAAAAGGACGGGGAAACCTGGAAGCAGGTAGAAAGCGGCACTGTCGGCAACGGCGATACCTTCTATCTGAAGAAGGATCAGAAGATCGCGGTGGAAAACATTCCTTCCGAATCCATCTATATGGTGATGGAAGGTGAAACGGCAGGCTTTGTGGTATCTGAAGCGGAGAACACGGAAGGTATGATCAAGGCTGGTCAGACGAACAACGCGTCCTTTATCAATGAATACCATGCCACCGGTACGGTGCAGTTGTCTGTGAGCAAGAAGCTGACGGGCAACACCATCCAGAGGAACCAGTTCCGCTTCGAACTGGTGGATATGACTGAGGGCAGCGAAACCTACGGTCAGGTGATCCGTACGGCCCGCGTGAATGAGCCTGAAGATGGCGCCACTACGGGCGGCAGCGGCGAAAAGGAAATCGAATCCCTGACGGATGCTGTTTTTGGTCAGTTGGAATACACCGATGCGGACAACGGCAAGACTTTCAAGTATCAGGTTCGCGAAGTGGATAAGGGCATGGCCGGCTATAAGTCTGATGAGAAGGTGTACGACGTGACGGTTACCGTTGCCGATAACGGCGACGGCACCCTGACGGTGACGCCTGAGTTTGCCGACGCTGCAGGCACAGCCGGCGAACTGAAGTTCGAAAACAAATACGAAGCCAGCGGCGAACTGGTTTTGAAGGCATGGAAATCGCTGGAAGGCCGTGCGCTGCAGGAAAATGAATTTACCTTTGAACTGTACCGCTGCGATGCGCAGGGAAACATTCTGGGAGAAATGATTTCCGATGCGAAGAACGATGCCGAAGGCGTGATTGTCTTTGAAGCGTTGAAGTTTAACCAGAGTCATCTCAGCTATAATAAGGAAAATCCTGCCCAGTATACCTACCTGATTCGCGAAAAGCAGGGGGCAGATGAAACAGTTGTCTATTCGAATTTGGAATATATAGCGGCGGTTACCGTGATGGATAACGGCAATGGTACGCTCAGTTTCAAACAGAGTGTGCAGCAGTACACCCGCGAATACACGCCTTGTGCGGACTGTGCAGGCATGGGCTGTGATATCTGCAATAACGAAGGCGTCATTCCCGGTGCGCTGACCATCGGCGCGGAAAATGTGATGCCTGTGTTTGCCAACCAGCTCAAGCCCGGTTCGCTGAGTGTTGCCAAGCAGGTGAAAGGGGAAGGCAGCAGCAACCCTGACCAGACCTTTGCTTTCCAAATCAAGCTCTCTAACCAGATAGAAAATCCGGACTACGCTATGGCTGGCGTTGTGCCTACTGCTACAGTTGCGCCTACTGCTACTCCTACGGCGGTGCCTACTGCGACTCCTGTGCCTGCTGTCACGCCTGTACCCGAGCGCGCTACGCCCAAGCCGGTGGCTGCGCTTAATTTTGTGCAGCCTGTGGTGAAGCCTGTGAAGAGAGGAACTGTAGATACCAGCAAGCAGTATCATGCCACGGAAGAAGAATTGAAAGGCCAGGCATATGCTGCACTGAATATCGATGCAGATAGCAAAACCTACGGTAAGCTGGTTTTCTTCCGAAGCGAAAGCCCGATTTTTACAGATCCTTTCGGAAATATTTTTGATGCATCCGCCCTCAGCAAAGCAAATTCCTATGTGCAGAGCGAAGAGAATAAAACCATCTATTACTTTGTAGATGAACACGGGAATCCTGTATACAATAACGTGTGGGCTTGGCCGTGGGAACGAAACATGAGCAAGGTTACGGAAATAGATATTTCACAGGATGCGATTCGCCCCGTAACTGGTAGGGAATTCTTTTACGGTGCACTTAATGCAAAATCCATGAATCTGAGCAAGCTGGACACCAGCCATATGACTTCTATGGAGAGCATGTTCGAGCGGTGCGGCAGTCTGACCAGTTTGGATGTAAGCAGCTTTGATACCAGTAATGTAACGAATATGTCTCGCATGTTTGCCGGTTACAATGGCGGCAATTCGTCTTTGAATGTCTTCATGCAAATAACTGCTTTGGATTTGAGCAGTTTTAATACCAGCAAAGTTACGACGATGCAAGGTATGTTTGCTCAAAACGTTAAACTGACCAGTCTGGGTATAAGCAGTTTTGATACCAGCAGTGTCACAAATATGGCGGGCATGTTCGCTGACTGCAGCGCCATGACTACTGTGGATGTAAGCGGTTTTGATACCAGTAGTGTTACCAATATGTCCGGGATGTTCTCGGGCAAAGACAACGGTGAAGGACGAGTAGGTACCGTTATTGTAAGCTGGACCGATTTGGATTTGAGTAACTTCAATACAAGTAATGTTACAAACATGTCTTCTATGTTCTGTAACTGCCGTTCCCTGACCAGCTTGGATATAAGCAGTTTTGATACCGCCAATGTTACCAATATGGCGAGTATGTTCCAATACTGCATCAGCCTGCCCAGTCTGGATTTGAGAAACTTTAATACCAGCCGTGTCACAGATATGTCGTACATGTTCGCAAGTTATTATCATTCTAATGCTTCTTACACTCATCCTATGAGCTTAACCAGCCTGGATATAAGCAGCTTTAATACCAGCAGTGTTAAGAATATGTCTTACATGTTTAAAAACTGCACTAAGCTGACTCGTTTGGATGTAAGCACTTTTGATACCGGAAGCGCTACGAACATGATGCAGATGTTTGCTTATTGCTTCGGGTTGAACGAACTTGATTTGAGTAACTTTAATACCACTCGTGTTACGTATATGTCTGGTATGTTTCTGGGATGCACCGGCCTGACCAGTTTGAACCTGTGTAGTTTTGATACCGGTAAAGTTATAACTATGGAAAACATGTTCAACAGCTGCTGGAAGCTGACCGGTCTGGATGTGAGCAGTTTTGATACCGCCAATGTTACAAAAATGAACGGCATGTTCTCGGGTTGCTCTTGCCTGACCGATATGGACTTGAGGAACTTTAATACCGGCGAAGTTACGACTATGCAGAACATGTTCTACGGCTGCTCTTCACTGACTGGCATCAATGTGAGCAGCTTTGATACCGGCAATGTTACGAACATGCAGGCCATGTTCTATAACTGTAATAAACTGCCCGGTCTGGACTTGAGGAACTTTAATACCAGCAAAGTTACGACCATGCAGAGCATGTTCTACAAATGCTCTTCAATGACCGGCATCAACGTGAGCAGCTTTGATACCGGCAATGTTACGAACATGCAGGCCATGTTCTATGATTGCAAAAAACTGACCAGTCTGGACGTGAGTAACTTTAATACCGCCAAGGTTACGACGATGCAGGAGATGTTTGACGGTTGCAGTGGCTTGACCAGTTTGGATTTGAGCAGTTTTCGTACTGAAAACCTTCAGTATATGTCGTACCTGGTCAGAAACTGCAGTAATCTGGAGTTTCTGGATATCAGCGGATTCGATACAAGCAAAATGACAGGCTCTCTATATTATGTATATGCATTCTATTATGCCTCAAAACTTCAAACAGTCTCCATTAATGATGCTACAAAGATGTATCACGCTTCTGGATCTGGTTCTTATATTCCGACTGCTCCTTCGACAGCGCCCTATAACGGGAAATGGGTCAATGTGATTGACCGGGATAAGGTGTACAGCAGTAAGGATTTGTTTACAACAGGCGGCCATGGCGGTACCTGGACATGGGACGTGGATAGTTTTGAACTGATCTTCAATCCCGGCGCGGGTGCAGGGGCTATGGAAAGCGCAGTTGTTACTGTTCGCAGCAGTTATACCTTTACCCCTGCCTTCTACAATTTCGGTTATGACCTGACCGGATTCACGGATGATAATGGAAAATTCTATGCCGTCCAGAATGGCACGGTAACGATCCCGTCCAACAACGGCTACAAAAACAGGCAAAAGATCACCCTGACTGCCCAGTGGGAGAAGCGGGATATCAGCGTTTGCGAAGCCGGTGACAGTTATGCTTTCACGCTGAAGGCCAATGAAAGCTTCAACCTGCGGAACCTGCCTGCTGGAACCGCCTACGAAGTGTGGGAAGACACGCCCGCAGGCTGGGTGCTGGTTGAAAAAATTGGCGATACCGGTGAAATCAAGCCGCTTGAAACCAGCAAGGCAGTGTTTACCAATGAATACAATCCCAATAAAGTAACTGCGGATATCCGGGCTTTCAAGCTGATGGATGGCAAGGGTGCTGCTGAAGGTGCGTTCAGTTTCACGCTGAGCGAAAACAGCACTGTGCTGCAGACCAAGCAGAATACCGCCGGTGGCGGCGTGGTATTTGACCTGATGGAGTATACTGCGGCAGGTACTCATACCTACACCATTGCCGAAGTGAAGGACGCAACCAATACCGCCGTGAACTTTGACGATGCGGTCTATACCGTCGTTGTCACTGTTGCAGATGACAACGCAGGCAACCTGACGGCGACCGTGGTGTATAAGAACGGGAATGCCGAACTGGAAGGTATCCCCAACTTCCACAACGCGACGAAGCCCGGATCTCTGACTATCAGCAAGAAAATCGATGGCACTGTGCCCGAAAAGGCAAAGGGCCAGGAATTTGACTTTATTGTAAGCTTCACAGGCACTGATCATCAGTTCTGGAACGGGGAAGTAACCATCGGCACTGAAACGGCGGCGGTAACGAACGGCAAGGTAACGGTCAAGCTGAAGGACGGCGAAAGCGTCACGCTGACGAATGTTCCTGCCGGCGTGAAGTACGAAGTGACTGAAACGGTGCCTGCAGGCTGGACGCAGACGGAAGCCGAGGGTGCTGAAGGCACCATCGCAGCCAATGCGGAA
>JAFYLS010000021.1 GCA_017550035.1 Clostridia bacterium
CAGATTGCTTCCGTTATTGCCGGCGGCCTGATTCTGTCGCTGGTGCAGGCCATGCTGTAAGGAGGATTGCACAATGGATCTGAGCAATTTCGCTGCTAATTTCGAAACTTTCCTCAAGACCCTGCCCATCATGGCAAAGGGTTGGGGCGGCGTGTTCCTGGTCATGATCGTGATCTACATTATCATCGCCATCCTGAACAAGTCTTCCGCCAAGAAAGCTTCCCAGGAATAAGCAAATAGAGTAGAATAAAAGAGGCCGGACTTTTGTCCGGTCTCTTCTTTGATTCTGCAATCAATCTTCCAGCGGCAAAAAGCCTTTGGAATTCCAACGGAACACAGGCTTATAGCCCACCTTGCTGTACCAGCTTGTCAGACAGGTGAAGTGGATCCATCCCAGATCCACGCCGTCATCCCGCAAAAAGCAGGTGGCGCGGCGCACCATTTCCAGGCCAATACCCTGCTTGCGGTATGCAGGAATGGTGCCTACGCACCCCGGGCCGCTGATGCGCAGTCCTTCTACCGTGCCCATATCGCCTACGCCGCAGAAGGCCGCAATCTTATCTCCGTCAAAAGCGCAGAACACGCGGTCGCCTTCATGGAAGAACTGCGCCCAGCCTTCCTCTACCTCCCGAATGGCTGCGCGAAGGGTTTCAATATTCCCGTGATACAAGCCAAAGGTAATGTTTTCAGGGCAGGGAATGGGGTTTTCCAGTTCCGGCGCATTGTGCAAATCCATCACCAGTTCGGTGGAAACCCAGTGTGCCGGCTGATTGCGGATACTGTCTCTTTCAAAAAATCCGGGATGCATGCCGAGAAACAAAGCCTTGTAATCCATGGCCGTCCTCCTGATTGAGTGTGATTTACTGCTTTGATTATATCACATCGCACCGTTTACGCAACAAAAAACGTCGCAATCCATCACGGACTGCGACGTTTGCATTATCGGACAATGACCACCAGCGCGATCAATGCACAGCTGCACAGCAGCGCCAGATAATCCCGCTTCTGCAATTTCAGCACATGCAGCCGGGTACGGCCCTCGCCGCCGTGATAGCAGCGGGCTTCCATGGCCATAGCCAGATCGCCGGCACGGCGGAACGCGCTGACAAAGAGCGGCACCAGCAGGGGAATCATGGCTTTAGCGCGGGCGATCAGGTTGCCGGATTCAAAATCCGCACCGCGGGCCGTCTGCGCCTTCATGATCTTATCCGCTTCTTCCAGCAAGGTGGGGATAAAGCGAAGGGCAATGGTCATCATCATGGCCATTTCATGAGCGGGGAAACGGATGACCCGAAGGGGAGAAAGCAGCCTTTCCAGACCGTCAGTCAGCGTAACAGGCGCCGTCGTCAGCGTCAGAATACTGCTGCCCATCACCAGCAAAATCAGTCTTGCCGCATAGAGACAGGCAGTGAACAGCGGTTCTTTTTTGATGGTCAGGAAACCAAGATCCAGCAGCACCGTTTCTCCCTGCAGGAAAAACAGGTTCATCACAAAGGTGATGATGAGGATGATGCGCAGGGGCTTGAGGCCCTTGATCAGCAGCATAGGCGGCAGTTTGCTGAGCTTTGCGGCAATAAATACAAAGGCCACCACGGGAATAAAAGCCAGCAGCGTTTTCGCCATGAACACCGCTACGATGAACAGCACCAGCAGCACGATCTTCATGCGGGGGTCCATACGGTGCACGGTACTGTTCGTCGGGTAATACTGACCCAGCGTTACATTATTCAGCATCGCTCTCGGCCCCCTTTCCCAGCAGCGTCATCAGCGCAGTAAGCGCCTGCTCCTCCCGGTATACATTTTCGGGGAAGGCAAGGCCCGCTTCCCTCAGCATGGCGCCCAGACGGCACACCTGCGGCACATCCAGACCCATGGCGGTCAGCCTGTCTGCCTGCCGGAAAATTTCCTCCGGCGTGCCGGTCATGACCAGCTTGCCGTGATCCATCACGGCGGCGCGGGTGGCATAACGGGCCACGTCGTCCATACTGTGGGACACCATGACCACCGTGGTACCGTCTTCGTGCAGCTTCTTAATCATGCCCATCAGCTCTTCGCGGCCCAGAGGATCAAGGCCGGCAATGGGTTCATCCAGCACCAGCACCTTGGGACGCATGGCGATCACGCCTGCCAGCGCCACACGGCGCATCTGTCCGCCGGAAAGCTCAAAGGGAGACTTTTGCGCCACATCCTCGTAGCGCATGCCCACCTTTTCCAGCGCTTCCTGCACCCGTTCCTTCACTTCTTCAGCAGAAAGACCTAGATTGCGGGGGCCAAACCCCACATCCTTTTCCACCGTTTCATCAAAAAGCTGATGCTCGGGATACTGAAACACCAGACCGATATTGCGGCGGACTTCTTTTTTGTCAAAGCCTTTTTCGTGAATATCCTGGCCGTTCAAAAGCACACGGCCGGAGGTGGGTTTGAGCAGCCCGTTCAGGTGCTGGGCCAATGTACTTTTGCCGCTGCCCGTATGACCGATGAGGGCCAGAAACTCGCCTTCATAAATTTCCAGGTTCACATCTTCAATGGCGCGGGCCTGAAAGGGGCTGCCGGCCTGATAGGTGTGGCCGATATTTTCCAGTTTCAGCAGCACAGCTTCTTCACCTCCCGCACCATATCCTCGCAGGTGAGGATGTTTTCCGGCAGCTGAACGCCCGCACGGCGGAGCGATGCCGCCAGCGACGCCATCTGCGGCGCATCCAGACGGTAAGGACGCAGCGCCTCGGGATCGCGGAAAATATCCATGGGCGTTCCCTGCATGACCACGCTGCCATCGTGCATCACATATACATTGTCGCACTGAGCCGCTTCTTCCATGAAGTGGGTGATCCACAAAACGGTAATGCCCTTTTCCCTGTTCAGCCGGCGCAGCGTTTCAAACACTTCCTTGCGGCCTTTGGGGTCCAGCATGGCGGTGGCTTCATCGCAGATGATGGCCTTGGGTTCCATGGCCAGTACGCCTGCAATGGCAACGCGCTGCTTCTGTCCGCCGGACAAAAGGTGGGGGGCACGATCCATATGCTCCTCCATGCCCACATGCTGAAGGGCATTTTCCACCCGGGGCAGCATTTCTTCAGTAGGCACGCCCAGATTTTCCAGACCGAACGCCACGTCATCCCGCACCACGGTTGCCACCAGCTGGTTATCCGGATTCTGGAAAATCATACCGGCATTCTTGCGGATCTCCCAGGTATTCTTATCATCGGCCGTATCCAGCCCATCCACCAGAATGGTGCCGGCGGTAGGCTGAAACAGCCCGTTGACCAATTTGGCCAGCGTGCTTTTGCCCGAACCGTTTCGCCCCAGAATGGCGGTAAAGCTGCCTGCGGAAATATGCAGCGTTACATCCTTCACCGCTTCGGGGCTTTCTTCATCGTACCGATAACTCACATGCTTGATATCGATCATACTATCCTCGAAATGTACAATTTGTGCCTATTTGCACAATTATCATATTACGGCAAGGCCGTCTGATTGTCAAGGCATGCCCGTTTATACAACAAAAAAGAGAGGTTTTTCACCTCTCTTTGCTTATCTTTTTTCTGCACCGAGCAGCGCTTCTGCTGTCAGTTTCATGGCCATGCTGAAACCAGCGTAAAAGGCCTGCTCATCACTTTCATTCATATAGCGGTGCAGGGCAGACAGATATTTCATAAACACCCGTTCCTGCTCTTCACTCAGAACAGCTTCCATTTCTTCCCGGCAGGCATCCAGTTCCTTTTCTGCCTGCCGCAGTTCCGCATTATCCATTCCCGAACGCATTTCGGGATGCAGTTCTCCGCGCCACAACGCAGCAATGGTGCCATGCATGCAGTTTGTCCCCTTTCTCCTCTGAATTGACATTCACTGAATGTCACCCCGATGTAGAGTGTAACATATAATAATCTCCTCATTGACAAGCACCGAATGTCATAGCGAGGAGTTTCATGTTTATCAACAAAGCCCGTGACGGGAGGAACAATGTATGCGGCGCGAACATCGCGCATTTTCGCATGCAGACGAAACTCTCTCAACGTGCATTGGCAGACCGCATGCAACTTATTGGCCTCGATATTGACAAGAATGCCATCCAGCGCATTGAGTGTGGTAAGCGTTTTGTAACGGACATTGAGATTCTGGCTTTCGCTCAGGTATTCAATGTACCATTGGATGCACTACTCCGGACAAATAACATATTCTCTGCTACTCTATAAAAAGGACTCCCCTTTCGGGGAGCCCTTTTTTATGTCGCTTGACAGATTACTTCACAAAGGGGTTTTCGGTGGGATAGGGCAGGGACTTGGGCTGGTTGTAGGCAATGTCCTTCACGCCCAGGAACTTGAACACTTCAAACAGGGCTTCGCCGTAGTGACCGAAAGCCACGGCGCCGTGATGGGGATAGCGCTTCTGCACCAGCACGTGGCGGTAGAAGCGGGCCATTTCGGGAATGGCAAAGATGCCGATGCCGCCGAAGGAACGGGTGGGCACATCCAGCACTTCGCCTTCAGCAATGTAGGAGCGCAGGTTGCCTTCGCTGTCGCACTGCAGGCGGTAGAAGGTGATGGGGCTGGCGGCGATATCGCCTTCCAGAGTGCCGCGGGTGAAATCAGGTTCGCTGCCGGCAGGCTCCAAGAGACGGTGCTGAATCAGCTGATACTTCACGGCGCGATTGGCGCACATCTTGCATTCGGGGGTGTTGCCGCAGTGGAATCCCATGAAGGTATCGGTGAGCTTGTAATCATACTTGCCCTTGATGTCTTCATCGTAGATGTACTGGGGCACGGAGTTGTTGATGTCCAGCAGCGTCACGGCATCTTCGGAAACGCAGGCGCCGATGTATTCGCTCAGCGCGCCGTAGATATCCACTTCGCAGGAAACGGGAATGCCGCGGGAGGCCAGACGGCTGTTCACGTAGCAGGGTTCAAAGCCAAACTGGCTGGGGAAAGCGGGCCAGCACTTATCGGCAAAAGCCACATACTTGCGGCTGCCCTTGTGGTTTTCGGCCCAGTCCAGCAGCGTCAGTTCAAACTGCGCCATGCGTTCGCTCAGTTCCGGATAGTAGCAGCCTTCGCCCATTTCCTTGGCCATATCTTCGCACACGGCAGGAATGCGGGGATCGCCGGCATGTTCCTGATAGGAAACCAGCAGGTCCAGTTCGCTGTTTTCTTCCACTTCCACGCCCAGTTCATACAGACCCTTGATGGGGGCGTTGCAGGCGAAGAAGTCCTGAGGACGGGGACCGAATGTGATGATTTTGAGGTTCTTCACGCCGATGTAGGCACGGGCGATGGGAACGAAGCGGGCGATCATATCGGCAATATCTTCGGCAGTGCCCACGGGATATTCGGGAATATAGGCCGCCAGATGGCGCATGCCCAGGTTGTAGGAGCAGTTCAGCATGCCGCAGTAGGCGTCGCCGCGGCCGTTGATCATGTCGCCGTCGCCTTCGGCAGCCGCCACGAACATGCAGGGGCCGTCAAAGTTCTTGGCAATGAGGGTTTCGGGGGTTTCGGGACCGAAGTTGCCCAGGAACACCACCAGCGCGTTGCATTCCGCAGCCTTCACATCGGCAACAGCCTTGAGCATATCCAGTTCGTTTTCCACGGTGACGGGGCATTCATACAGTTCGCCCTTATAGGCCTTGACGATATTGGCGCGGCGCATTTCGGACAGCGCAATGGGGAAACAGTCGCGGCTGACGGCAATGATGCCCAGCTTTACATCGGGGATGTTCTTAAACATTGTATTTCCTCCTTTTGTTTTTCCTTTTAAATCAAATCTTTGATGTCGATATTTTCACCCTGAAGACCCACATGGGCGCCCTGAGCCGCTTCGCCTGCTTCGGCATGAGCCAGCAGCCACTTGTTGCGGGCCCAGAGCAGCTTATCGTCACCCATCAGCTTTTCTTCAAGGGTAAAGTCAGTATTGGTATTTTCGGGCAGCGCCACCAGCACCTGGAAGCCCTTGTCCTTGCTGGCCTGGCAGGGAGCATAGTGCAGCGCCGTGGCGTACACTTCAATCAGCACGCCCTTGGGGCAGCGGAAAGCCTTCACCTTGGCGGTGTCCAGCACGCCGTCCACAATTTCGCCCTGCAGACCCAGCAGCAGGATGAAATCCTCGGTGCCCAGGTTGAATTCGCTGTCACGGTGATATTCCAGGCAGTTCAGCTTGGTATTGTGACCGTTGCAGTAGCCCAGCTGATAGGGCATGCCGCCGTAGAGATGCACGCCCAGATCGCCTGCAGCGTCGTGCAGTTCCTGCACCCGGGGCACATATTCCACATTTTCGGGCAGGGGCATTTTTTCCAGCGCCTTGAGCAGTTCTTCCACTTTCGCGCCCTTGACTACGTTGCCGTAGGGCTTGAAGGCTTCGTCATACACGGAATAAATCTGCATACTGTTTCCTCCCTCTTCCATCCATGTTCCTTACATATCCTGCAGCGCGCCGTAAGCGTCCTTCAGGGCAGGATACAGCGTGCAGTAAAGCTGATAATAGGTTTCGTAAGCGGCATTGCGCGCTTCATCGGGCAGCAGAGGATCATTTTCCCTGATCACCTTTTCACAGGCAGAGGGAATATCCTCATACACGCCTGCAGCCACGCCCGCCAGAATGGCAGCGCCCAGCGCAGGGCCTTCGGTGTTATGCACCGTCTTGACAGGCATGTTAAACATATCTGCCATCATCTGCCGCCAGAAAGGCGACTTGGCGCCGCCGCCGCAGGCCAGCATGGATTCGGGCACCACATGCATGCCGCGCAGCACGTCCAGATTCTGCCGCTGAGAGTACATAACGCCTTCCATCACGGCACGGAGCAGATCATGCTTCTGATGAATGGCGGAAAGGCCAATGAATGCGCCGCGGGATGCACTGTCCAGAATGGGGCTGCGTTCGCCCATCAAATAAGGCAGGAACAGCAGCCGGTTGGCGCCGATGGGGGATTTGTCCGCCTGCTGGTTCATGAGCACATAGGGATCCACGCCCATGCCGTCCGCCGTTTCGCATTCGGCCTTGCAGAAGGTATCGCGGAACCACTTGAGGGAAAGACCGGCAGCCAAAGTGCAGCTCATCACGGTATATTCCCCGGGCACGGCAGAACAGAAGGTATGCACACGGCCGGCAGGATCGATCTGCACTTCTTTGGAGTGGGCAAACACCACGCCGGAGGTGCCGATGGTGGTAAACGCCTTGCCGGGCACGCACACGCCCGTGCCGATGGCGGCGGCCATATTGTCCGCAGCGCCGGCAGCTACCGGCATACCTGCCATCAGGCCTGTTTCCTTGGCCGCTTCTTCGGTGATGCAGCCGGCCTTGTCGCTGCTTTCCAGCAGTTCAGGCAGCAAAGCGGGATCGATATCCAGCTTTTCGAGGATTTCCTTGGACCAGCAGCGGTTCTTCACATCCAGCAGATTGGTGCCGCTGCCGTCGCTCATTTCGCAGAAATATTCGCCCGTCAGCTTATAGCGCACATAGTCCTTGGGCAGCATCATTTTGCTGACCTTTTTATATACTTCGGGCTCGTTGTTGCGCACCCAGAGCACCTTGCCGGCGGTAAAACCGGTGAGGGCGGGGTTGGCAGAAATAGCAATCAGCCGTTCCTTGCCCACCTTTTCGGTGATCTCGTCGCATTCCTTCTGAGTACGGCCGTCGCACCAGAGAATGGCTTTGCGCAGGGGATTGCCCTGTTCGTCCAGCAGCACCAGGCCGTGCATCTGGCCGGAGATACCCAGCCCCTTCACGTCTTTGGCATCCACGCCGCTGTCGGAAAGCACCTTGCGGATGGTATCTTTCGCTGCGTTCCACCAGTCATTGGGTTCCTGTTCCGCCCAGCCGTTTTTGGGCTGGTAAAGGGGATATTCCACCGTGGCGGAAGCGACCGCCGCGCCGGATTCATCAAACAATACCGTTTTGGTGCCCGAGGTACCCAGGTCCACGCCCAGCAAATAAGCCATAACCGTTCCTCCTTGTACCTGTTTCTTTAATATATCTTCAGTCATTTTACAGTTCCATGCGCACGCTTTCGTGTCCGGTCAATTCCTTCGTGTAAGCATCAGGCTGACCCATGCCGGCATACAGCACAACCTTGCCTTCCTGAACGCTCCTGCCTTCTTCATTGACCACCAGGAAGCGCTTGTTTTCAATTTCGATTTCCACTTCCGCTTCGCCGCCGGATTTCACAAACACACGCTTAAATCCGCACAGACGGGGATTGACGGGCGCGTTTTCGCTTCCTTCATTCTGGCAGTAGATCTGCACCACATCTTCGGTATCCATCTTGCCTGCGTTCTTCACCTTGCAGATGACCTTGGTCTTTTCTTCACCCTGTTCCGCCTTGGCGCAGCTTACAAAGCAATCGCCGTAGGTGAGACCAAAACCGAAGGGATACAAGGGCTTATCGGTAAAGTAGCGGTAGGTGCGGCCCTTCATGCCGTAATCTTCAAAGGCAGGCATGGTTTCCAGCTGCTTGTTATAGTAGAAGGTGAGGGGCAGTTTGCCCGAGGGGCTCTTTTTGCCCAGCAGCAGTTCGGCAATGGCCTTGCCGCCGCGGGCGCCGGGATACCAGCCCTGCAGGATGGCGGAAGCCTTTTCATTGGCATCTTCCAGGTCCATGGAGCTGCCGGCCAGCATGACCACGATGGTGGGTTTGCCAACCTCCAGCACCTTCTTCACCAGGTTGCGCTGGGTACGGGGCAGGTAAAGATCGGGTTTATCGCCGGAGTAGGAAGCATTATAGGCATCTCCTTCTTCGCCTTCCAGCGTTTCATCCAGACCCACCACCAGCAGCACGGCATCGGCATGCTGAGCTACCGTCACGGCTTCGGATACGCGGTCATCATTGGGACCCAGCTCAATGCGGTCCTTGAACAGGTGGCTGCCTTCGGAAAAGAGCACGCGCACGTCATCACCCAGAGCATCCTGCAAGCCTTCCAGCACGGTAATGTAGCGGGAAGAAGTGCCCCAGTAGTTGCCGATGAGGGAGAAGCGGCTGTTGGCATTGGGGCCGACCACCGCCAGCGTCTTGATCTTGTTGGTATCCAGCGGCAGAATGCCGTCGTTCTTGAGCATGACGCAGCTCTTGAGGGACGCTTCATGGGCAGTGGCCAGATGTTCCCTGCACTCCACGGCAGAGTAAGGCACGCTGTCAAATTCGCTGCCTTCCATAATACCCAGCATATAGCGGCAGGTAAAGGCGCGCACAGCTGCCTGACGGATATCCTGTTCGTCAATCAGGCCCATATCCAGCGCGCGGAGAATGTACTGGTAGGTACCGCCGCAGTTCACATCGCAGCCGTTCTTCAGTGCCAGCGCAGCGGATTCTTCCGGCGTTTCGGTGACCTTGTGATACTGATGGAAATCGGCAATGGCGCCGCAGTCGCTGACATAGTGGCCTTCAAAGCCCCAGTCGCCGCGGAGAATATCCACATTCAGTTCCTTGCTGCCGCAGCAGGGTTCGCCGTTGACGCGGTTGTAGGCGCCCATGATGGCTTCCACACCCTCGTCTACCAGTTCCTTGAACGCAGGCAGATAGGTTTCGTACATATCCTTCTTGGAGGGGCGCACGTCAAAGGAATGGCGCAGCCCTTCGGGTCCGGAATGCACGGCAAAGTGCTTGGCGCAGGCAGCCGCTTTCATGGTTTCGCCATCGCCCTGCAGACCGCGCACATAGTTTTTACCCATGGTGGCAGTCAGGAACGGATCTTCACCATAGGTTTCCTGGCCGCGGCCCCAGCGGGGATCGCGGAAAATATTGATGTTGGGAGACCAGAAAGTAAGGCCCTTATAAATATTACGGTCGTCCTGACGGGCGGATTCATTATATTTTGCACGGCCTTCGGTGGAAGCCACATCGCCAAGGCGCTTTACCAGATCGCCATCAAAGGTGGCGGCAAGACCGATGGCCTGGGGGAAGCTGGTTGCCACGCCTGCACGGGCCACACCATGGAGTGCCTCGTTCCACCAGTTATAGGCAGGAACGCCCAGCCGCTCAATGCCGGGAGCATCATAACGAAGCTGACTGGCAGCCTCTTCCACCGTCATTTTTGCAACCAGCGCTTCAGCCTTTTTCCTTGCTTCTATGCGGTTCATATATCTGTCTCCTTTACGTGGTTTTTAGCAGCAGTCCAAGAATTCAGCATCGTCCTAAGTATCCATTTTTTCATTATAATTATGATAAAAGAAAGCACCCTTTTTGTCAATGAATATTTATGTGCGCACTCCTTTTTGACTGGAAAAATTTCTTTTTTCAACATGCAATAAAATGGCAGGATGCGCCGTATTATTGGTGAATATATCCTGTGAAGAATTTCGCAGGAAAGAATACGAACCCATGACCATACCTGAAAGAAGGGGAAACAAACCATGACCAGAAAGTTTTTCGCTCTGCTGCTTGCCGCAGTGCTGCTGATGACCAGCATGCCCGCTCTGGCTGACGGCGGAGACAGCCGTCTCACCTCTCTTACCCACAACTGCCCCAATACCGGCAAAATGCTGCCCGAAACCTTTAACCCCGATCAGCTGAGCTATATCCTGACGGTGGCAGACTGGGTATCCCGCGTCACCTTCACCCCCACTGCCGACGGCGTCATCTACGTAAACGGCGTGCAGGTTCCCTCCGGACAGAAATCCCAGGTGATCCAGATGACGGACGAACCTCAGCAGGTGACCATTCAGGTCGTCAACGGCTCCACCACAACTTATACCGTATACCTCCAGCGCCGTCCCAGCGAAAAACGCACCCGCGTTTCCGCCGGCTTCATTACGGGGATGATTCTCAAAAACGGTGTACCCCAGATTGAGGCCGATTTGGTAACCGTGAACTACCAGAGCAATTCCTACGCCGACGGCAACCGTTCCACCTGGTATAACGATTCCTCCTACCTGTACAAATATCCCGCCGCCGCGCACTGCCTCTTCTACTGCGAAATGGAAGACGGCACCGTTCGCGCCGTGGATTCCAATGAATTCTTCACCGTGTATGATCCTGAAGATCTGTTCCGCATCATTTACATTGAAGACGAAATCGTAGCCGTGCTTCCCTACAGCGCCGATTATTGATTCCAAATATCCAGACCTGCTCAAACATCAGGCGGGGGCTATGCAAGCCGCCCGCCTTTTCCTTTGTAAAACCTGCCCCTTTCGTTGACACCTTCCCCCATCATCATGTATAATACAGAGTGCGTTATTATGCGAAGGGAGACCGAATTTTCCATGAAAAAACTGCTTTTCATCATGGTGCTTTGCCTTTCTCTGCTGGCACTTCCCACAACCATTGCCGAAGAAACAGAGCCCTTGCTTCCCATTGATTTTTCCGCCGGCATGGAGCCCGACCCGGACTTCTACCTGAGCGACCGTGAATATGAAGATCCTACGCTGCACGTGGTGATCGAAGAAAACCGCGTGGACAACTGCGACTACTGGGTGGCCCGCATCAAGGTGAAGGATGCCAGCCAGCTTCGCACCATGTCTGCCGGCGGCTTTGACACCTCCATGAGCATGAAGGGTACCGCGCTGGCCAAGCGCGTGAACGCTGTACTGGCCATTGACGGCGACTACTACTGCTATACCGGCACGGGCTACATCCTGCGTCAGGGCGAACTTTACCTGGACCTGCTCATCGGCGAACGCGATGTGCTGCTGATTGACGAAGACGGCGATTTCCACGTGGTGCACAAGCCCAACGCCGGTGAAGTCAGCGATACCGTAAACGGCAAAAAGGTGATCAACGCCTTCTACTTCGGCCCCATTCTGGTGGAAAACGGCGAAGTGCCCGAAGTGGTGGACGGCCCCAACATGGCTGCCACCGAACGCCGTCAGCGTATGTGCCTGGCTCAGACCGGTCCTTTGGAATACATGGTGGTCTGCTGTGAAGCGCCTGCCCGCGGTTCCAGCGGCATGACGCTGCGCCAGTTCGCCGAGCTGGTTGCCACCCTGGATGTGGATATTGCCTACAACCTGGACGGCGGCGACAGCACCATGCTGATCTTCGACGGCGAAAAGCTGAACGACGTGACCAGCACTTCCACCCGCTCCATCTGCGACATTATTTACTTCGCTTCCGCTTACGAAGAGGAATAACGAAAGAAGGTGCACTGCATGCATCCCTGCCTTGTGTATCTGATCCCCGGCGTGCTTTTGTGCACGCTGCTCTTCAGCCTGCTGCTGAAAAAGGCTGACATGCCCCGA
>JAFYLS010000001.1 GCA_017550035.1 Clostridia bacterium
CGGAAAACGGGAAAGCATGTATAATGTACACAGCAAAGGCTGTTTTGTTTTGATTGATTGATTCGGGGAGAATGCTTTATGCAGTTTGAAAACCGTCCTGCCTATCAGCGCAGCACACTGGTCATTGCCTGCGCCGCGCTGCTTGTTTTCATTTTGATTGCGCTGATTGCGCTGGGTGCATTCGGCGGGCGTGACCGCGCCATGAATTACACCAAACTGCGCTGTATGGCGTCTCAGGATGTAACGCCCTTTGGCGACCGGGTGCTGTATTATGACGGTACCACGCTGTACTGCATGAGCGCCAAAGGCAATGAACTGTGGAGTCAGCCGCTGGGCAGCGGAGCCGGTTTTGCAGCCGGGGATAAGCATCTGGTGGCGTGGGTTGGCAGTCAGCTTTTCATCTTTGATGAAGACGGACATCCTACCTATAATGATCACCTGGGCGGCGAAGTGCAGTTTGCCCGCATTGGCAGCCGGTATGTGGCAGCTGTGGTGGGCGCCAATATCAGTCCCACGCTGGTCGTTAAGGATATGGACGGGATTGATGTGGACAGAGAAACGGATGCCTATGCAGACATGCTGATTCTGGATGTAGGCTTTTTCTCCGGCGGTGAATACATGTGGGTGACCGCGCTGGATGCCTATGGTACCGTACCCAATAACAAGATGTTTACCCTGCGTGTAGGTCAGATGAACACGGGCGAAGTGTCTCTGGGCGAACCGCTGGTGTATAAAGTACTCTATTGCGGCAATGAACTGAACGTAATCACGACCCGCCAGCTCACCCAATACGATTACCGCGGAACTCAGGATGACAGCGGTACAAAGTTGGTATACGGCTGGCAATTGATCGATCAGGATTTGTCTTCCGGTAATGCACAGTTGCTCTTTGCCACTTCCCGCCAGGCTTCCGGTGTGGATGGGAACGGCATCAGCACACTGCGTCTTTTGTACGGCAATACGGACAATCAGTATACGCTGCCCACTTCCTGTGCCGGCGCTGTGCTTTACCGCAACCGGATCTACGCTTTTTCCAATGACAGTGTCTACCGCACCGGTTTTGGAGAGCGCCGTTTTACGGCACTGAGCCTGCCGATGGATGAACGAATCACCGAATATCTGGGTATGCTGGATAATGGAACGGTGCTGCTGGCGTCCGGTGAAGATGTGTACGCCATGCAATTGAACTGAACATGATGAATCTTGATATGACCCGAAAAGCAGGTTTGTACCTCCATGTGCCCTTTTGCGTGCAGAAATGCGCCTATTGCGATTTTGCTTCCTGGGCGGGCAGGGAACATCTGATGGCGGATTATGCCTGCGCTGTGATGCGTGAAATGGCTGATGCGCCCAAAGCAGGCGTGTCTGTCCGCACGGTGTATGTAGGCGGAGGCACGCCCTCTTTGTTTCCTTCTGAATGGATGGACCGGGTGCTGGCCTGCATGGAAGAGAATTTTCACATCGAAGATGACGCAGAGAAGAGCTGCGAAATGAACCCCGGTACCGTGACGGAAACTTTTCTTCAGGTGCTGAAGAAGCACGGCTTTAACCGGGTGTCCATGGGCATGCAGGCGGGGCAGGACCATTTGCTGAAAATGCTGGGCCGCGTGCATCGGGCCAAGGATGTGGAAAGCAGCGTTGCACTTTTGCGCAGTGCCGGTTTTACCAATTTTAATCTGGATATTATGCTGGGGCTTCCCGGGCAAACCCTTCGGGATGTGCAGGAAACCCTGGATATGGCACTGTCGCTTCGCCCTGCGCATTTGAGCTGCTACGGACTGATTGTGGAAGAAAATACGCCCATGCACCGCATGGTGGAAAACGGCACGTGGCAGCTTCCGCCTGTGGAAACGGAGCGGGAAATGTATGAACTTTGCCGCAATGTGCTGGAAAAGCATGGGTTTTGCCAGTACGAGATCAGCAATTTTGCACTGCCCGGCTTTGAGTGCCGTCACAATGTGGATACCTGGCTGAGGGGTGAATATTTCGGTATTGGCTGTGCAGCCTGCGGGTTTATGGATGAAATCCGGTATCAGAATCCGCCTGTGCTGGAGGAGTATCTGGCAGGTCAGATGCGGGAAGAAACCGTCATTTCCCGGGAAGATGCCATTTTTGAAAGCATCATGTTGGGCCTTCGCCTGACGAAAGGCATCCGGGATGAGGATTTTATCCGTATGCACGGCCTTTCGATTCAGGATGCATTCGGGGATAAACTGCAAAAACCCATTCGCAACGGACTGCTGACCCACGAAAACGGTGTGCTGAAACTGACGCGCCGTGGGATGGATGTGCAAAACAGTGTGCTGGTGGATCTGATGGATTGATTAGTTCGGGTTTTCCATATTTTACCTGCGTATTTTATGGCAGTACTGCATTTTTTTCGGGAATAAAGAGCGGTACGGTTTCGTTTAATAGACACAAGGGCACTCGAAAGGGGACTGAGAACATGACAATGAAACGCATTTGGGCATTCCTGTTGATGGGCGTGATGCTGCTGGGCATGATTTCTGTACCGGCGCAGGCGGCGGAAAACGAATATGCCGTGGTCAGCGGTTCTGCCACTCTTAATCTGCGCGCACAGCCCAGTGCATCTTCCCAGTGGCTGGGCAGAGCTTTTGAAGGCGATTGGGTGCAGATTCTGACCCATGAAGATAACGGCTGGCACTATTGCCGCGTGGTGGAAACGGGCGCTTACGGCTATATGGCAGGCAATTATCTGACGACTGCCAGCGAAAACAGTGTGGGCAGCACGGGCGTGGTGAAAAATCCTGTTGCCAGCCAGTTTTTGAATCTGCGTCAGTATCCCAGCTACTCTGCTGATGTGATGGGCATTTATTATAACGGTGCAAAGTTCAGCGTGCTGGGTTATGAAAACGGCTGGTATCAGGTAAGAACTTCCAGCGGGCAGACGGGCTATTTCCGCAAGGAATTTGTGCAGGTGACGGGCAGTGTATCCTCCGGCAATGCGGTGGTGCGTACCGGCAACAGCGGCAAATTGAACCTGCGCAATGCTCCTAGCAAGCAGGGCGGCATTATGGCCCAGTATGTGAACTGCACGCAGGTGCAGGTGCTGCTCAAGGGCAGCAAGTTCTGGCAGGTGAAGGTGGGGAACACGGTAGGTTATATGGACCCCGCTTTCCTGAGCACGGGCAGCGCATCCTCTGCTCACTCTGCACCTTCCCAGCCTGTTCCTGAAACCCGGGGCTACTGCATCGTCAATAATCCCCGCGCCACCCAGTTCCTCAACCTTCGCCAGCAGCCCTCCACTACCTCCAAAGTACTGGCGACCTATAAGAACGGCATCCGGCTGGAGATCATTGAACAGGGCGAAAAGTGGTGCAAGGTATACGGAAAAGCTACCGGCAACATTGGCTATGTAATGACCGAGTATGTGACGCTCTACGGCGTTCCCTCTACGCCGGTAAAGACCGTGCAGAACGGCAATACCTTTGTCAATCTCCGTTCTGCGCCCAGCAAGGTAAACGGTGCTGTGTACGAAAAACTGTATTCCGGCAATCAGGTCATTGTGCTCACCCCCGGAGATGAATGGACGCAGGTCCGCTATGGAAACACCGTAGGGTATATGATGAGCAATTTCCTCAAGTAACGTACGCTTGTGTTAAGAACGTCTGCTGCGGCAGGCGTTCTTTTTTGTTTTTCCATGCATGCTTCATCTGTTGACGGATGGCATGGGTTCATGGTATCTTGTTTTGAGTCCTTTTATTGAAAGGCAGGTGAAACGGCGTGGCGCAGCTGGAATGTATTATTGAAGATACCGTGTTTCGCAATGAGGAAAACGGCTATACGGTGCTGGAGGCCCGGGCGGGCAGACAGGAAGTGATGGTCGTGGGCGTTTTTCCCGCGCTCACGCCGGGTGAACAGGTCTGCTTTGAAGGCGATTGGGTGGAACATCCTCAGTATGGCAAGCAGTGGAAGGCCACGGGGTGTCAACTGCGCACGCCTACATCGCTGCTGGGTATCGAGCGTTTTCTGGGCTCCGGATTGATCCAGGGGGTCGGTTCGGTTACTGCCAGGCTGATTGTGCAGGAATTTGGGCTGAAAACGCTGGAAATCATGACCGAAACACCGGAGCGGCTCAGCGAAGTCAGCGGCATCGGCAAAAAGCGGGCACAGCAGATCGCCGAAAGCTTCCGGGAACAGTTTGCCGTGCGTCAGGCCATGGTGTTTCTGCAGTCCTATGGGGTCAGTCCGGCGCTGGCTGTGAAGATCAGCAAGCGTTATGGCGACCGGGTGCAGCAGCTGGTGCAGGAAAATCCCTACCGCCTGGTGGACGATATTGAAGGTGTGGGCTTTTTGACAGCTGACCGTATCGCACTGAGCATGGGCATTTCTCAGGACAGCGAATACCGCCTGCAGGCAGGTATTAAATACGCGCTCCGGGATGCAGCCGGCAATGGCGGACATACCTATCTGCCCAAGGATCAGCTTTTGTACCATGCTGCCCGGCTTTTGCGGGTGGATGAGGACATGCTTCCCGATTCTCTGGTCAGGCTGCTATTTGACCGGGAAGTGGTGCTTTCTGAACTGAATGGAGAAAAGTGCTGCATGCTGCCTGCTTTCTATTATGCCGAAAGAGAAGTGGCTAAGCGGCTGCATATGCTCATGCAGTCGGCGCAGGTGGTGCTTCCTCAGGCAGTGGAGCGGGATATTTCCGATTTTGAAAAACGGAACCATATTCATTTCAGTCCGGTGCAGCGCAATGCCGTATCCGAAGCACTGAAATCCGGTTTGATGGTCATCACCGGCGGTCCGGGTACGGGTAAAACCACCATTATTAACTGCATTCTTTCCCTGATGGGGAAAGATGTGCTGCTGGCTGCGCCTACCGGACGCGCGGCCAAGCGCATGAGTGAAGCTACGGGGCAGGAAGCCAAAACGCTGCACCGTCTGCTGGAATATACCGGCGATGAGGAAGCGTTCCAGCGCAATGAAGAAAACCCGCTGGAATGCACCTGCGTGATTGTGGATGAAATGTCCATGGTGGATATTTTCCTGATGCGCTCCCTTCTGCGTGCGTTGAAACCCGGTACCCGGCTTATTCTGGTAGGGGATGCGGACCAGCTTCCTTCTGTGGGCGCGGGCAATGTGCTGGGCGATATTTTGAAGAGCGGCGTTATTCCTTCTGTACGTTTGACGGATATTTTCCGTCAGGATGAAAAAAGTTTGATCGTCCTCAATGCCCACCGCATCAATCAGGGTGAAATGCCTGTGCTCAACCAGAAGGGCAGCGATTTCTTCTTTGAACGTAAATTTCATGCGGAAGAGGCAGCAGACACCATTGTTGGTTTGTGTGCCAACCGTTTGCCGAAATTTCTCAAATCCAAATCTGCTGTGCAGGATATACAGGTGCTGGCACCCATGAAAAAGGGTGCCTGCGGCGTACTGGCCATCAATAAACTGCTGCAGGAAGCGCTGAATCCGCCTAAACCCTACAAGAAGGAAATGATTTTTGGAGAAACGGTGTTCCGTGTAGGCGACAAGGTGATGCACATCAAGAACAACTATTCTCTGGAATGGCGGTGCGAAAGCACAGGCCAGGAGGGGCTGGGCGTGTTCAACGGCGATATGGGCTTTGTGCTGGATATCGATAAAGAAGAAAAAGTGGTTTCCGTGCTCTATGATGACGATAGGCATGTGGAATACATGTATCAGCAATTGGAAGAGCTGGAACTGGCGTATTGTCTGAGTGTGCACAAGAGTCAGGGCAGCGAATTTCCCTGCGTGGTCATGCCTGTGGTGGGCGGCAGCAATATGCTGCTGAACCGCAATCTGTTCTATACGGCACTGACCCGCGCCCGGAAGCTGGTGGTGCTGGTGGGCAGGGAAGAAGCCATTGCCGCCATGGTGCGTAACGATCATATTGCTATGCGTTATACCGCACTGAGGGAACGCCTATGCGAGATGCAATCCTGAATCTGCTCTATCCCAAAGGCGTCCGGTGCATGCAATGCGGCGAAGTGCGCAGGATGGACATGGAAAACTGTCTGTGTTCCGTTTGTATGGAAGAACTGGAAAGCGAACGGATTCCGGCATCTTCCTGCGAACGCTGCCTGAGTTATGTGGAAAAAGGCACAGCCTGCGCATTTTGCCGGGATGGCGGGCTGGATGGAATCCGGCGGGCGTACGCACCCTATCAGTATGTCAATGCAGCGCGTAATCTGGTGCTTTGCATAAAGTTTGAAAGCGTGGAGGATTGTGTGCCGTTGCTTGCGGATGCCATGGCAGACAGTTTGAAACACCGGGATTTTGATGTCCTTGTACCCGTGCCGCTGCATTTTTTCCGTATGCGGGAAAGAGGCTTCAATCAGGCAATGCTGCTGGCTCAAGCGCTTTCTAAGCGGGTGAATATTCCGGTAGCCGATGCCCTGAAGCGTGTGCGCGCCACCCGAGCGCAGAGTACATTGAGTAAGCGTGCGGACAGAGAGCGCAATGTGAAAGATGCGTTTCGGATGCGTGCGGATGCATCTGTTCTGGGGAAACGTGTTTTGCTGGTGGACGATGTACGCACTTCCGGGAATACAGCCCGTGCCTGCGCCGAAGAATTGCTCAAAAACGGAGCTGCGGAAGTGAGTTTGTGCACTGTGTGCGTGGTATGGAAATATCAGGGGAAGAAATTTGACAAACAACCGGAAAACAGGAAGAAAGACAGGTATATGTAATGGAAGCCTGGAAAGAAAGAACAGCGCTGCTGCTGGGTGAAGACGGCGTGATGAAACTGCAAAACTGCCATGTGGCGGTATTCGGACTGGGCGGCGTGGGCGGTGCCTGTGCGGAAGCCCTTGCCCGTGCCGGTGTGGGGGAAATGACGCTGTTTGATCCGGATGCGGTGAGCCAAAGCAATATCAACCGGCAATTGATCGCCCTGCATTCCACTGTGGGTATGCAAAAAACGGCAGCCTGCGCCGTCCGGCTTCAGGATATCAATCCGGGTATTCGCCTGCATTTGGAAAATGTGTTTTACGGAGCAGAAAATGCGGAACTGTTTCCCCTTTCGCAGTATGATTATGTGGTGGATGCCATTGATACGGTATCTTCCAAGCTGCTGCTGATTGAATTGGCGAAGAAAGAAAACACCCCTGTGATCAGCTGCATGGGAACGGGCAATAAACTGGATCCTTCCCGTTTGGAGATCTGCGATATCCAGAAAACCAGTGTATGCCCGCTGGCGCGGGTGATGCGCAGGGAACTGAAAAAGCGGGGGATTGATCAGCTGACGGTGGTTTACAGTCAGGAAGAACCCCTCAAGGTGGTGGCGGATACCGAGTTTGGCCGTCATGCGCCGGGAAGTATCTCCTTTGTGCCGCCGGCTGCAGGATATCTGCTGGCATCCAAAGTGATTCGTGACCTGACCGGAAAATAAGTGAATAAACAGCAAAAGGCTGCGGGTAATACCGCAGCCTTTTATGTATTCTTATAGTTACAGGTTTTCTGCTTTCCGCAGGAAGGAAATCATGGTATCTGCAATCAGCGGGAGTTCGGCGGACAGGGTGATCACATGGGGTGCTTCCTGCAGCCACAGGTGTTCCTTTACGGGACTGCTGGCTTTTTGCTGGATGGTATCCATGCTTTCGGGTGCAATGGTCCGATCTTTTTTTGACTGGACGGAAAGCAGCGGACAGGTGATTTTGGCAAGTCCGCTTCTTGCCATGCGCATAATCCGGTTAAGATCGGCCACTTTGCTGGTGGGGTAGGAGGTGTAGCCCAGATCATATTCCCTGGGTTGTGTGAACCTGCTCAAGCGGGTATGCACGGTGGGATAAATGAAATGCAGCATGCCTGCAAGCGGCGCCAGTTTGTTGGCGGCATAGGTAGGTGCGGCCAGCGTAACGCAGGCGGTCAAGTTCATTTCCTGCGCCAGAATCAGCGCGATGGCGCCGCCCATGGAAAGCCCTGCCACAGAAAAATGGGGATACTGCGTGCGCATTTCCTGCGCGGCGGAACGGGCCTCCTGCAGCCACTCCGTCCATGTGCTGTTTTTCATGTCCTCGGGCGATGTACCATGCCCGGGCAGACGGACGCAGCGCACGGTAAAGCCGGCTTCCAGCAGCATTTTACCCAGCGGAATCATTTGCGCAGGGCATGCGGTAAAGCCGTGAATCAGCAGCACGGCATGGTCTCCGCTCCGGTAAAAGAAAGGGGATGCCAGCGGAGAAAAGAGAAGTGTCTGGGTACTTGTTGTATTCAAAAGGAAGACTCCTTTCCACCGATGAAAAAACGCGCCGCAAAAGTGCAGCGCGTTTTGTAGTGTTTAATTATTCTTCGTCCAAAGGAGCTTCGGGGAAGAGGGGCTTGTGGCAGGCGGGACAGAGATAATCTTCATCAAAATCAAAGCTGTCCACTTCGAAGGTCATTTCAGCGCCGCAATGGGGGCAGGCATACTCCACAACACGGTCGTCATCATCTTCGTCGTCACAATCGCAGTCGCAGTCGCAATCACAGTCATCGCAATCGCCATCGCAGTCGCAATCGTCGCAGTCACAATCACAGCAGGAGCAGCCTTCTTCTTCGTCTTCGTCATCGCCGAAGATGGCTTCTTCCATATCGCTCAGGTCGCTGTCGATGCTTTCCACATATTCGTCCAGTTCGTCATGGTCGCGGCGGAGCGCTTCGATTTCGTCGGCCATTTCGCTGAGCATTTCCAGCATCTTGATAAGCACTTTGCCTTCGCTGGTAGAATCGTTCAGGTTCAGACCTTCGGCCAGACCCATCAGGTAGGACACGCGGTCGGTCAGATTGCTCATAGGTTGAGCTCCTTTCAAATTAGGCGCGGGACAGATATTCGCCCGTGCGGGTGTCGATCTTGATCACATCGCCGATGTTGATGAACAGGGGCACCTGAATTTCAAAGCCGGTTTCGCAGGTAGCGGGCTTGAAGTTGTTGGTGGCGGTGTCGCCCTTGAAGCCGGGTTCGGTGTGGGTGATTTCCAGTTCAACAAAGTTGGGGGCTTCCACGGAGAAGGCCTGGCCCTTGAAGTAACGGATGGTCACGTTGGAATTTTCCTTCACGAACTGGATGGCTTCTTCCACAGCGTCCTTGTTCAGGGGCATCTGTTCGAAGGTTTCGGGATCCATGAAGTAGTACAGGTCGCCGTCATTGTACAGGTACTGCATTTCCTTGGTTTCGATGATGGCGCGGGGCATCTTGTCGGTGGGGTTGAAGGAGCGTTCAACCACGGCGCCGTTCATGATGTTCTTGATCTTGGTGCGCACGAAGGCAGCACCCTTACCGGGCTTCACGTGCTGGAAGTCCACGATGGTCCATACGCCGCCATCCCATTCCACGGTAATGCCTTTTTTGAAATCGCCAGCAGTAATCATGTTTGTATTCCTCCAATGTTGAATTGAGATATAATGTAGTTGAAAGCAGGACTTTTTCTTGTTTACGCCCGAAGCGCAAGGGTGGAAAAAACCTGTCGATCACAAGGTGATTATTTGATAAACAGGGAACCCTGTTTATTACAGAATGATGAGTTCGCGCTCTGCATGCACCAGAGAACGGTAGCCGTCCTTGGTGATGGCGCAGGTGTTTTCAATACGCACGCCGCCCAGACCGGGGATATAGATGCCGGGTTCCACCGTCACCACATGGCCGGGGACCAGAAGATCTGTGCAGGCCTGAGAAAGACGGGGGGCTTCGTGGATATCAATGCCTACACCGTGGCCCAGACCGTGGCCGAAGCGGCCTTCATAACCGGCGCCGTCGATGATCTTGCGGGCATGGCTGTCCACATCCTTGCAGCAGATGCCGGGGGAGAGCATTTCCTGGCATTCCATCTGAGCCTGCAGCACGGTGTAGTAGATTTTCTTCATTTCGTCAGAAGGGGCGCCCACGGCAAAGGTACGGGTCATATCCGCGCAGTAGCCGTGCTTCTTGGCGCCAAAGTCCAGCGTGATCATATCGCCCACGTTGATGACGCGGTCGCTGGGAATGGCGTGGGGCAGGGAACCGTTTTCGCCGGCAGCGGCGATGGTGGAGAAAGCATGGCCTTCGGCGCCCAGTTCCAGCATTTTGAAGTCCAGATGCAGCTGCACCTGCTTTTCGGTCATGCCGGGCTTAACGAAGGTAAGAATGTCTTCAAAAGCAGCGCAGGAGATGCGGCAGGCTTCTTCGATATAGCTGATTTCTTCTTCGTCCTTCACGATGCGCATGTTTTCGGGCGCGCGGTTCAGGGACACGAAAGTCATATCGGGCATGGCAGCCTTAATGCCTTCAAAGGCCTGCACAGTTACCTTGTCATCTTCAAAGCGCACGGTGTCGATGCCATGGTCCTTGAAGAGGTTGTAAGCAATCTGCACATGGCCCAGACCCTGACCGACCATGAGACACTGGCAATCGGGGGCCTGACGTTCACACTGCTCGGTGTAGCGGAAGTCGGTGACCACAGCAGCAAAGGAGGTGCCGATGACCAGAAGACCTTCGCCGGTATAGCCGCTCAGGTAGTAGATATTGCTGGGCTTATGGATGATGACGCCCTCGTTCTGCTTCAGGGCGGCAGCAAGACGGAATCTTTCTACTCTGTTCATAATATTTCCTCCATATGGGCGCACAAAATACGCCTATGGTATTTTACCACAGTTTCGCATTGATAGCCATAGCTTTTTTATGCTTTTCTAAGGAAAATTTCGTTTTTTGCAAAGGAAAAACCGAAAAAACAGGGGAAAAACGGTACTAAAAAGCAATGATGCATGGTAAAACAGCGAGCCGGGCAGGATAAAGACACATGGTGATGAAAGGGGACAATTAACAATGGAACAGAAAAATTTCCGCGCAACAGAAAAAACAGCCTACCGCAAGCGCAAAAATGCGCCCTGTCCGGAAAAAGAGAACGCAGTTTCCGGGCAAGACGCACTGAGTATCCCCATGCATGGAGAAAAAGTAAGCGATATATTGGGCAGCTATACCGGCAATCCCAAGTATGACGATACGCCGGTGCAGGATGCGGACGACCTGAAATGATCTCTAAAACAATCTCTAAAAAGTCTCTAAAATAATCTCTAAAATAATCTCTAAAAGACTTTCTTAATCGCAAAAGGACATCAGGTATCCGTCCAGATTGGTGCGCCCGGACACGGTGAAGCAGGGAATATCAGCCTCTTCCATAACGGCAAGCAGGATGCACAGCCCATGGGGAATGTGGTGGATGCGGGAAAGCGGAAGACCGGGAACCTTTGCCCGTTCCTCGGGCGTCATAGGTGCCAGCATATGCAGGAAACGGCGCACATCTTCCTGCAAAACCGTTTTGCCTTCCACTTCTTTGCCGTGTGCTTCCTTTTCCATCATCAGAGCAGCGCAGGTGGTGCATGTGCCGCCAAGGCCTGTCATGAACCCGGGAGTTCCCAAGGACAGAATATTCTGAATCGGCTCCCTGACAATGCTGCGGCTCAGCTGCAGCGCTTTTTTTGCGTCTTCCATGTTGCGGATTTGCTGCATTTTCAGCAGTCTTGATGCCCCCAGCTGTGCGCTGTGCACGTGATGAATCACGCCTTCGGTTCCCCAGGTGAGTTCGGTGGAACCGCCGCCGATATCAAGAACCAGGCAGTTTTTTGTGCCTGCTGCGGCACGGAAAGCCAAAGTTGCTTCTTCTTCTCCGGAAATGATGCGAAGTGTAAGACCGGTGGCTTCATGCAGCATATTGGCAAAAATGCCGCTGTTTTTTGCATCACGCGTGGCGCTGGTGGCCATAAGCTGCACCGATTGTGCACCCAGCGCAAGGGCTTCCCTGTGCAGTTTGGCTACTGCCTGCACTGTGCGCGCCATGGCTTCCTGTGTAATGGCGCCCTGCGCGTCAAGGCCCATCATCAGCAGCGTTTCTTCCCGTCCGCGGCGGAGCACGGTCAGCTGTGTTCCGGTTTTTGCTACCAGTGAACGGGTAGAATTGGAACCAATGGCAATGGCTGCACGGATCATTCACCCACCTCCACCACTTCAACCTCGGGTTCGGAAAGAACACTGTCAATATTGGTTACCTGAAAGCGGATTTCTCCCGGCATCAGATAACCGTATCTGGAACGGGCAATGTTGATGATATAGCTGTCCTTGTCCGCCAGGTCGGTTTCTGCTTCCAGTGCGCTGATCTGCGCCTCCAGTTCAATCTGCTCCAGACGGGCTTTGAGAATTTGATCCTCGTAATAGGTCATATTGCCTTTGATGTACATGGCAGACAGCATGGTGACCGCAATGATGACCATGCTGAGTACAAAAAGCGGAAATACTTTCACTTTTCGTTGATTTTCGTATCTGGCCATTCATATTTCCTCCATTGTGGATCGGGAAAAGGATATCCTGCGTATTTATTCTGCATCGCAGGGTTTGATTCCTGCTTTTTTCATGCGTCGGAAAGGCCAAAGCAGCAGCCGGAGCAGGCACAGGGTAATCCCGCTGCCTGAAGCCATGCCGAAGAACGCGTACCAGCGCAGCTGAGCCTCTCCGCCAAAGGACAGCGCCAGCGCACACAGTGCTGCGCACAGACACCAAAACAGCACATCGCAGGCTGCTGAGACTGAACGGGGAAGGCAGCGGCGTGCCCATTTCAGGGCGCAGAGCAGTACGGCAGCCATACCGCCTGCACATAGCAGCAGGAGAAAGGTACGCCCCTGCATGGGCGTTTTGAAAAACAGATTGGAGACTGTCACAGGCTATTTCTCAGTCGGCGCTTTTTTTCTTTTTTATCGGTATAGAAAATACCGTCAATGCTGCCTTCCACCGTCAGTTCCCCTTCTGTAAGCATGAGCCGCGTAACGTGCATTCCTTGTCCGGTCAGCGTAATTTCTCCTGCGTCTGTTTGCAGAATGACCTGTCCGTCATCAAAGGCAATGACCTCTTTTACGCCGCTGAGCGCAGCCTTTTGCCGTGCTTCCAGGGTAAGGTTGTGCGTGATGCTGTTTCCCGTCTGGCGGGAGGATACGGTTTCCATCGGCATCCCTCCTTGATTCAATATATGGGAAACGGATTGGAGATATGCTTCCCGCATCGTTTCAAAACGGAAAAAGCAGGGTATGATCTTTCTGAAACAAAACACACAGGGAGGTTTGACATATGGCGTGTGAAGTGCGTGTACATAACGGTGTGATCAGTCAGGAAGAAAAACAGGCGTATATTGACCGGGCAAGGGAAAAATTCGGTCATGAACCTATTGGTATGGATATTACTCTTGATGGCGATTACGTGGAACTGAGCTATGATTTTGATCCGCAGCCTTTTCAGCGTATCCGAAGAATTACCGGTTATCTGGTAGGTACGTTGGAGCGCTTCAACGATGCCAAGCGCAGTGAAGAAAAAGACCGTGTCAAGCACGGTGCATGAATATATCCGGTTTATACAAAAACGACCGCCTTTTAGGACGGTCGTTTGATTTTATGGTGGAGGCAGCTGCTTTATGCGTGCTGCAGTGTCATGGTGGTGCCCAGCAGCCTGTTCAGCAGTTCTCTGGCTTCTTTGCGGATGGTTTCAAAAGAACAGTTTTGCTTACGGCTTTCTACAATGTAGCCCCACATGCCGTCGCAGATAAACACTGCTACACGCTTCAGATCGAAACGTGTGGGAAGGCTTTGGCAAATCTTCTGCGCCTGCGCCTGCACATTGCGCTGCAGGTTTTCATACAGCTTCTTAAACAGGTAAGGGCTTTCTTCCCGGCTGGCGTGGTTAAACACTTTTTGATTGCGCACGAAAAGATTCAGCACGGCTTCCAGCACATTCTGGGCGCTGGTCACAGGATTGTTTTCCGGGTTGGTGGTACTTTGCAGACGGTCAAAATCCTTCAGTGCGGCATCTACCATATCGCTGACCATGTCATCTGCCAGAGCATACTTGTCATCATAATGGGTATAGAAGGTAATGCGGCTGGTGGAGGCGGATTCGCACAGCTCGGTGACCGTGATGCTTTCCAAAGGTTTATGGCACAGGAGGGATGCCAGCGTCTGTTTCAGGTTTCGTTTGGTTTTCAATATGCGCTTATCTTCCATGGAAACTTAACATCCTTTCCTGTATTGTCATTGCAATTTGGCTGAATATGCGTTATTATTTTACCGCGTATAGTTTTTTCTGTCAAAGGGTAACGGTGATTTTTTTCTGTATTGGAGGCATTGATATGAGCAATTTTGTGTTGAGCGGCTGTTCCACCGCGGACTTGAGTGCGGAGCATTTTGCTGCGCGGGATATTCAGGTGGTTAATTTTCACTATATGCTGGGCGGCAAGCAGCTTGTGGATGACATGGGTCAGAGCATGCCTTTTGAACAGTTCTATCAGGCTATGGTGGATGGCGCAGAAACGGCTACCAGTCAGGTCAATATGGACGAATATGAAGCATACTTTGAGAAATTCCTGAAGGAAGGCAAGGATGTGCTGCATGTGTGTCTGTCTTCCGGCATTTCCGGCACCTTTAATTCTGCACGCCTGGCCAAAGAAAGCCTGCAGGAAAAATATCCGGACCGCAAACTGTATGTGATCGATTCTCTGGGTGCGGCGTCCGGCTTTGGACTTATGCTGGATCAGCTGGCTGATCTTCGCGATGCCGGCATGAGCATTGATGATTGCGCTGCATGGGCGGAAGAACACAAGCTGGAACTGCATCACTGGTTCTTTTCTTCCGATCTGACTTTCTTTATCAAGGGCGGCCGCATCAGCAAAACCAGCGGGATGCTGGGCCAGCTGCTGAACATCTGTCCTCTGATGAATGTGAATGACGAAGGCAAGCTGATCGTTCGCGAAAAGGTGCGCACCAAGAAAAAGGTGATCCGCACCATCGTAGAAAAGATGGAAGCTTTTGCCCATGACGGCTTGGACTACAGCGGCAAGTGCTACATCTGCCATTCTGCCTGCTATGAAGATGCCCGTGCCGTGGCGGATCTGATTGAAAGCAAGTTCCCCAAGCTGAATGGCAAAGTGGAAATCAACTGGATCGGCACCACCATCGGCAGCCACACCGGTCCCGGTACTGTGGCGCTGTTCTTCTGGGGCAGCAAACGGGAAAAATAAGCAACTATAAAATAAAACAGTTCCGGTATTGACCGGAACTGTTTTTTGTTTGTGTTAAGTACCTGCTTAGCGCATGCCCTTGTCGTAGGGAATACCTTCGGCCTTGGGAGCGCGGCTCTTTTTGCTGGTCAGCGCCAGCACCACCATGGAGGCGATGAAAGGCATCATGTTGTAGATTTCCTTGGGCCAGTGCAGCTGGGCCAGGAAAGGAATGGAGTCGGCAATGTTGGCCATGGCGCGGAACAGGGAGAAGAACAGAGCGGCCAGGAAGATGCGGAAAGGCTTCCACTGACCGAAGATCATAACAGCCAGCGCCAGGAAGCCCATGCCGGATACGCCCACTTCAAAGTTCCAGCTCTGCACGGCAGGGGCAATGTAGGCAAAGCCGCCGATACCGCCCAGCAGGCCGGAGAAGATGACGCCGGTATAGCGCATCTTGAACACGTTGATACCCACGCTGGCTGCGGCCTGAGGATGTTCGCCGCAGGAACGGAGGCGCAGACCTAGACGGGTTTTGTACAGCACCACGTAGGACACCACCAGCAGCACGGCGCCCAGCACGATGAACACGTTCAGGGACAGACCGCCGATGTCGAAGATGAAGGGGCCGTTGTTGTAGTCGATACGGGGGCTCTGGGTGCCGTTGATGCGCTTGGCGATAACCATGGCGATGGCAGTGGCCAGAATGTTCAGTGCCGTACCGCCGATGGTCTGGTCGGCCTTCAGATTAATGGAGGCGAAGGCCAGCATCAGGGAATACAGGATGCCGGCGATGGCGGCGCACAGGATGGACACCGTGACGATCATCATGGGGGAAGAATTGGCCATCATGTTGGTGGCCAGCACGCCTGCCAGACCGCCGATGACCATGATGCCTTCCAGCGCGATGTTGATGATGCCGCTGCGCTCGGAGAACATGCCGCCCAGTGCCACCAGCATCAGCACGAAGGAATACAGGAGGGTGTATTTCATCAGAAGCTGCATTACTTGGTCCCTCCTTTGTTTTTACGGGTGAAGATACGGCCCAGGGCATTGCGGAAGAGCATCAGGAAGGCGCACAGGTAAATGATCACGCCGGAGATGACGTCGGCAATTTCCGGGGGAAAGAGGTTGGCGTTCATCATGCCGCCGCCGGTGGAGATATGGGAGATGAACAGGGCGGACAGGATGATGCCGATGGGGTTGCTGGATGCCAGCAGTGCAACGGAGATACCGTCAAAGCCCATGCTGGGCAGCACCGTGGACACCAGGGGCTGCCATTCAGCCACGCCGGACAGGTAGTAGAGACCTGCGCCGAAGCCGGCCAGTGCGCCGGAAATGGTCATGGACAGGATGATGTTGCGCTTTTCGTTGATACCGGCGTACTTGGCGCTGGTCTTGCTCAGACCGCAGGCCTTCAGTTCATAGCCGAAGGTGGTCTTGTTGAGGACCACGTACAGCACCAGGGCAATGGCCACAGCCAGGAAAATGGCGATGGTGGCGGGCTTTTTGAAGTACGTGGTGCCAAGGTCGGGGATCACGGACCATTCGGACTTGGCGGCGATGGGCCAGGTCTTGGTGGTCTTCAGGTTGTACATGGGGCTGTTGCCGCCCATGTAGGTCAGGGTGTTCACCGCGTACAGGCCAATCCAGTTGAACATGATGGCGGTGATGACTTCGTTGATGTTGAGGTAGGCCTTGAAGAAACCGGGAATGGCGCCCCAGACGGCACCGAACAGGGCGGCGCCCAGCAGGCACACATACCACGGCAGCTTGAAGATCAGCGCAAAGATCAGCGCGCCCAGGGCACCCACGGTGTACTGACCGGCGGCGCCGATGTTGAACAGGCCGGTTTTGAAGGCAAAGCCCACGGACAGACCGGTCATGATGAGGGGCGCAGCCAGCGCGATTTCATTGCGCACGGCGCGGGGCTTGAGGTAGAAGCCGCCCATCAAAAGCTGCTTGAAGCCGTCGTTGTAGGCCGTCTTGATCACGTCCAGCATGGTGAAGGGCTCGCCCTTGGCGGCGATGCCGGTATAGGCCAGCACCAGCAGCACGATAAAGCCGATCACAAGACCTGCCAGAATGCAGATCAGGGCAGCCAGCATGGTTTTGAGGGCAGCTGCAGTCTTGCTGTTATTCATCGTCAGTCACCTCATCTTCCTTGCCGCCGAACTGAGGCTGGCGGCGGGCGCCGGCCATGTACAGGCCCAGTTCCTGCACGGTGGCGTACTTGGGATCGAATTCGCCCACCAGTTCGCCTTCGTACATGATCAGGATACGGTCGGACACGTTCATCACTTCGTCCAGTTCCAGAGACACCAGCAGCACGGCGCAGCCTGCGTCGCGGACGCGGACCAGCTGCTTGTGGATGTATTCGATGGCGCCCACGTCCAGACCGCGGGTGGGCTGCACAGCGATCAGAAGGGGCGTGCCGCGGTCGATTTCGCGGCCCACGATGGCCTTCTGCTGGTTGCCGCCGGACATGGAGCGGGCAATGGTCACAGGACCTTGACCGGAACGGATATCGTATTCTTCAATCAGCCGGTCGGTATAGGCACGGACGGCTTTTTTGTTGATAAAGCCGGCATGCTGGAAAGCGGGTTCAAAATAGCGCTGCAGCACCATGTTGTCTTCCAGCGTATAATCCAGCACCAGACCGTGCTTGTGACGGTCTTCGGGAATATGGCTGATGCCTGCCAGAGCGCGGTCGCGGATGGAGAACTTGGAAATATCCTTGCCGCAGAGCTGAATGCGGCCTGCGCTCATTTTTTCAAGGCCGGTGAGCGCCTGCACGAATTCGGTCTGACCGTTGCCTTCGATACCAGCCAGGCAGACGATTTCGCCTGCGCGGACTTCAAAGGAAACGTCCTTGACGGCGTTGTTCTTATGCAGCTTGGAAGGCACGGTTACATGGCGCACTTCCAGCACTACTTCTTTGGCCAGCTTTTCCTTCTTTTCCACGGTAAAGGAAACATCGCGGCCCACCATCATGCGGGAAAGGTCTTCCTTGGTGGTGTCCTTGATATCCACGGTGCCCATGTACTTGCCTTTGCGAAGCACGGTGCAGCGGTCGGCCACTGCCATGATTTCGTTGAGTTTGTGGGTGATGAACAGGATGGATTTGCCTTCTCGGGCAAATTCACGCATGATTTCCATCAGTTCGTCAATTTCCTGAGGAGTCAGCACGGCGGTGGGCTCGTCCAGAATAAGAATGTCATTATCGCGGTAGAGCATTTTGAGGATTTCCACGCGCTGCTGCATACCTACGGAAATGTCCTCAATCAGCGCATCCGGGTCCACTTTCAGGCCATACTTTTCGCTCAGTTCCATGACCTTTTTGCGGGCGTCTTTCTTCTTGAGGAAACCTGCCTGGGTATCTTCAGCACCCAAAATGATGTTGTCCAGCACGGAAAACACTTCCACCAGCTTGAAATGCTGGTGAACCATGCCGATATGCAGGGCGTTGGCATCGTTGGGGTTGTTGATTTTGACTTCCTTGCCATCCTTTTTGATGACGCCCTCATCGGGCTGGTACAAGCCAAACAGCACGCTCATCAGCGTGCTCTTGCCGGCGCCGTTTTCACCCAGCAGCGCGTGGATTTCGCCGCGGCGCAATTGCAGGGTGATGTTGTCGTTGGCCTTGATGCCCGGAAAGGTTTTGGTGATGTTGAGCATCTCAATGACGTAATCGTTCAAAAAGCATCGCTCCTTAAGTTTATCGGGGAACAGTTATACCTCATTATACATGAAATGTTCTTCTTTGGCAACAAAAAAACGCCCCGCAAAAGCGAGGCGCAGTGTGAAACTTACGCGATGTAGTTCACGGTGGTGCCTTCGGTCACCACGGGGGCGTTTTCGGTGTCGTTGCTCACGACCACGGTGCCGTCCTTGATGGCGTTCTTCACGATTTCATATTCTTCCACGGTGAAGGTCTTGAAGCACCAGCTTTCCTCGGCGGTGGGCAGGCCCACGTATTCGCCTTCGGTCAGGCTGTAGTTGATGAACTTGGTGCCGTATTCGGCGAAGTTGCCGGCGAAGTATTCACCCAGCAGGGTTTCGGTGACGTTCTGCAGGCCCTTCATAGCGGAGGTCACGAAGGGGTTGTAGGTGTACTGTTCGGCAGCGATGCCGTTTTCGCCAACGTAGTGCTGGTCGACGTCAACGCCGATGACCATGCCGTTGACCTTGGTGGCAGCTTCCACAGCAGAGGTGTAGATACCGCCGCCGCAAGCGAACACGATTTCGGTGCCGGCCTGATACCAGCCTTCCATCTTAGCGGTGATTTCGGGAGAACCGAAGAACTGGCCGCCGTAGGTGTAGTTGATTTCGATTTCCACGCCCAGTTCGGCAGCAGCAGCGTCAGCGCCCTGCACGAAGCCGTAGCCGTAGCGGATAACAGCGGGAACAGCCATGCCGCCCAGGAAGCCCAGCTTGGTGTAGCCGTCCTTCACAGCAGCGTAACCGGCCAGGTAACCGGCCTGTTCTTCAGCGAAGGTCACGCACACGGTGTTTTCCAGGGGCTCGTAGTAGGTGGCATAGTCCAGGGTCATGTCGCCGGCGCCGACGTCAACGGCGATGAAGGTGACTTCGGGATAGTCTTCCATGCAGGTCACCAGGGTAGCGCCGAACAGGTAGCCGGGCATAACGATGACGGTAGCGCCTTCGGCCACAGCCTGGTCAACAGCCTGCAGACGGGCGTCGGTGCTGTCAGCGGTGGGCTGATAGTACACGTATTCGATGTTGTTAGCGGTGGCATAGGCTTCCACACCCTGCCAGCAAGCCTGGTTGAAGGATTCGTCGTCGATGGTGCCGACGTCGGTGATCAGGGCGATCTTTTCGCCTTCAGCCATAGCGGTCATGGGGACCATGCCCAGCACCATGACCAGAGCGGTCAGCAGGGCGATGAGGCTCAGCTTCTTCATGAGAGTTCCTCCTATTAAATTGGAATGATTCTTGTGGCGCTTTATGCGCCTTCCGACTCATTATAGCACTGAGTTGCATGCTTTTCAATACACAAACCGCCAAAAAATATAAATGATTTCATTTCCGTGCACTGATAATGCGGAAAAACTGTATCTGCAAGATAAAAATCACCTGTTGGAAGTCATACAGAAACGGGGAATATGAAAAAGACGCTGCGGACCGGAAATGCAGCGTCTGCGGAAAATGTACAGTACGAATATGAAATCGGCCTGGGTACAGGGTGAGAACAACGTTTTACATGATGTTCCACAGTACAAAAGAAATGGCGATAAAGGATAGCGGGATCAGCACAACGGTCAGAACATCGAGTATGCCGGTTTTGCCTTTTCCTGATGAAAAATTGTAAGGTTCTTCCCACAGCTTTGCGGCAGAAAGAATTATGTACAGAATCCAGTATATGCATGACGGCAAGGCTACGATTCCTGTCCAGAAATCGTGGGTTATGCGGACATCTCTTTCCAGCAATATAAAGCTTGCCAAAGCCAGTGCCGGACAAACATAGTGCAAAAGGATATTCGCACTGCGGGGCTTTAAGCCGGGGAGAAAATCATCTTCCGTAAGCGCAATTTTCTTTCCTGCACCAAGAAATGCGATGAATATAAATGCTGTGGCAGCAAGTCCGCTGGCAGCCATATACCGCAGCCCTTTTGCAAGCTCGGGAATCGGCTTGCCTGTGATCAAACAGACAATGGAACAAAATGAGAAGATCAAACTGGCAATCAGTGCCAGGAAATTCTGCAGGTAAGTGTAGTATTTAAGCACATCGCTTTTCCTGCGGATGTGTCCAAGGGCGTACACTTCGCAGAATACAATGCTCAGATTGGCGATAAGTGCTGCGATTTTCAGCATGATAAAACCTCCGGTGTATCAGGTGGATTTGTTCAGTTGTGTCTATTATATCATGCCGGAGAATCATATACAAGAACAGGCACAGCGAATTGCTGTGCCTGCTGCGAATATATTTGTAAAGGAATACTTAACGAGTCTTATCCTTTTCAATGGTACGCCAGTAGCGGAAAGAAGATGCCACGATCAGGTCATACACGGATACCTGGTAGCCATTCAGATCGTAATAATAGAAGGGTTTGGCGCCGTCGTCGCGCATGTGGGGAGCGCCTTCGTAGGTGAGACCGGCAATGGAAACCGTCACACCGCCTCTGTTGGGATCGGCATAGGTTTTATCGATCTCTTCCAGATATTTCCGGGTGCGTTCGATGTAGTTGGGGTCGTTGCCGCAGTTGATGAACAGGGGATAGCCCAGATAATCTTTCAGCTCGCCTGCGGTTTCTTCGGTGTAGCCGTAGTCGCTGAGGGTGCCCATGTACATCAGAATGTGGCGTCCTTTGATATTGCCGACCAGAAAATCGCCGATCTTGAGCTGTTTGGCTACTTCGTTGAAGTCTGTTTCTTCTCTCAGGTCGTCGAGCATATACTTGCCATACTGACCGTACTTATTCATCATATCATAAAGGCTGGGGGTTCGTTTGTCGCCTACTTCATCCTGAATCCAGCGGGTGAAGCCAATGCAGTCAAAACCCACCATCTGCTTTTCGCCGGTTTTGCCATAGGTGCTGTCTTCGCGCAGCTTCATTACCTTGAACAGATTGTCCACATTCTGGCCGCCGTAAAAATAGGGGATGCCGCAATCAACGATGGGTTCTACATTGGCGCCGGTGATTTCGTTATAACGGGCAACAAAAGGATTGCCCTTTTCCAGGCAGGTAAATGCCACGTCCAGATATTCACTGCGTTCAATCAGCGCCTGGGCAGGCAGCGCGGCAAACAGCATGATCAGGGTCATCAGCAGGCTTAGAAGCTTTTTCATGGGTATAAACTCCCTTCAGATTGTGACATAAGGACCTAAAAGCCATTATAAAGTAGGAAAAAGCGCGTGTCAACGCTTGCACTGTAAACTTTCTGCGGCTATAATAAGATAGAACAATTATTGGATGCGCACCCTGCGGGGTCTGCGCGGAAGGAGAACTTTTATGGCAAAGCCTACTCTTGTGATCATGGCAGCTGGTCTGGCCAGCCGTTTCGGCGGTGACAAGCAGGTTACTCCCGTGGATGAACAGGGCCATCTGATCATTGATTATTCTTTGTATGATGCTCACCGTGCCGGTTTTGAAAAGGTTGTGTTCATTATTCAGCCTTTCATGAAGGACAACTTCCATGCCACCATCGGCGGCCGCATGGAAAAGCACATGGAAGTGGCTTACGGCTTCCAGACGCTGGACCGTTTTCTGCCCGAAGGCATCGAAATTCCCGAAAACCGCAAGAAGCCCTGGGGTACTGCCCATGCCGCGCTGTGCGCCATGGATGAAGTGGAAGGCCCCTTTGCCGTCATTAATGCGGATGACTTCTACGGCCGCAGCGCTTACGAAAGCATCTACCGCTTCCTGACTGAAAAGTCCAATGACAAGCACCATGCCATGGTGGGTTTCCAGGTGGAAAACACCCTGACCGAAAACGGCACCGTGTCCCGCGGCGTGTGCGTGGTGGACGAAAAAGGTTTCCTCACCGAAATCACTGAACGCACCGCCATCAGCCCCTTTGAAGGCGGCGCCCGTTTCACCGAAGACGGCGGTACTACCTATACCTTCCTGCCCCGCGGCACGCTGGTCAGCATGAACATGTGGGGCTTCGGTCACGGCTTCATGCAGGATCTGAAGGACAACTTCGAACCCTTCCTGAAGGAAAACCTGCAGAAGAATCCCGAAAAGTGCGAATACTTCCTGCCCCATGTGCCTCATCTGCTCATCGAAAGCGGCAAGGCGCAGGTCAGCGTACTGCCCACTCAGGACCGCTGGCACGGCGTGACTTATAAGGAAGACTTGGAAGGCGTGAAGCAGGCTATTGCCGATATGAAGAAGAACGGCATGTATCCTGAAAATCTCTGGGAAGAATAAACAGCAGTGTTATAGTCAAACAGCGTCCGCATGATGCGGACGCTGTTTCTTTTTGGTTTCTTTTCGCTTTTAAACGGTCAATTTCCCTGAGACTGGTCATAGGCTTCCCACAAAGGTGCATAGATATCCACGGCCCGTTCATGCTCTTCCAGCGTGCGGCTGAAATAGAGTTCTCCGGTATTGGGGTCTTTGGAGCAGAAGTACAGGTACTTTTCGGCAATAAACGTTTCATCGGGATACAGCGCCGCATGAATAGCTGCGGCAGACGGACTGCAAACAGGTCCCGGCGGCAGTCCCTTGTGCTGATATGTATTGTAGGGAGAATCCACGCCGAGATCGCTGCTGGTCAGCGCCATGCGCTTGGTGCCGGATACATATTTGATGGTTACATCGCTTCCCAGTGTCATGTTCTGCTGAAGTCTGTTGTGGAAGATGGCAGAGACTTTTGCAAAATCGTTAGCCTTGGCTTCCTTTTCCACCATGGATGCCAGCGTGATGACCTGATCCATGGTCATGCCCATTTCCTCCGCCCGGGTGTGGTATTCTTCAGAAAAAACCTTTTCGGTTTGAGACAGCAGCTTCTTGATAATGTCTGTTGCTGTGGCGCTGGTATACACTTCATAGGTATCGGGGGCCAGATATCCCTCCAGCACATAAATGCGGCGGGAGGCGTTGGTGCTCAGTACATCGCTGATATAGTAGTAGTCGCCAAAGTCCGTTCCTGCTTTGCACAGCGAAAGGAATTCCTGTGTGCTTTGCAGTGCACCAATGGATACCAGATACTCTGCCATGTCCTGAATGGTCCAGCCGGGAATGATGGTAATGTTGCGGGTGATGGGGTTGCCGTCGCCGGTTGTAAGCAAATCGGCAATGGCGGAGATGGACATGGTTTTATCCAATACATAATCGCCTGCCTGAATCTTCTGGCCGTAGCCCAGAAAATCGGCATAGTATTTGAATACCGTGCTGTTGCGCACCAGACCGCTCTTTTCCAGGTTGTTGGCTACCTTGGAAAGGCTGCTGCCGCTTTCAATGGTAAAGGCAATCTGCGTGGTATCCTTTTCATCTACAGGGGCAAAAAAGTTGCGGTACAAGGCGTTCCATGCCCCCATGCACACGCCTGCGACCACCAGCATCACTGAAAGCGCAATGCATATGGGGCGGATCAGGTGCCAGAGCCAACTGTACCAGTAAATGCCGTATCTGCGTTCTTCATGCAGGGATTCGTGGGTATAATCCCGATGGGACCGATGCTTCTTTTTCAAAGCCCTTCCTCCGTTCACATGGGAAAGTCCATGGGCAGATCGGCTGCCTGGGTAACGATCTGCAGCACATCCGCCATCATTTTCTGCAGCTGCATCTGGGAAAGCAGGTAGCCGCTGGTGCGGGGATCGGCGTACAGGAGGGGCGCCATCTGGTTCAGGCGCTGCAGATCGTCATTTTCCATCTGCTTGCCGCTCATGGCGCACAGCTGCGCTGTCATCTGCAGTTTCTGGAACTCTTTGATCAGCGCCATGGCGCCTTCTTCCTGTTCCAGTTCTTCCTTGTACTGGGCGAAGATTTTATATTCCGCACTGTCGCGGATGTCGTTTGCCAGAAGTTTGGCGCGTTCCATTACGTTCATAGCGTTTCCTTTCATTGCACGAAGCATACTGATTTAACGAAAACAGTATACCATACTTTTTCCCGGATTGCACCGCATGGCAGAATTTTACATTTTATCCGGGTGTTTCAGCAATTTTTCTTGAAAAATGGGAACAAATGTGCTATATTTATGCCGTTTCCGGGTATCATCAGAACAGGGAGGGTGAGAAAATGGAGAATGCCATTATCGTACGGGGTGCAAGAGAGCACAATCTGAAAAATGTGAATATTACAGTGCCCCGCGATCAGCTGGTGGTGTTTACCGGACTTTCGGGGTCGGGCAAAAGCTCGCTTGCTTTTGATACCATTTATGCCGAAGGTCAGCGCCGCTATGTGGAGAGCATGTCTTCTTATGCCCGTCAGTTCCTGGGGCAGATGGATAAGCCGGAACTGGATTCCATCGAGGGCTTGTCTCCCGCCATCTCCATTGATCAGAAAACCACGGCGCGCAATCCCCGTTCCACGGTGGGTACCGTGACCGAGATTCACGATTATCTGCGCCTCATGTACGCCCGCATCGGCGTGCCCCATTGTCCGGAGTGCGGCAAAGAGATCCGCCAGCAGTCTATTGACGAAATGGTGGATGCCGTGCTTGCCATGACGGAAGGCAGCAGGATCATGATTCTGGCGCCAGTCATCCGAGCCCGCAAGGGTGAGCATATCAAAGTGCTGGAGGATGCCCGCAAGGAAGGCTTTGTCCGTGCAAGGGTGAACGGGGAAATGGTAGATCTGGATACCATTGAGGATATGCCCCGTCTGGACAAACAGAAGAAGCACTTTATTGATATTGTGGTGGACCGTCTGGTGGTGCGCGAAGGCATCCGTCAGCGTCTCAGCGACAGTATGGAAACGGCCATGAAGCAATCTGCAGGCTTGGTGATTGTGCTGAATGCTTCGGACAATACCGAGCAGCTTTTTTCTCAGAACTATGCCTGCCCGGACTGCGGCATCAATATTGAAGATCTTTCTCCCCGCATGTTCTCCTTCAACAGCCCCTTTGGCGCCTGCCCGCACTGCAGCGGTCTGGGTACGCTGATGAAGGTCAGCGAGCAGCTGGTGGTGCCGGATATGAGCAAGACCCTGAACGAAGGCGCCATTGCCTGCATGGGTTTCAACAGCGGCGAAACGGGCAGCTCTGCCCACAGCATGTTCAAGGCACTGGCCAAGCACTATAAATTTTCCATGGACAAGCCTTATGGGGAACTGAGCGAAAAGGCCCGTCAGGTGCTGATGTACGGTACCAACGGCGAAAAAGTGAAGATGACCTTTGAAAGCGCCAACGGAAAAGGCGTTTTCCAGACGGATTTTGAAGGCGTCATCACTTCTCTGGAACGGCGATACCGCGAAACCCAGAGCGACGGCATGAAGGAAGCTTACGAAGCCTATATGGCAACCGAGCCTTGTCCCGTGTGTCAGGGTCAGCGTCTGCGCAAGGAAGCGCTGGCGGTCACGGTGGGGGATAAGAACCTTGCTCAGCTCAGCGATATGAATATCCGTGCTGCCCGCGAGTTTCTGCAGGGACTGCAGCTGGGGGTCAATCAAACCATGATCGCCCAACCCATCCTCCGGGAAGTGGATGCAAGACTCCGTTTCCTGTGCGACGTTGGCTTGGAATACCTGACCCTTTCCCGTGGTGCAGCCACCCTGTCCGGCGGCGAAGCGCAGCGCATCCGTCTGGCTACCCAGATCGGCAGCGGGCTGGTGGGCGTTCTGTATGTACTGGATGAACCTTCCATCGGTCTCCACCAGCGGGATAATGCCCGCCTGCTGGGCACGCTGAAGCATTTGCGGGATCTGGGCAATACGCTGATCGTGGTGGAGCACGACGAAGAAACTTTGCGCAGCGCCGACTATATTGTGGACATTGGTCCCGGAGCCGGTGAGCACGGCGGTCACATTGTGGCGCAGGGTACCCTGGAAGATATTATGAATACCCCCGGTTCCATCACCGGGCAGTATCTCAGCGGTCAGAAGACTATTCCTGTGCCGAAAAAGCGCCGCAAGCCTACGGGATTTTTGACGGTGCGCGGCGCACGGGAGCATAACCTGAAAAATATCGATGTTTCTTTCCCGCTGGGCGTGTTCTGCTGCGTAACGGGCGTTTCCGGCAGCGGCAAGAGCAGTCTGGTGAACAGCATTTTGTACGGTCAGCTTTCTCATCTGCTGAACCGTGCCCGTCCCCGCCGTGCGGACTTTGACCGCATTGAGGGCGTGGAACAGCTGGACAAGATTATCGCCATCGATCAAAGTCCCATCGGACGCACGCCCCGCAGTAACCCGGCCACCTATACCGGCTTGTTCGATCTGATCCGCAAGGTGTTTGCCCAGACGCCGGAAGCCAAGGTGCGCGGCTTTAAGGAAAACCGCTTCTCCTTTAACGTGAAGGGCGGAAGATGCGAGGCCTGTGCAGGCGACGGTCTGCTGAAAATTGAAATGCACTTCATGAGCGACATTTATGTGCCCTGTGAGGTGTGCGGCGGCAAGCGCTACAATCGGGAAACGCTGGAAGTGAAATACCGCGGCTTTTCCATTGCCGATGTGCTGGATATGACGGTGGAAGAAGCGCTGCGGGTGTTTGAAAACCATCCCGCCATCTACCAGAAACTGCAGACGCTTTATGACGTGGGTTTGGGCTACATGCGCTTGGGTCAAAGCAGCACCACGCTCAGCGGCGGCGAAGCCCAGCGTGTGAAGCTGGCGACGGAGCTCAGCCGCCGTGCCACGGGCAGAACGCTGATTTTGCTGGACGAACCCACTACCGGTCTCCATGTGGACGATGTGAGCCGGCTCAACCACGTATTGCAGCGGCTTACGGACGCCGGCAATACCGTGCTGGTCATTGAGCACAATCTGGATATCATCAAGACCGCCGATTACCTGATCGACCTGGGTCCCGAAGGGGGCGAAGGCGGCGGCACAGTGGTAGCCGAAGGTACCCCTGAAGAAGTGGCTAAGGTGAAAGAAAGCTACACCGGGCAGTTCCTGCTCCCTGTGCTGGGTATGGAGGAATAAACATGGAAAAGATCACAGTGATTCCGCATTTGTCTTTCAATGGACAATGTGAAGAAGCTGTCAACGCCTACATTCGGGCATTTGGCGGTGAGATTCATTATCTGTCCCGGTGGACGGAGCAGACTGCAACGCATTCGCAGCAGGCAGGGAAAGTGATGCATGTTGCGTTTTCTGTGGGCGTAACGCCTATGGCGGGTTCGGACAATTTCCTTTTCAGGCAGGAGAGCGCGGATGCTGTACGGTTGATGATCCATATGGATGATATGGAAAAAGCGAAGCGGGCCATTGCGGTGTTGGCAGAAGGCGGAGAAGTCCTTTCGCCGCTGAAACCTCATCCTGTGCCGGATGACGCCGGATGCGGCTCTGTTACCCGGGACCGGTTCGGCTATGTGTGGATTATCACTTGTCCCAATCCTGATAAACAGTAAGATAAAATCCGGAGCGAAATCGCTCCGGATTTGTTTATTCCTGGAAAAAATGCTGCTCAATCAGGATGCACAGTTCATGGTACATTTTGATGTGTTCTTCCTGGATTTTGTAGGTTTCCGTTTCGGCGGACAAAAGCAGTGCATCGCACAGCGGGGGCATTTTACCGCCTGTTTTGCCTGTCATGCCGATGGTTTGCAGGCCCAGTGCACGGGCGGTGAGGAGTGCGCGCCGAATGTTTTCCGCATTGCCGGAGGTGGAAATGCCAAGCAGCACGTCGCCGGGCTTGCCAAAGGCCATCACCTGCTGGGCAAACACGCTGTCGCCGTCAATGTCGTTGATGACGGCGGTCATCAGCGCGCTTTGAGCGGTGAGGTCAATGGCGGGCAGTGCCTGCTGCAATGTATTGGCAAAGGGTTCGCCGATTTTTTCTTTCAATCCGGCAGGCAGCTGACGCTTTTTGAGAAAGCCTTTGCACAGTTCGCCGGCGATGTGGGCGCAGTCAGCGGCGCTGCCGCCGTTGCCGCAGAGCAAAAGCTTTCCGCCGTTTTCAAAGCAGTGAATAATCATATCGGCTGCATGCTGTACCTGATTCATTGTTCCGCCATCCTTTCCAGTCCGTTGATGGCAATGGCCAGTGCGGCGTAATCGCCGATCTGATCGCCCAGTGCAGCAGGCACCACCTGGCAGGCATCAAAGGTATAGGACAGGGCTTCCCGTCTGGCTACTTCCAGTGCCGGAGTGCGGAAATACCGTTCTGCCCGGGCAAAGATGCTGCCGATGACAATTCTTTGCGGATTGAACAAATCCATCAGCATAGCCAGTCCCCGGCCCAGCATGCGGGCGCTTTCGTTCAGCACGGACAGTGCCTGTTCATCGCCCTCGTCCGCCATTTCGCACAGTTCTTTGCAGCTGTGTTCTTCGCCAAGCCGCATTTTGCAAAGCTTGGCGATGCCGCCGCCTGAGCAGAAGCCTTCAAAGGAGCCGTTTTTGCCAAAGCCCCAGGGGCCATCATGTTCCAGACGCACATGGCCCGTTTCGCCTGCCATGCCGCAGGCGCCGCTGTAAAGCTGACCGTTCAGAATGAGCCCTGCGCCCATGCCTGTACCGAAAGTGAGGAACACCATGTGCCGGGTGCCTTTGCCGGCACCCAGCTTCCATTCGGCCAGTGCGCAGGCATCGGCATCGTTCTGCACAAAGGCGGGAATATGCAGCTTCTCTGTAAGATACTGCACAATGGGCACTTCGTCCCAGCCGGGCAGGTTGGGGGGAGAAAGAATCATGCCGGTGACGCTGTTCAAGGGTCCGCCGCAGCTGACGCCGATGGCGGCAGGACGACCGTATTCTTCGGGGATCATGTCGATCAGAAGATCAATCATTTCCTTCCAGGGATGGCCCTTGGTGGGAATGGCCTGACGGAAAAGGATTTCGCCTTCGCGGGTGCCTGCGATGGCGGCGCATTTGGTGCCGCCGATATCCAGACCCCAGATGATATTGGATGTGGTCATACTGTACCTCCCGGCAGTTGATCGATGTACTGCGCAAATTGAATCAGCATTTCTTCGGAATAGGGTATTTCGCCCTGAATGGAATGGTTGCCATAGGTTTTACCTTCGGTTTCCCAGGTGAGAAGCAGAAGCCGCGGCGCCTTTTTAGGTGCAGGCAGCATGGCAAGAGTGGTGTTGCAGTTGGCAAAGGAATGGACGGTGCCTTCATACAGGCATTCGCCGCTCAACGCATCCGTTACGCGGCAGAAAACGGAGGCATCCTTCCGGCTGTCGTTGCCAAGGATGAGGGCATGCATGCCCTGATCATTCTTTTCATCCACCATCAGGCAGATAGGAGTCTGGATGCGTTTGATCACATGAAAGGACCGCTTTTTGGTGAAGTAATAATCCACCACTGCGTCGGAGATCTGGGGCCATCCGTCCAGCATGTTCCACCAGATGATGCCGGTGCGCTGCCATTTTTTGATGCGGGTGCCTTCAATGAAGAATTTCAGCGCCTCCGCCTGACAGAACTGGGAAAGGAACGAGAAGCGTTCCAAGTCATCCGGTACCTGACCGCACAGGATGCGGACCTGACTGGCCATCAGTTCATTACGGCTGTAGGCCCGGGGATTGAGCAGACGGTTGGAGGTGCTGTGGGTATCCCATGCAGGATGGGTGTAAGGCCAGAGCTGGTCTTCCGGAATGAACTTTCGTAAGCTTTCGGGACTTGGACAGCCGTGATACCCGCATTCGCTGACGAACTGTGCTTTTGTATCCTTATAGAAAGGATCCTTGTAATAGCCGCGAGGGCCCCAATTGTGCATTTCTGCGCATTCGCTGCTGTCTTTTCCGTCCGGCACATAGGGGGAGGAGGGCAGGAAATCCCGGTATGGATCGTGCATGCGCACGACCCTTGGCAGGATGCGGCGGGTGATTTCGTTATACCGGCTGTTTTCGGGAAGGGAGAACCAGTCTGCGGTTACATCCACTTCGTTATCGCCCGCCCAGATCAGAATGGAGGGGTGATTGCGGAGTTTTTGAATGATGAAGGAGGCTTCTTTCTCGATCTGCCGGTAGAAATTTTCATCCTGCGGATAGCGGCCGCAGGCCATGGAAAAATCCTGCCACACCAGCATGCCCCGTTCATCGCACAGGTCAAAGAAGGCGTGGTCTTCATAGATATTGCCGCCCCAGCAGCGGACGATGTTGCATCCGGCTTCGCAAAGCAGGTCATGGGCTTTTTGCAGTCGTTCGGGATCCCGGCTGTGGAGCGCATCCAGCGGCACCCAGTTGCTGCCCTTGCACAGAATGGGGCAGCCGTTGATTTCCACCCGAAACGCATTGTCCCGCCCGCCGTTTTCATGACGGATCACCTGGGCGTAGCGCAGCCCAATGCGCTCGGTGCGCGTATCCACGATCTGCCCGTTGTGCAAAAGCGTGGTGGTCACGGTGTAGAGATTGGCATCGCCGTATCCCAGCGGCCACCACAATTTGGGGTTGGGAATGGTAATCGTGACCGTGCCTGCGGTGAAAGGTGTCTGAACGGTTTCTTCAAAGGTGCTTTCTCCGCATACGCCCCGGATGCGGACGGAATAACCTTCCAGCACGGGATCGGGAGACGTGAAGCGGTACTTGCACAGAAGCTCGGCTTTGTCTTCAAAGGCACTCATGGTGGTGTAATACACCTGAGTAAAACGCTTTGGGGCAGGGTTTTCCAGCGTTACGCTGCGAAACAGGCCTGCAGACAGAAGGCGGGGCATAATATCCCATCCGGCGCTGTGGGGGGCAGTGCGCAGGTACATGCTTTCATGGTTACCTTCTGCGCTTTCCACACCGACAGGCAGATCGATCTTCCGTGCTTCGTTGATGGTGGAAAAAATATGTACGCTTAAGATGTTAGGTCCTTTTTTCAGTGCAGAGTTTGCGGGGAAAATGTGGTCGGTGAACACATTGTCGCATTTTCCCAGCAATTGACCGTTGAGGAATACATCGGCGATGGTGTTTACGCCTTCGAAGCGCAGCTGCCATGCATCCTTTTCGCCGGTTTCAACTTCAAAAACAAATTCTTTCTCGTACCAGAAACTGTAGAATTCGTATTTGCGGAAACGGTAGAGGTTTTCGCCGTAAAAAGGGTCATCTTCCAGACCGGCGTTCATCAGGTCAATCTCAAAGTTTCCCGGCACCTGTGCGGGAATGGGATCAAAGTCTGATGCATGGAGCGCATCTGGCGTCATGGGCATAGCGGCGCTTTCGGGGAAGTGGTACATGCGCCATGCGCCGTTGAGGGAAAGCGTGTTCATTCCGTCACCTCGCTGTATTCGGTCAAAAGACATTCCCGAACGGGCAGGGAAGAATCATGGGGAATATACAGGGTTTTGATTTCAAAGGGGGTGAAGGCAAGGTCCAGTTTTCTGCCAAGCAGCGAAAGGTCCACATGAACATTTACCTGCTGTCCCGTCATTTCGTTAAGGCGAAGAATGTTTCCGCTGCTGTCTTCGGCTTCCTTGAAAGCCAGAACGGAAATCTGCGGGCTATCGATACGCAGCGTGCTCATGGAACTGGGCAGGGTTCCCTTGTGATAGGTTTCGGGCAGGAAGGGTAGGGACTGATTGAGGAGCGCTGCACGCTGATGCAGTTTCTGCTGTTGCCATGCGCCCTTATAGGGATGCAGGATGCAGGTGAAATGCTGCATGCCCATGTCCATGTGCCGGCAGTCTTCATCCCGATGATGCTGCCCATAATGATCGGCAAAGATGGATGTGTTGCTCACGGTCAGGTACAGCACGCCGTCCTTGGCGCTGTAGCTGTACTTGCCGTCGTTCAACAGTGCCAGACCACCCTGCTCTCCCTGCATGCAGATGAAGCGGTGACAGTGCTGTTCTTCCATGGTGGCTGTTCTTGCGATGACGCCTCCTGGAATTTCGGAGATGTCGCAGCCATCCTTTTCAAAGGGTGTGGGGAAGCGCATCTTCACCATGCGGTGCTTTTCCTGCATGTCCAGACGGGTGTGGATTTCCAGCTGGTCCTTGTCCCGGTACAGCGTATAGGTCTGGGACAGCGTGCTTTTACCAAAGCGGGAATCCACCCGGATGCTGGCCCGGACGGGGCCGTTTTCTGTGACCGTAACACGTTCGGGGGCAAATGCGCCGGCCATTTTGTCAAAAGTAAATTCCATGTGCGCCCAGGTATCGCAGTGGGAAATGTCCATCAGCACATTTTGAGCGGGTGCGGACAGCGTGTTCAGTCCGGATGCTTTGTCGGTCAGTGCGCAAAGGTTTCCGGATGCATCAAACTCTGCCCGGATGAACGCATTTTCCAAATGCCGGGGCGATACGGACAGGGGATTTTCGAGGGTTTCTTTTTCGTCAAAATAGGCCCAGAACAGTTTGTAGCCCATGGGCGGAACGGTGGCGTAGATGACGGCATCCCATTTGTCTTCTGCGTTGGTGCGTCCGGCGCGGACGATCTGTACGGGTACGGGATTTCCTTCGTGATCCTCTGCATAACGGAAGGGACGGCGAAGGCGCACGGGGGCAGAGGCTTCAAATTCGTGGGGATTGAATACCACCACCGGGGTGCCCAGGTCCTTATCGTTCCAGAGGAAGATCTCGCCTTCCTTGTTGCGTACGGGATGGGGCTGCCCCTTGGACG
>JAFYLS010000022.1 GCA_017550035.1 Clostridia bacterium
ACGCACCCGCCACGATTATGTGGCCAATATTTCCCACGAGCTGAGAACGCCTCTGGCTTCCATGCGCGGCTTGGCAGAAGGCCTTCGCGACGGACTGGTCACCGACCCCCAGGAGCAGATGCGGTATTTCAACATCATCGTAAACGAAGTGACCCGCCTTTCCCGTCTGGTAAATGATTTGCTGGAACTTTCCGGACTTCAGAGCAACCCCGAAAGCTTTGAAATGGAAAAAATCGACCCCTGCGAAATGGTGTGGGAACTGCACGACCTGAACAAGAGCCGGTTTGAAGAAAAGAACATTGCCTTCTCCTTCCGCATCCCGGAAGAGGAACTGCCTTTTGTGCTTAGCAATGAGGACCGCATCAATCAGGTATTGACCATCTTCCTGGACAACGCCCGCAAATACACCCCGGAAGGGGGGCACGTTCAGCTGGGCGTGGAAAAAACGGAAAACGGCGCCCGGTTCTACGTGCAGGACAATGGCATCGGCATGGACGAAGATACCCGGCTCCACGCCTTTGACCGCTTCCATCAGGCCGAAAAGAGCCGCAGCGGAAAGGGCAGCGGACTGGGGCTGGCCATTGCAAGGGAAGTGATGCAGAAAATGCACATTCCCATCGGCCTTGAAAGCGAAGCAGGGAAGGGCAGCACCTTCTCCTTCACCCTTCCCTGGGCGTGACCGAACAAGGAAAATCCCCGCCGGGGCATTTCCGGTTGCACAGACATGTGCCGGTATGGTATAATATGCGGTACGCAGATTACAACATGGGGGTTATACACACATGTTTGGAAAAATGATGAACAATTTCTACTACGGCAAAAGCGGAAAGGGCGACTTCCGCAAGGAAGATTTGCCCAAGAACCGCCTGCAGCTGTTTTTCGCCATGCTGAAGGTGCGCTTCACCGGTCTGATGACGCTGAATCTGATGTCCGTTGCGCTGTACATTCCGCTGGCGCTGGTCATCGGTTATGCCGTGCTCAGCGTGATCACCAGCCTCAGCGTAAAAGCCACCTGCGACGAACTGCTGCTTGCTGCCGGGTTTGACTTTTCTCAGGCGATGGACGCCGCCACGCTGGAAGCCGCCAGAGAAACGCTGCTTTCCGCCGGCAAAACAGCTTCGGAAGCCAGCATTGCCCTGAATTTCACCTCTGCCGTGCAGAGCGTGATCATGGTCACGCTGTTGCTGCTGATCCCCTGCGTGGGCATCACCGGCCCTGTGCAGGCCGGCATGGCCTATGTAACGCGCAACTGGGCCCGTGACGAACACGCCTTTGTCTGGCAGGATTTTAAGGACGCCGTGAAGAGCAACTGGAAGCAGAGCCTGCCCATCAGCCTGATCACCGGCGCCGTTCCCGTGGTGGTCTACATCGCCTGGCAGTACTACGGAAACCTGATGGCCCAGAGCGCACTGTTCATCGTGCCTCAGGCCATTGTCACCATGGCTGCCGTGGTGTGGTTCCTGGCGCTGACCTACATGTATCCCATCGCCGTGGGCTATGAAGCCACCCTGGGCCAGATCATCAAGAATGCCATGATGATCGCCATCGCCCGTCTGCCCCATACCGTGCTGGCCCGCCTGATCACCTTGATCCCCACGGTGATCGCCGTGCTGGTGTGCCTGTATACCCCTTATGCCATCTATGCCATGATGGCCTTGGCCGCCTACTACCTGCTGATCGGCAACTCCTTCGCCCGCTTCCTGTACGCTTCCTTCGGCAATGCCGCCTTTGACAAACTGATCAACGTGCACATCGAGGGCGCGCAGGTCAACCGCGGTCTGAGCGAGGAAGAAGACTGGGACGACGAAGACGAAGAAGAAACCGAAAACAAGAGCGAAAACGCATAACCGTTCGCGATAATTTACGCAAAAACAGCGCATGCTATCTCCCGTATGAAGGAGGTACGCATGCGCTTTTTGAATGAAAAAGAAAAGGCGCGGTACATGGCCGCGCAGGAACTGGGTTTGATGGATAAGGTGCTCTCCGGCGGCTGGGCCGCCCTGACCGGCGCCGAAACAGGACGCATCGGCGGCTGGATCAGCGCACGGAACAAAAGAGCAAACATGGATAAATCGAATCAAAAAAACGGGCAGGAAAAGGCCTGATTGCTATACGCATGCCTTTTTGCCAAAGGAACAAACTTTCCTTTGCTCAGGTGCACTGCTGGGAACGCAGCATGCCCGCCAGCCCGCCAATGGATACGCCCATCAGCACATCCGTGAGGCAGGAAACGGCGCTTGCCTGCTGATGAGTGAAGGCAATGTAAATGAGAAGCCCCACTGCCATATAGGCCAAGCCCATCAGTGCGCCCCGGAGCGCCCCGCCGGACTGCTCTTTAGGCACAAAGATCCACACGCCCAGCAAAATGGAAACGATCTTGATGGCCTGATTCACAATGCGGATCACCCCGTCCGCCGCATCTGTCACCCCCACAATGATGGCAAAAACGATCACCAGCGCCGCTGTCAGCGCGCCCGCTGCCAACAGCCCCTTCAAAAACAGCATCCACGGGGCAGGGCGGCTTTTTTTGCGTATATGGGGTCTGTTGCTTTTCGCAGTCGTCATATAAACTCCACTCCATTCCTTTTTTACCACTGTACGCATGCCTGGTCGGGGTTATTCCACCATAAATTCGTAAATTTCGGCGGCATCATTGCCACAAAAGCAAATATATGTTATGCTGAAGGGGTACCTGAGGGTATTGTTTCACATGCATTTTTCCTCACGAAAGGATGGATTTTTTGATGACAATCTTTGAAGCTGCTGTTATGGGCATTGTGCAGGGTCTGGCCGAATTCCTGCCCATCTCCTCCTCCGGTCACCTGGAACTGTGCCAGCACCTGTTCGGAATGAGCGATAACGCCGCATCCATGATGCTGCTGACCGTGCTGCTGCACGTGGGCACGCTGGTGGCCGTGGCCGCCGTGTTCTGGAAGGACTGGATGGACATCCTCAAGAATCTGTTCCGCAGCAAAACCCTGGGGCTGCTCTTCGTTGCATCCCTTCCCGCCCTGTTTGCCGCCGTGCTGCTGGGCGATGCGCTGGATGCCCTGTTTGGCAGCGGCTTCCTGGGCCTTGCCTTCCTGATCACCTGCCTGTTCCTGCTGCTCACCGAATTTGCCAGCAAAAAGATGAAGCAGCGCGCCGAATTGAAAGAAGAAGTGGGCCTCAAGCACGCCGTCATGATGGGTATCATGCAGGCTGTGGCCATCATTCCCGGCGTAAGCCGCAGCGGCAGCACGCTGCTGGGCGGTATCGTATCCGGCGTGAAGCGTGAAAAAGCCGCCAAATTCTCCTTCATGATGAGCGCTCCCGCCATTCTGGGCAGCCTGCTGGTGGACGGCAAGGACCTGCTGGAAAACGGCGGCATGCAGATGCTGACTGAAAACCTGGTGCCCGTCATCGTGGGCGTGGTGCTGGCTGCCGTCAGCGGCTATCTGGCCATCCGCTACATGCTCAAGCTCATCAACCGCATTTCCTTCAACTGGTTCGCGCTGTATGTGGGCATTCTGGGCATCACCGTGGTGGTGCTGCAGCTTTCCGGCGTCAGCTTCCTGCCCGCATTCCCCTTCTTTGGCTGATTTTTCCAAAAACACAAGGCACAGCATATGCGCTGTGCCTTTTCTTGTGCTCATTTTCTTTGTGTGGTAAAATAAATCAGGCTTATTCGCATATCATTTCCATCAAGGAGGATACGATGGACATCACATACAAAGTGGAAAACCGGAAATTCAACTACCGCGTATGCGCCATGATGATTCATGAGGGCAAAATCCTGGCCATGCAGGACGACCGGTCGCCCTATTACTATCTGCCCGGCGGCCGCGTCGCCATGGGAGAAAGGGCAGAGGATGCCGTTATCCGGGAAGTGCGGGAGGAGCTGGGCGTTATGCCGAAAATCCTGCGTCCTTTATGGCTCAATCAGGCTTTTTTTCAGGAGGACGTGGACAAACTGCATTACCATGAGCTGTGCATTTACTTCCTGATGGATATTTCGGAAACCGATTTGCTTTCCCGGGGAGATTCATTCCTCTCTCATGAAGGCAAGCGTACCCATCATTTTGAATGGCTGCCCTTTGAACAGCTTGAAAACGCCTACTTTTATCCCCTGTTCCTGAAAAAGGAGATTTTCCGTTTGCCAGATACCTTCACCCTCCGCACCGAAATTGAATAAACCGATCGACGCACGTGATGTTTTTATATATTCCATTACAGAATATTTTATCCCAAAGCATTCTTTCAAAGCTTCAAATTCAGCATGCAAAAACCGGACTGCCGTGCATGGCGGTCCGGTTTTGTATACGCTTCAGGATCGGAAAAGTGCACCTTTACATATGTATATTATTTTTCGGTAAAGAATTCCACCTCTTCGCCGGCCGCGCCGATGCAGAAGGCCACGCGCACAGGATAGCCCTCGGCGGTGGGAATGACCACATCCGCAGGCTCGTGGGTGATTTCAAAGCCCTCGGCACGCACCTTTTCCACCAGTTCGTCCACGTTGTCCGTGGCAAAAGCCACATGCTGCAGTTTGCCGTGGGGCAAATCTTCCGTGCCGTTGGAGAAAATTTCCATGCAGCCCGCGCCCGTATCCAGCATGCAGCTGCAGGCGTCGCCGCCGCCCCACTGCTTGTACAGTTTCAGACCCAGCAGGTCGCAATAGAAGTGAACAGCGCGGTTGTACTGTTCCAGACCGTGGCAGCGCAGTGCAATGTGATGAATTCCGGTGATCATAATCGTTTATCCTCCTTAAAACGGTATATTCATATACACATCATCAAACATTTGTAAATTAACCTGTTTGGATGCAAAATGCCAGAGCATTCCCAACTCAATCCCTGATTCGTTCCCAGTCCTGATAGAAGGAGCTTTCCACAAAGCCTGTACTGCGGTAGAAAGGATCGCCGGAGAGCACAATGGCCCTTTTAGCGCCCATTTCCTTTGCGCGGCGCATGCCTTCCACCAGGCACGCCCGGGCAAGGCCCTTCCTGCGGCATTCCGGCAGCGTCGCCACAGGCTCCACATAGCAAGTTTCGCCGGAGGTGTACCACACCCCTGCATGGGCACAATATTTTCCGTCCCGAATGGCAAACACTTTTAATGCCGTGTCAAAGTGGGGCGGCGGCGGGTCAAACACGCTGTCCGGCCACGGAACCATCTCGCTGTCGTCCTCAAAGCCCTGATGGATCACCGTCTGGTACTGCAGCCGATCCAGCACATGGTCCGGCGCGGACAATGTGAAGCCTTCCGCCACAGGCGCATCCGGAAGTTGGCTCAGATCCATCTGCAGCACGTGATTTCCGGCCCAGTCTTCCTGCCAGCGGCATTTTTCCAGCACGCGGATCAGCGCAGCATCCTTTTTATTGGGAATGATCTGCCTGAAATAGTACTTTCCGCCAAATTCCACCATCCTGTGCAGCAATTCTTCATCGTCCGTATCGTGCACGATGTAGGCGCCCTCGCCCCAGGATGTATCGTAAGTGCACAGCCCCCGCATTTCCCCCTTATCATCCATGAACAAGGCCACGGCAGACAGGTTTTCCGTATCCAGGTAGGTGTGGTGCATCATCCATTCAAACCGCGCCCAATGGAAATGCTCGTTATACCCCCGATCGGCACAGCGCAGCAGAAACTGATAGATCTTCTCATACTGGTTTGGATCCATGGGCCATTTCAGCCGTTCCACCGTATAATGCACTGTATCACCTCCCGGCAGGCATTTGCGCCGCTTTCACTGTTTCACGTGAAACAGTGTTTTTTTCTTTTTTCTCTCTTCCAATCAGGAATGAGGTTTGATGTCCAGCACGCAGATGCGCTTGTGCTCGCTGAGGTCTTCTTTAGTAATACGCACGGTGGGCATCACTTCCCTTTCCAGATGGGATGCGTTCATTTCCCGGAGGAAATCGTCCAGTCCGGCGATGGGCCAGTCTGCATTCACCTGGGTTTTGTAATGCATGGGAATGATGACCCGCGCGCGGAGCAGCTTCGCCGTTTCCGCCGCCTGACGGGCGTCGATGGTGTAAAACCCGCCCACGGGGATCATCAGCACATCCACCTGCCCGATGCGCTCCAACAGTTCCTGATCCGGCACATGGCCCAGATCGCCGCAATGCAGAATGCGCAGCCCTTCCATGGTGATGAGCGCCAGCAGATTTTTGCCGCGCTTTGCGCCCATTTCCCCGTCATGGTATGCGGGGATCATGTCCACCGTAATATCCGGCGCCGGAGAACACAGGCCTTCTGTATCCACCGTCACAGCGTCCGCAAGGCACTTCTGCACCCAGTTATGGTCGTGATGCCCATGGGACACGGTGATGGCATCGCATTCCGGCATGGCGCTGCCGTATCCCACGGCAGGATCGCAGGGATCGGTCAGAATACGCGTGCCCACGCTGTCGATCAGTGAAAATTCCGAATGTCCGTGATAAATAATACGCACGCAGGTTCACCTCATCTTTTCAGGATCAAGGATTTTCAGTTTATGAATTTGATGGAGCGAATCAAAAATGTTTCACGTGAAACATTGGTTTATACCGTGTAAATGCGGTGTTCTGCCAGTTTGCCGTTTTCCCAGCGCATATCCAGCTTTTCGCCGCCGGGCAGACACAGCCCCCGTACTTCGCCGTTTGCCCAGTCGGCAGGTAAAGCGGGCAGGAAGGCAATGCAGCCGTCCTTTTCCACCTGACACAGCATTTCCAGGATGCCGCTGGCAGCGCCGAAATTGCCGTCGATCTGGAAGGGCGGGTGGGCGCAGAACAGATTCACATAGGTGCCGCCTTCCTGCCAGGTGTTTTCTTCACCGGGCACGCACAGCATCAGCTGATTGCGCAAAAGCTTCAGCGCCCGGTCGCCGTCCCTGAGCCGCGCCCACAGATTGATGCGCCATGCCATAGCCCAGCCCGTGCTTTCGTCGCCGCGCATATCCAGTGTTTTCCGCACGGCGTCCATCCATTCGGGCATGTCCGGATCGATCTGCCCGGCGGGGAACAGCGCATAGAGATGGCTCACATGGCGGTGCTCATTTTCGCCGTCCGGACGGTCGCCGTCAAATTCGGCGATGCGGCCGTGTCCATCCTTTTCCAATCCCTTCAGACGGGAAAGTTTTTCCTTCATGTCTGCAGAAAGTTCGCTGATGCCCAGCGCTTCCTCTGCAGCCATGCACATTTCAAAGGTGTCCCGGGCAATCTGCTGCATCATGCCGGACGCCCTGTCCACCTGACAATCCGTTCCATCGGGCAGAATATACCAGTGCTCCGCCGACGTGGCAGGGCAGAAGATCCATTCTCCCTTATCTTCAACCAGCGTATCCAGCAGGAAGAGGGCGGACGCCTTCAGGGCAGGATAGGTGATTTCCTTCAGCACCTTTTCATCGCCGGTGTACAGATAGTGTTCCCATGCGCTGCGCGCCAGCCACATGAGCCCGAAGGGCCAGAAGGCAAATTCCGCCGTCCATGTGCAGCCCGCGCCGACGGGCGTGGACATGCGCCACAAGTCGGTGTTGTGATGGGTCACTGCGCCCCGGGCGCCGTAATAGTGCTGCGCCGTCCATGTGCCGGATTCCGTCAGTTCCTTCACCAGACGCAGCATGGGCTCCATGCATTCGTTAAGTCCCATGCGCAGCGTAGGCCAGTAGTTCATTTCGGTGTTGATGTTCAAGGTATAGTTGCAGTGCCACGGCGGATTATCGTTATCGTTCCAGATGCCCTGCAAGTTGGTGGGCTGCGTGCCTCTGCGGCTGCCGGCAATGGTCAGGTACCGGGCATGGTTGAACAAAAGCGTATACAGCCCGTTGTCCTTTTCACCGGCGCGGTGGCGCAGCATGCGCTCATCCGTGGGCAGGGACGCCAGCATTTCATCGCCTTCCAGATGCAGATCAATCCGGTCGTACAATGCGCGATGATCGGCAATATGAGTTTCTTTCAGCGCTTCATAGCCCACACCGGCTGCGTTGACCGCTTCCATATAACTTCTGCGCAGATATTCCACGCCCGCCAGCACAGGATGCCTGTCCCAGCCGTTAAAGGAAGTGCGGCCGGTGAAAATCAGGGTGACGATGGCCGCATCGTCCACTTTGATTGTATCCGCGCTGCTGATCTCTTTCCCGTCCGAAAACACCATCAGCCGGGCGCCGTAGCCCATGCCCATCTCTTCCGGCGTTTCTCCGTACACGAATGCCGATGCGCCTTCCTGCTGCTGCATGATGCCGGGCGTATGCCGCACCACAGGGCAGTTTCCCTGCAGCGTCAGGCAATTATTTTCTGCCTGAACGATGGTCTTTTTCAGCGCAGGCACCAGTTTCACCTGCATGCCGAAGGTGCCGCCTTCCGCCGTGATGCGCACCGCCATGCACTGATGGGGGTGAGAAACAAATGTTTCCCGGGTGAACTGCACATTTCCGGCCTTAAAACGCACGGTATGCACGGCGGACTGCATATCCAGCTTGCGGGAATAATCCGTCACATCACCGGGCAGATCAAAATGGCCCTGCACATCGCACAGCGGCATATACATCTGGGACCAGAGTCCCTTGCAGAATTCCTGTTCCAGCGTTTCCTGGGCGGCATGCTGATCGCCCGCCAGAGACTGCTTCCGCGCCTTTTTCAGTGCTTCCTGCGCGCCGGGATTTTCATAACGAGAGGGTTTTCCCGTCCACAGGGTATCCTCGTTCATCTGGATGCGCATATCTTCCGCGCCGCCAAACTCCATGGCGCCGATGCGCCCGTTGCCCAGGGGCAGCGCTTCGGTCCAGATGTTCGCAGGACTCCGATACCACAATACATTGCTTTTTATTCTCACGGAGTAATGATCCTCCTTTTTTGGTGGTTTTATTGTACCACAGGCGCAGGAACTGTGCAATATCGTACTGCCAATGCGGAATGTTTCACGTGAAACATGGTGTGCCGTTGCATTCAATTATTCTTGTTTAGAATATTTTGGGGTTATATTTTTCAAATCCGGCCGAAAAAGTCACAAATTTTCGTCTTTTTTCTGTGAAAATGTCAAAAAGCGCTTGAATCTGTAAAATATCGTGTTATAATAGTCGATGGTTGAAGTGGGTCTGTGGTTGCAAGCCGATGCCAGTCGCAGGCAAAACGGTCCACGTAATCCGGCCAAAGTGCCGGGGAGCATGGTGCGGCTTAGAAGTAAGTCCGGCCGCGTGTAAACGCGAGAGAGCAGAGTGGGAGCGCCAATGCGCTATGAGCAAACCTCCCGCCGGCGAGTGTGGGGTCAAAGACCAGGTCAGCCCTTCAAACCAATCATCATTCATCTCAGGGGGATTTAACCATGTATCAGGACAAGACGCTGGTGTGCCGTGACTGCGGCAAGGAATTCGTTTTCACCGCCGGTGAACAGGAATTCTACGCCGAAAAGGGCTTCCAGAACGAACCCACCCGCTGCCGTGACTGCCGTCAGGCTCACAAGGCTGCGCGTAACAACGGCAATGTCCGCGAAATGCACGACGCTATCTGCGCGAACTGCGGCGCCGCCACCAAGGTGCCCTTCCAGCCCCGCGAAGACCGTCCCGTGTATTGCAGCGAATGCTACGCGGCCATGCAGCGCAAGTAATAACTTGAACTGACAGCTCAGGCGCCTTCTCACAAGAGAGGGCGTCTTCTTTTTTACCCGCAACCGGCACAATAAAACACAACTCCGCCCCGCGGCATCTTTCTGCCATGGAACGGAGTTGTTGTTTATCCGCTTGTTTCCGCCAATGCCTTTGGCATTATTCGTCCTCTTGAAAATCTTCCTCTTCGTCATCTTCAATGCCGAACAAGGCTTTCAGCTTGTCGAAATTATACGGGTAGGCATTGCTTCCGGAGAAATATGCCGTCCGCGTGCCGTTGGAATACTCAATTTTCAGCGACCACTGCGTGCCATCCATCACCACATAGCCAAATCGCTCAGTGCGGTAGGTACTTTGCCACTCGCCCATGTACAGTTCACGAAGAGCATCCAGAAAATCTGCTTTCGACATGCCGCTTCCAATTGAACCAGGAAGAGACAATGCATCTCTGTCAAAGAAGCGTTCCGAATCGTATCGGATATGCTCTCCGTCAATAGATACGGTGCATGTTTCGCGCGTCCCGAAAAAACCGCCTATATAGAATTCAATTTTCCGGATGCAATCGATATTCTCCTGAAAGCGCTCAGCCTTTAATTCTGCCCGAGAGGGGGTATAGCTTGCGCCCATCTCAAACAATGCCTGTTTTGCCCTTTCCAGATACATGCGGTTGAACTGGATACGCACATCTTCAGTGGGACACATCAACACTTGCGTACCATAGGAAGGGTGTTCCATCACATTTTTCAGGTGTCCTATTTCTCTTTTCAAACCCCGGTTGGCGGAACGAATCTCTTCTTCGGACTTTCCCTTCAAATTCATTTCATAATAGCTTTCGGGACTAATCATCATAGCAGGCACCTCCTGTAAAAAGACCTCAGCCAGAAATATGTCCCTGTTTTTCTGAATCAGCTGTTCTTCAGCACGCCGTAGCCGGTGCCGATGCCCTTGCCGGAGAGCAGATAGGCCTTCACATCGCGGCGGAGGGAGGTATCCTCGGGCAGGTTTTCAAAGGGCGTATCAGAGGCAACACGGAACAGGAAGTGAATGCAGTCCTTGCCTTCTTCCTCGTGATGCACGATCTCGTAATCTTCCATGAAGCGGCGGATGCCGGAGGTTTCCTTCAGCAGCTTCTTCAGCGCGGTGGACAAAAGCCAGGTATGGCACACAATGCCCTGGGGCGCAACGCCGTTGGCATAGCACAGGTAGGGACGCTCGGCAAAATAGGTGCGGGCCATGGCATAAGACGCATTCAGCGCCTCACGGCTGGTATCGCAGCCGCAGGGAATGTGCACGGACAGGATGGGCGCATGGGGCTTCATGCCGGTCAAAGCCACCTCGCGTTCGCTCAGTTCGGGCAGGTATTCAAATTCCAGCGTGCCCAGACGCAAAATCTGGCCGCAGCACTGACGCCATACCCAGAAGCCCTCGCGGAAGCCGATGTGATGGTTCTGCATTTCGTATTCGCGCATCATGCGGTGCAGCGCACAGAAGGTATCCAGCAGCACGTCCTTGCTGACGCCCAGGGGATACAATTTTTCCGCCAGGCCGTACATGGACGCGGCAAAACCGCACACGCCGCACAGACCGCGGTGCTCTGCATCCAGTTCACCCAGCGCTTCGTACATATCGTTCTTGGCCTGCTCGGCAGTGGCAGGACTCTGCAGCTTTTCAACCATGGGCGCGATCTTGTCCCAGTCCATGGCCATCGCCGCCTTTTCCAGCAGCTGCATTTCTTCTTCGGTATAGGGCAGGGCATGCAGCACGGTGAGCGCACGGGTATGAAGCATGTGCAGTTCGGTGTTCATGGTATGTTCCTCCTGATGTGTGTTTTTCTTGGGGATTCCATCCCCAAACCCCGGGCAGGGAGATGATCTCCCTGCACCCACAGTATGGAATATACTTGTGTGCCTTCGGAATCAATATATGCTCAGGCAACAGGTCGGGGGACGGAGACATTCTTCATATCAATATGGTCGAATTTGGGTCTGGGCACTGCCCGGCGCAAGATCCGCCCGGCGCGGCAGGCGCTTTGCGCCGCGGCGCCTTCTTTTTCCTCAAAGGACAGGAGAGAGCTAGCTCTCTCCCTGCCTTTGATGGAAAAAGGTTTACGTTTTTCTCCGGTTTCCGGAGAAAAACTGCGGATCGTGCTTGCTTGATATGTCCTTACAGAAATAAGATATTAGGAAGGAACCAATCCCTCCGTCTTCTCGCTTCGCTCGAATCCACTTTCCGCAACCTCAATCGTCGCTCTGAGCCTATCGGCTCATAGCTCGTTTCGGTTGATTCCTCCGCTTCGCTGCATCCCGCACTGCGGGCGCTCAGCTC
>JAFYLS010000023.1 GCA_017550035.1 Clostridia bacterium
TTCAAGACGGCGGTCATCGCCTGTGCGGTATACGGCGTTTTGCAGGCGGCCAATGCCTACCTTCGCGGCGTAACGCTCTATACCGTGACCGTGGGTATGGAAAGCGGCGAGATGGGCGCCGTGCCCGAAGAACTGAAGGAAATGTGGCATGCTTATCTGCCCTTCAATATCTGGGCGGTGGCTGTCAGTGTTTTCCGTGCAGGTTCCTTTATGCTGCTCAGCCGTGCCATGAACGATTTCCGTATGATGACCACCGGCCGTTACCCCGACCGTCACGCTGCATTGCCTGCCAGCATCGTCATGAGCCTGACGGCCGGCATGGTGCTGTGCATGCTGGTTTTGAACCTGATTTCCGGCGGCGATCCGGTGCAGAGTGTATTGTCCTGCCTGACCTTCCTGCCTGAACTGCTGTTCTATTTCTGCGCAAGCCAGCTGCTCCGTGATTCGGATTTGCGCCGCAGAGGCGAAAAGTAACCTTTTTGGTCACTCTACTGATTTGATATTTTCCGGAGGAACACATGTATCAGGCGCTTTACCGTGTATGGCGGCCCAAATCCTTTCAGGATATGGTGGGTCAGGAAAGTATTCGCAAAACGCTGCGCAATCAGGTGAAAAGCGGGCGTATTGCCCATGCCTATCTTTTCTGCGGCAGCCGCGGTACAGGCAAAACCAGCGCTGCAAAGATTATGGCCCGGGCCATCAACTGCCAGACTCCTGTGGACGGCGATCCCTGCGGCGAATGCGAAAGCTGCAAAATGCTGCTTTCCGATTCCTCCTTTGACGTGTACGAGATGGACGCCGCCAGCAACAGCCGCGTGGAAGAAATTCGCGAACTGCTGGAAAAGGTGGATTATCCGCCCCAGTTCGGCAAGTACAAGGTGTACATCATCGACGAAGTCCATATGCTGTCCAACGCAGCCTTCAATGCGCTGCTCAAAACGCTGGAGGAACCGCCCCATTATATGGTGTTCATTCTGGCTACCACCGAACCCCAGAAACTGCCTTCCACCATTCTTTCCCGCTGTCAGCGGTTTGACTTTGGCCGTTTGACCGAAGCGCAGATCGTTTCCCGTCTGAAGGAAGCTATCGAAAAGGACGGCATCAAGTGCGAGGAAGATGCGCTGTATCTGATCGCCCAGGCGGCAGAAGGCGGCATGCGCGATGCCTGGTCCATTCTGGATATGTGCATGGGAACAGGAGAAACGGTGACGGCCGATACCGTGCGCGCCGCCCTTGGCGCTGCGGATAAGACCATGCTGTTTGATGTAGCCGACGCCATTCAGGCATCCGACGGGGCACAGGCGCTGAGGCTGATGGATAAACTGATGCGCGAAGGCCGGGATGTGCAGGTTTTCTTAAAGGATTTTTCTGCCCATCTGCGCAAACTGATGGTGTGCAAGCTTTGCGGTGCGGACCAGGAACTGTTGTCTGCCAGCCGCGACGGTGCGGACCGATTGAAAAACCAGAGCGAACAGTTTACCAGTGAGAAACTATTGCGTGTGCTCAATCTGGTCATGAAGGCGGAAGCGGATACCCGCTGGGCGGCTTCTGCCCGGTCTGTGCTGGAAGTATGCATGCTCAAGTGCTGCGAAAAGGCAGACGTCAGCGATATTTCCGGTCTGCTGGAAAGGCTTTCCGAACTGGAAATGCGCCTGCAGAAAATCGAAAGCGGTCAGGTGAAGGTATCTGTTCAGCATGCCGGCACGCAGGAAACAAAGACGGATGCACCCAAAGCGCCCAAGAAGCCTGCGGCTCCCAAGCAGGGCGCTGCGGCATGGAACGAAGCCCTCAAAATACTCAAAAATACGGCGCCCGCCGTGTTTGGCCCCGTGTCCATGGGCACCTTTGACGGCTGTGAAGATCATCTGTACCGTCTGGTATTTCCCAAGGATCAGAGCCTGTTTGTGAACATGCTTTCTTCCCCCGAACGCCGGGAAACGGTGGAAAAGGCGCTGAAGGAAGCAGGGGACGAAAATGCCCGCTTTGAAGCGAAAATCATGCAGGATGTGGTGGACACAAACAAGGTGGACATGGCCAACCGCAATGCCCAGACGCTGATTGACGCTTTCGGCCGGGACAAGGTGCAGATCGAGGAATAAAGGAAGTTTTTTGCGGATCGGAAGCAAAAATGCATGGCCGGTTCGCGGATAGGATTTGTGCTTTCTTTACCCGTGTTCTTGATATAAAGGAGATGTGCAAAAATGGATTGTCTGTTCTGTAAGATCATCAAAGGCGAAATTCCCTCCACCAAGGTGTATGAAGACGAATACTGCTATGCCTTCCGGGATATTGCGCCCCAGGCGAAGTGCCACGTGGTGCTGGTAAGCAAAAAGCATGTAAAGAATATCCGGGAAGCTGCTGAGCTTTCCGCGGAGGAACGCTCCGCCATGGTGCTGGCAGTTGGCAAAATTGCCGCGCTGGAAAATCTGGATGATGGCTTCCGCATCGTCAGCAACTGCGGAAAGCATGGCTGCCAGAGCGTGGAACACTGGCATATCCATATTCTGGGCGGCGAACAGCTTTCTGAGAAAATGGCGTAATCGGCTGAATTTCGACCACCAATTCTTAAATCGTGTAAAAAAGTTTTGAATCGTCAAAAAAATGTTGACGGCATCCCCAAACCGCTGTATAATGGGGGCACGGTCGCCATCCGCTGTGAGAACGGCGATAGTCGCAGGCGAAATGGCGAAGGGAGGGAAAACAAGTGTCTGAAATTCGTGTGAAGGAAAACGAATCCCTGGAAAGCGCTCTGAA
>JAFYLS010000024.1 GCA_017550035.1 Clostridia bacterium
ATAGGGTCGTGCATGGCTATACATGCGGCCCGGCTGTTTTACGGATACATCTTTCCTGTTTTCATTTGGCTTTGGCCATTTGTTTGATTATGAAAATGACGAAGCTTTGTTTTACTGCCTCGTCCGCTTTTTGATATGACCACAGGATGCGTATGTCTTCCCGCTGTATTTGTGGGGATGCGTGCGCAGTATTTGGGTAATTCAGCCAAGCCGTGCGGCACGTTTTACACGTGCTCAGCGCGGCTTTTTGTCATCAGTGAAAGTAAAACAACGGAAAACACACGGAAAAACACAACATCGGAAATCGAAAACAGCGCAAAAAGAAAGAAATGAGAGGAGGATAAGTCCCATATGTTAGCCTGGTATTATACTGTGTTAATCGGCATCGTGCTGTGTCTTGCGGGCGTGCTGGGCGGTTACAGCTACCGTAAAAGCGTGCAGGAAAAGAAGATCGGCCGTACCGAAGAATATGCTAAAAAACTGCTGGACGACGCAACCCGCCGTGCAGATGAACAGAAAAAGGAAATGATCCTGGTCGCCAAGGAAGAGGTGCTGCACCTCAAGACCGAAGCGGACAAGGAAATCCGTACCCGCCGCAACGAAATCCAGCGCTCCGAACGCCGTATCATTCAGCGTGAAGAATCTCTGGACAAGAAGGAAGAATCCCTGGACAAGAAGCGCGATCAATTGGCGCTTCGCGAAGAAAACCTGGAAAAGAAGGAAGAAGAGCTCTCCCGTCTGCAGCAGGAAGCTGAAAACTACAAGGTCAAGCAGGTGCAGGAACTGGAACGCATCGCCACCATGACCCAGGACGAAGCCCGTCAGATGGTCATCGAACGCGTGCAGAAGGACGCCTACCATGACGCCGCCGCCACCGTGCGCGAGATCGAATCCCGCGCCAAGGAAGAAGGCGAAAAGAAGGCCCGCAACATTATCGCGCTGGCCATTCAGAAGTGCGCCGCCGACCATGTGGCAGAAAGCACCGTCAGCGTGATTTCCCTGCCCAATGACGATATGAAGGGCCGCATCATCGGCCGTGAAGGCCGCAACATCCGCGCCCTTGAAACGGCGACCGGTGTGGATCTGATCATCGACGATACCCCCGAAGCGGTCATCGTCAGCGCCTTTGATCCCGTGCGCCGCGAGATCGCCCGTCTGGCTATCGAAAAGCTGATCATGGACGGCCGTATTCATCCTGCCCGCATTGAAGAATGTGTGGAAAAGGCCAAGAAGGAAGTGGAAAACCAGATCCGCGAAGCCGGCGAACAGGCCGTGTTCGAAACGGGTCAGCACGGTATCCATCCCGAACTGGTTAAGCTCCTGGGCCGCATGAAGTTCCGTACCAGCTATGGTCAGAACGTGCTTAAGCACTCCATCGAAGTCAGCCATCTGGCCGGCCTCATGGCTGCCGAACTGGGCGCCGACGTGGCGCTTGCCAAGCGCGCAGGTCTGCTGCACGATATCGGCAAGGCCGTGGACCATGAACAGGAAGGCACTCACGTCTCCCTGGGCGGCGAACTGGCCCGCAAGTACGGCGAAAGCGCCGACGTGATCCACGCCATTCTGGCCCACCACAACGACGTGGAACCCCAGACCGTGGAAGCCGTGGTCGTTCAGGCTGCCGACGCCATCAGCGCGGCCCGTCCCGGTGCACGCCGCGAATCTCTGGAAAACTACATCAAGCGTCTGACCAAGCTGGAAGAAATTGCCAATTCCTTCCAGGGCGTGGACAAGTGCTACGCCATCCAGTCCGGCCGTGAAGTGCGCATTATGGTTAAGCCCGACGACGTGACCGACGAAGGCACCCGCGTGCTGGCCAAGGAGATCGCCAAACGCATCGAAAAGGAAATGGAATATCCCGGCCAGATCCGCGTGAACGTGATCCGCGAAACCCGCAGCATCGACTACGCCAAGTAAGGGGCGTTGCCCCCTACACCCCCACAAGGGTGCTGAGCACCCTTGACCCGCAATGTCGACCAAGTTGTGTGAAAAAATAACTCCGTCCCACGACATAATGCTTGTCGTGAGACGGAGTTTTTATTTGTGACGATATGGTCGGAAAAAAGTGGCGAAGCCACCCGTCCCACGACATGAAAGTGTCAAAGGACGGGGTTCTTTATTTATCATCGCACCACGAGCAGCGAGTCGGGTGACGGAGAAATGATGCAGGTCAACAGGGTCGAAAAGGAAGCGGCGAACGCCGCCCTGCTCAGGGTTTGGGGCGGACAGCCCCAAGAGACTTGGTAAAGCAGATGATGCGGTTGGCTTCCTCTAAGCCGCAGGCCAGATGGAAGGCGAGGCTCTGGGTGTTGTGAAGCTCGCAGTCGCTGGCGAATTCGCAGCAGCCTTTTTCCATTGCCCATTCTTCGCAGGCGCAAAGCAGTGCCCTGGCATGGCCTTCGTGGCGGAAAGAAGCTTTTATGTAAATGCCCTCCAGATAGCCCACCGGACTGGTTTCGGTGCCTTCCACATAATCCCGGCGCAGGCTGCACTGGGCAAACCCGGCAGGCTCGCTGCCGGAAAGCAGCAGATAAACGGCCGTGTCGTCATCTTCCAGAGAAACCTCAAATTCGCTTTTCAGTTCGCCGTCCGGATGACCGGGCCAGAGTTCGTCAGCCAGGGCTGCAACGGCTGCAGCGTCCTTTTTCAGCGCTTTACGAATCATTTTCTTCTCCTTGCTTTTCCAGCCACTTCTTTCCGGGAATGGCGCCCTGTTCATGCAGCAGCTGCTGCAGTTCGTTTACGGGCACATCTTTGAAAGGCACATCCTTCTGAATGGAAAGATATGCTGCTGTGCCTGCGGCCTGCCCCATGACCATGCAGGCCACCGAAATGCGCACGGATGCCAGCGCTTCGTGGGTCGCGCTGACGCAGCGGCCTGCGGCCAGCAGATAATCCTGATTTTCCGGCACCAGAATGCCGTAGGGAATGTCGTAGCAGCAATCGCCCCGTTCAGCATCCCACACCAGTGTTTTGCCGGTGGGATCGTGAATGTCGATGGGGTAGGCGCAGATGCCAACGCTGTCTTCCTGCGCCCGGTTTTCCCAGATGTCCTCCTGGGTCAGGGTTTTGATTCCCTGAATGCGGCGGCTTTCACGCACGCCGGTGAGGGCGGCTACGCTCTTGAGCCGGCAGTTTTCAAAGCCGGGCAGGTATTTCCTGAAAAATGCCAGCGCTTCGTCTAATTGACGGTGGGTTTCGCTTTCGGCAACAGACAGATCCTCGGCGCGGGTGCCTTTGAGCAGCGTGACGCGGGTCATGTTGACAGTCACGGTACCCTTCTGCACGCCTTCAAAGAACAGCACCCGGTCCCGGGGGAAGGTCAGTTCGCCCTTTTCCTGAGCCTGCTGCACCAGCTCAAAGAAGCCGGATACGGCGATATAATCGTCGATGCTGCAGCTGCGATCCATCACGAACTGATCGGGGCGGCTGCGGATATAATCAATGACCTGGGTTCTGTCCACGTTTTCCACGGTGAACATCAGCGTCATGGGCTGGGCAAAGCCGTCGCTTTCGCGGCCCTCCTTGAAGGGAACGCCCATCAGCGCGGCCACGTCGCCGTCGCCGGTGGCGTCAATGATGCGTCTGGCGCGGTAGGTTTTCGTGCCGCCTTTGCCATGCACCGTGACGCTGTCTGCGGTGACCCCGGTGATCACGCTGCGCAGCAGCAGCGTGATATTGCTTTCCTTCCGCAGCAGGTCAAAATACACCAGCTTCAAAAGTTCGGGATCCACCGGCGTAATGGTGGGCACCATGCCGATGGGGTCGGGAATGTGCCCCAGCGTGCCGCCGCGCTTTGCCAGTTCGTCCACGATCTCCTGGGCAATGCCTTTGGCGATCTGGGTGCTGCCGGAATGAAAGGTCATGAGCGGGCCCACCAGCGCAGCCGTATTCATGCCGCCGGGGAAGCCGTTCTGGTCAATAAGCAGGACCTGCAGTCCCAGACGTGCGGCAGACAGCGCCGCGCATACGCCGCTGGGGCCTGCGCCGCAGACGATGAGATCATAGACCGAGGATGCGTTCATATGTACCTCCGCTTTTGCGTGGTTGAATGGATGTTTGGTGTTTCTATGATAGTACAGAAGAGACGGTCTGTCAAATACTCCTGCGGCATTGCCGCTTTCCTTCGAGCGGCCTGTGCGAACAAAAAACGCCCCAGACAAGCAGCTCGTCGTGGGGCGGTGGCATCGCCACGTCCTTTCGAATGGTATAGTTGAGTTGGCCGAAAAGGAAGCGCCGAAGGCACAACTCCGCACTACATTACGCAGCTCGTCGTGGGGCGGAGTTTTTTGTTTATGCAATTTAGTCGAAAAGAAAGTGCCGAAGGCACAGCGGCTTATTCGCCGACAGCCTTGTTGGTCAGCATGGTTTTGATCATCTTCACCAAACTGGGCTTTGCCATGTGCGTGTCCTTTTCGCCCAGGATGAGCACGCGCTTCTGGGTTTTGTCCGATGCGATCCAGGTGGGCAGCTCGCCGCCCTTGTTGGGATTTCCGCTGCGGACGAAATTGCACAGGTATTTCACCATCTGCTCGCTCAGGTCATAGTCCTTCTTTTCAAAGGGACGCCAGCCGTTTTCCAGCGTGCCAAACCAGTACCACAGATCGGCGCTGTGCCAGGCACCGTTTTCGTCGCCGGGCAGCTGACGGTCAAAGTACCAGGTATAGCTGGGCTTTTCCTGTATGGCGCACCACTTTTTGCACATGCCCTGCAGAATGGGCGGCATCATGTCTTCGCTGGTAGAACCGGCCATGTAGGGGATTTGGTGGTGCTGCATCTGAGATACCATTTCGATGCCGCTGCCCACCACCAGCCGCCCGTCAATGCAGGGGAAGCAGCCGGGGTTGTGCAGTTCTTTCTTGGTTTCATTCCAGGCTTCAAAGAGCTTTTCGGGCTGAAGCGCGCGGAATTCCGCCAGCGTCTTGCAGCCGGCCTTTTCCATGGCCTTTTGCCAGTAGGCATAGTTCTTTTCCGCAGGCGCAACGGACATCATTTTGCTGACGCCGCCGCCGCTGGACATGACGGCGCGGTGGAACAGCCCCTTGCTCAGGGGAGAGAGGCAGTGCTGCTGCACGCTCATGGCGCCGGCGCTCTGGCCCATGATGGTCATGCAGTTCGGGTTGCCGCCGAAGGCTGCAATGTTGTTTTTGACCCATTGGATGGCGGTCAATTGGTCAAACAGGCCGTAGTTGCCGGTGAAGCCGGCTTCTTCCTTCAGCTCGGGCAGGCATGCAAAGCCCATGGGTCCCAGGCGGTAGTTCAGTGTGACGCCGATCACGCCTTTTGCGGGCCATACAGGGCCGTCAAAATGTTTTTCATGTCCGCAGCCGCCGGTAAAGCCGCCGCCGTGAATATAGATCAGCACGGGCAGATTGTCGCCTTCTTTGGCGTCTTCGGGAGTGAAAATGTTCAGGAACAGGCAATCCTCGCTGTAGGTATAGGTTTCGCCCTTGCGGAATTCGTTGTAATAGAAAATCTTCTTCAGGTTTTCTTCCTCGTTGTAGAAGGAACGGGGCTGGTAGGAACAGGCGCCGTACTGCGTTGCATCGTAAATGCCGTCCCAATGAGTGACGGGTACGGGATATTCCCAGCGCCCGGCGGTGGCGTAGCGGATGCCCTTGTAGGCTGCAGTGCCCTGTACCCGGCCGGGTACGCCCTGCACATCGCCGCAGGGGGTATGAACGATATATTCCATCAAGGTCACTTCCTCCGATATAAAACTGCTTTTTTGTTGCACGGTGGCAGATCAATGAAAACAGCGGTACGTTTTTTTCCTGCCGCGTACCGCTGTTGCACAGCAACAGATCAATGAAAACTGCGGTACGCTTTATTGTATCACGTACCGCAGGGGAAAACAAGAATATGCTGTTTTTGAATCAGCCGATGGCCTTCTGTTCGGCCTTCAGCGCCTTTATCTTTTCACGCACTTCGGGGGTGATGTTCCACACGAAGCGGAAGGCGGCCCAGGAGCCCAGGATGAACACGGCGGGAACCAGCACGCACAGAGACTTCAGACCAAAGATGGTACCGGCGCTCTGCACTTCCAGCGCAGCGTCAAAGCCAATCCAACCCAGTACATAGAAGCCGAAGGAGCTGCCCACGGCCTGACCGATACGGCGGGCCAGGTTGAAGGTGCCGTAGATGGAGCCTTCGGTACGCTTGCCGGTGATGTATTCGTTGTAGTCGATGGCTTCGCCCACCAGACCCCACTGCATCTGAATGGATACCATGGCCATACCGGAGCCAATGCCCAGGATGACGCCGTGAACCAGGGGATGCACGTCCATCACCAGGTGCATGCCAAACAGCACAGCGCAGATGGCGCCGCCGATGAGCAGCGCATAGCGGATCAGCTTTTCCAGACCCAGCTTCTTGCAGATGAAGGGCACAGCCACCATGGAGCCGATCATGAAGGGAGCGGACAGGGCGGAAGAAATGGACTGGTAGGTCACGTCATGATACACTTCGGAATACATGTACAAACTGATGTTGGAAACCAGGTACTGCATGGTGCAGATGCAGATGCCGTGGATGCACAGCGCCACAAAGGGACGGTTCTTCTTCACCACGGTGAGAATATCGGAGAATTTGATGTCGTCGGCCTTGGTGTCGGCGCCCACCTGGGTGCGTTCTTCGGTCCAGAAGTAGTGCAGCAGGCAGATGACAAAGCCGATCACAGCGCACACCACGCCGGTGATCATGTAACCGGTGGAGGTGCGGTCGCCGAACATACCGATGATCACAGGACCCACCATACCGGGAATCATGTTGCCGAACATGGAGCCTACGCCGCGGGCGGAGGACAGGGAGGCGCGTTCGGAGTCGTTCTGGGACATGGCGGAAAGCAAGGAACCCATGGGAATGTTGAACATGGTGTAGGCTGCTTCATAGAGGATCTTACAGGAGAACAGCACTACGATCAGAGTGATGCCTTCGAAGAAGGTGGGTACGGTCCACAGTGCAATGGCGGTGACGGCCAGCAGGGGCGTGGCACGCAGCAGCCAGGGACGGAACTTGCCGTTCTTGTTCTGCTTTCGGGCAAAGGCTTTGTCCATCAGTGCGCCCATCATGGGGTCGTTGACGGCGTCCCAGATGGTCCATACCAGAACCAGGGTACCCATCAGGGTGGGGTCAATGCCCAGGACGTTGGTGCAGTACATGGAGAAGATGCTGGCCATCAGGGTGAAGGTCATGCATCCGCCCCAGTCGCCGAACATGTAGCCAAACCAGTGCTTCTTGGTCAGGCCGCCTTTGGGAGCTTTAGACATAGGATTTCCTCCTGTAAATATATTATAGGACACATGTATTATTTTACCATAGTTCTTGTATAAATCAAGGAAGTTTTTGAACGAATTGTACAAAAATGTAAAACAATACAGATTCTTGCAGAAGTGCAAAGCAACCTGTCCGGGCAGCAGGAATATACACAACCATTGCCGAAACATAAAGAAAAAAGCAGCCGTGCCGTCATTGCTCAAGCGGAATGCTCGCAATGGACGGGGTTTGCAAACGACACGGATAAGCAGCCCGGTGATCCGGCAGAGGCGGCTGTATCCATGGGAAAGATCATAGGGGCGCAAGCGTTCCGGAAGGAACACTGCTTTGCCCTGCAGGAGAAAAGTACGGACGAGGTGCTGTCACATGAGAACGAAAGAATATCAGACGGATCTGTGTATTGTCGGCGGCGGCATGGCGGGGCTGTGCTGTGCCATTGCCGCAGCGCGCCACGGCATTAAGGCGGTGCTGGTCCACGACCGGCCTGTGCTGGGCGGAAATGCATCCAGCGAGATCCGCATGTGGATCGGCGGCTGCCACGGCAAGGACAACCGCGAGGGCGGCATCATTGAAGAGATCATGCTGGAGAATTTCTACCAGAATCCGTCGCTCAGGTATTCGCTGTGGGACAGCGTGCTTTATCAGAAGGTCATGGCGGAAAAGAATGTGACGCTGCTGCTCAATTCCAGCTGTCTGGACTGCACCATGGACGGGAATCGGATCGAAAGCATCAAAGCGTGGCAATCCAACGCCGAAACCTTTCATGTGGTGAAGGCGCGGTATTTTGCCGATTGCTCGGGCGATTCCATTCTTTCCACCCTGACGGGTGCTGAATTTATGTACGGCCGTGAGTCGAAAAGCGAATTTAACGAAACCATTCCGCCTGATCAGGCGGATAAAAAAACCATGGGCATGAGCTGCCTGTTCCAGATCCGCGAAACGGATCACCCGGTGCCTTTCACGGCGCCCGACTGGGCGTACCGCTATCCCACGGATGCGGAATTGCCCTACAAGGACCACTTTATCGGCGACAATTTCTGGTGGATCGAGATTGGCGGGGAATGGGACTGCATTCATGACAGTGACAGGTGCCGGGAGGAACTGCTGAAGATCTGCTACGGCGTGTGGGATCACATGAAGAACTGCGGCGACCACGGCGTGGATAACTGGGAAATGGAGTGGATCGGTTTTCTGCCCGGCAAGCGGGAAAGCAGACGCTATGTGGGCAAATACGTCGTTGATCAGAACGACGTGGAAGCGGAGGGCAGGTTTGACGATATCGTGGCCTATGCCGGCTGGTCCATGGACGACCATTTCCCGGAAGGCTTCTATTATCAGAAGGGATATCCCACCATTTTCCACCCTGCGCCGACGCCCTGGGGACTGCCGCTCAGGTGCATGATCGCCAAAGATATTGAGAACCTTTGCTTTGCGGGCCGCAACATCAGCGTGACCCATGCCGC
>JAFYLS010000025.1 GCA_017550035.1 Clostridia bacterium
GGCTACGCACCGCTTTGGCGGCAAAGTGTGGGTGCTGGGCGGCATTTTGTTCCTCATGTCCTCTTTCCTGAATGCCAGGTATATTCCCTTTGCATTCCTTGTGCTGCTGACGCTGATGGTGGGTACGCCTACGCTGTATTCTTATCTGTATTACAAAAAGCACGGAAACGAATAATTCCGGCAGAAAAGCCGCGGATTCATTGACACCCCCTTTACGGGGGTGTTATAATTTTCCTGTGAGAAATAAAGTTACGGGAGGTTATATTCCCATGAACATCGACATCAAAAAGACTTATCAGGCAGACGTGGTGGTCTGCGGCGCGGGTACTGCAGGCGCTGTGGCGGCCATTGCGGCTGCCGATGCGGGCGCCAGCGTCATCATGATCGAACAGTTCGGTTCTGCCGGCGGCACCAGCACGCTGGGTCTGGTTACGCCTCTTATGCATACCGGCCTTGAAGGCAACCCCCAGGGCTCCTATGTGGCCAAGGAGATCATTGCCCGCATGGCAGAAGTGGGCGCCGTGTGCGAACGGGGCAGCAGCTTCTTTGATCCTATGATGCTCACCGTCATTCTGGACGAAATGTTCCTGGAACGCAAGATCCGGGTGCTGTACCACACCACCATCGTGGGCGCCGAAAAGACGGGCAATCGTCTTAACAAGGTGATCGTGTACAACAAGAGCGGCTTTGCCGAAGTGAAGGCCAATCACATGTTCGTGGACGCCACGGCGGACTGCGACGTGGTTGTGCATGCCGGTCTTCCCTTCATGCAGGGCCATGAAGAAACCCATATTAACCAGCCCTGCTCACTGCGCTACATGCTGGAAAATGTGGATGTGGACGCCTTCTGGCAGTATCTGGAAGAAAAGCGCCAGCGTCCTCATGGCGAAATCCTGCCCCGTCCCAAGAACTTTGACGACGGTCTGGGCCTGAACAATGAAAAGCATGCCCTGTACAACGTGTTCGTGGAAGCTGTGGAAAAGGGCGATCTGACCCGCGAAGACCATGCCTACTGGCAGTTCTTCACCGTGCCCGGCCGTCCCGACTGCCTGGCCTTCAACTGCCCCGAATTCTTTGACGTGCCCGACGTCACCGACGCAGAGCAGCTTTCCCGTGTGCAGCTGGAAGGCAAACTGCGCGTGATGCGCTTCCTGCGTTTCTACAAGAAATACTTCAAGGGCTTTGAAAATGCCACCGTCAGCATGATCGCGCCTATGGTGGGTATCCGCGAAGGCCGCCGCGCTGTGACCGAGCATGTTTTGACCGCTTCCGAAGCCATCCGCTGGAAGAAGTTTGATGACGCCGTGGTGCGCAGCAACTATCCTGTGGACGTGCACGGCTACATGCTGCGCAACGAACACATCGAAGGTGAAAAGGACGCCCTGCCCTATTACGAAATTCCCTTCCGTGCGCTGGTTGTGAAGGATATGGAAAACCTGCTGGTGGCGGGCCGCTGCATCGGCACCGAGTTCGTGGCGCAGGCTTCCGTGCGCATCATTCCCACCTGCCGTGCATTGGGCGAAGCTGCCGGTATCGCTGCCGCTCTCAATACCCTGGACGGCAAAATCGTCCGTGCCGAAATGGAAAAGAAGGGCGCGGAATATTGATTTGAATATTTGAGTAAAGAAACGACCGCCGTGTGGCGGTCGTTTTTTATGATTGATGGAAAAATATCAGCTGAGAAGAGAAATGATGCCTGCAATCGATGCGGAAATGAGCGGGAAGCCTAAAAGGGTAAACAGCCATTTGACCAAAAGGGCAGAACGGGGAATATAGGGTTTGAGATCTTCCGTTCCGGGAATGTGCCACGCTTTGGTATGTCCCACCCAGTACCAGTCGATGAACAGACGGTCAAACAATCCCATGATCCACAAGATGGCAGTCATCTGCCAGAAGGCATCTATGAATGAAGCAGCTCCGTTAATGCAGTAGACCATGAGGGGGACGAGGGTGAATACGGGGATGAACATGGCGGCAGAAAGGATCACCAGATTTTTGCGGATCTTCGCTTTGGTAGTATATCCCAGCGCTACCGCCCGTTCCTGTACGTCTTCCTCATAGAGGGCGATACCGCCTTTTGCGCCGTTGGCGATGGCGATGACGCAGGTAATCAGCAGGATAAAGCACATGGCAAGAGCTTCCACCAGAATGAGCAGCATGTTTCATTCTCCTTTCGGTTGATGAACCGGGTATGTGCGGATCATAACATTCCGGATTGGAAAAAACAAGAACAGGCGCAGCCAAAACCTGCTGTGCCTGTTCCAATGATACAGTTTGATGTTTTAGAGCAGCACCACGCCGTTTTCTTCGCAGATGCGGTGGGTTTCCTGATCCCAGATGGAGGACTGCACTTCGCCGATGTGGGCTTTGCCAAGCAGCAGCATGCAAAGGCGGCTCTGGCCGATACCGCCGCCGATGGTGAGGGGCAGTTTGCCTTCCAGCAGCAGCTTGTGGTAGGTAAGCCCCCGGCGGTTGTCGCAGCCGGCCTCGGTCAGCTGCCGGTCCAGCGCTTCCGGGTCCACGCGGATGCCCATGGAGGAAATTTCCATGGCGCAGTCCAGCGTTTCGTGGTAGAAGAAAATATCGCCGTTCAGCGTCCAGTCGTCATAGTCGGGGGCGCGTCCGTCGTGCTTTTTGCCCGAGCGCAGCGTTTTGCCGATCTGGGAAATGAACACGGTCCTGTGCTTTTTGACGATCTCGTATTCCCGCTGCTTGGGGGTAAGAGCGGGATACATGTCTTCCAGTTCCTGAGAGGTGACGAAGGTCACTTCTTCCGTCAGCATGGGCACATCCAACTGGGGGAAGCGTCCGCGGACCGTCAGCTGCGCCATGCAGATGGCGTGCACGATGCTCTGCACCGTCTCCTTTAAGGTGTGCATGCTGCGCATTTCTTTGGTGATCACCTTTTCCCAGTCCCACTGGTCCACATAGATGGAGTGGAGATTGTCCAGATCCTCATCCCGGCGGATGGCGTTCATGTCGGTGTAGATGCCCTTGCCGGGATGGAAATCGTAGCGCCACAGGGCCATGCGCTTCCACTTGGCCAGGGAGTGTACCACCTGCGCGCATACATCGGCGGCGGGAATATCAAAGGATACGGGGCGCTCGATGCCGTTCAGGTCATCGTTGAGGCCGTCCTTGGGGTTGACGAACAGGGGCGCGGATACGCGCTTCAAATTCAGTGAAAGGGAAAGATTATCCTGAAAAACCTGCTTGATCAGGCTGATGGCGTGCTGGGTTTCATACAGGGAAAGCTTGGGAGCGTAACCTGCGGGAATATGGGTGCCTTTCATCATGGAAACACTTCCTTGAAGGATAGAATGATTCAGATAAGATACAGTTTTTTCATTATACATCATTTTGAGCCGGGTGTGGGGATATTTTTCAAAAGAAAACATTTTTTGTGCATGGCTGCCGGGCTGTCACTTTTTCATAGGTGCTGCGCTCTTGCAAGGGAGTTCGGGACTATGATATAATAGACTATCAAAATATGTCCATGAAAGATTCTTATTGGAGGTTCCGTATGAAGCTGACCGAATACCAGGATCTGAACTATATTGCTTATGAGCGTCTGCCTATGCGCACCACGGTGGTGCCTTACGAAAACCGTGAAAGCGCCCTGAGCGGCATGCGGGAAGCCTCCCGCCACTATCTGAGCCTGAACGGCGTGTGGCAGTTTGCCTTCATCGAAGGGCCTGCCAATATTCCCGAAAATCCCTGCGATATCGTGTGCGAGCATGAAATGCCCGTGCCCGGCTGCTGGCAGTTCCACGGCTTTGGCCAGACCCAGTATACCAACGTGCGCTTCCCCATTCCCTACGATCCGCCCTTTGTGCCGGATAACACCCCCGTGGGTTTCTATAAGCGCACCTTTACCCTGCCTAAGGCCTTTGAAGGCCGCCGCACCGTGCTGCGCTTTGACGGCGTGAGCAGCTGCTACTATGCTTTCGTCAACGGTCAGTATGCGGGCTTTGCCAAGACCCCCCATCTGTGCAGCGAATTTGATGTCAGCCGCTTTGTGCAGGAAGGCGAAAACGAGATCTGCGTATTGGTGTTCCAGTGGTCCGACGGCACCTATCTGGAAGATCAGGATATGTGGCGCCATGCCGGCATTTTCCGGGATGTGAGCCTGCTTTCCTTTGCCGATGCCCGCATCTGCAACGTGAAAACGCTGTGCGATTATGAGCCTGCCGAAAAGAAGGGCACTATGCACCTTGAAATGAAGGTGAAGGGCGCCAAGGACGTGAAGGTGACCTTGCTTGACGAAGAAACGGGCAAGTACCTGTGCGAAGGCAGCGTGCACGTTTCCAAAGAGAATGCCGAACTGAATGCCGAGTTCCCCGGTATCACCCCCTGGAGCGCCGAAAATCCCAAGCGCTATGCGCTGCTGTGCGAAATCGAAGGCCAGTGCGAATGCGTGCGCGTGGGCTTCAAGCGCACTCAGATCATCGGTAATGTATTCTATATTAACGGCGTCAACGCCAAGTTGAAGGGCGTCAACCGTCACGACACCCATCCGGAACTGGGCTTCTTCACCCCTGTGGAGCATATGAAGCAGGATATTTTCCAGATGAAGCGCCACAACATCAACACCGTGCGCACCAGCCACTATCCCAACGATCCCCGTTTCCTGGATATGTGCGACGAGTACGGTCTGTATGTGGTGGATGAAACGGACCTGGAATGCCACGGCGTGGTGGAATTTGAAAGCTACAATTACATCGCCGTGAACCCCATCTGGGAAAAGCAGTTTGTGGACCGCGGCGTGCGCATGGTGCAGCGCGACTTCAACCATCCCTCCATTGTGATGTGGTCTCTGGGCAACGAAGCGGGCGTGGGCTGCAACCATGCCGCCATGGCAAAAGCCATGCGAGAACTGGATACCTCCCATCCTATCCATTACGAGCGCGACGAAAAGGTGGAGATCGCAGATGTATTCTCCATCATGTACGACGGTCTGGAATGGACCGAGAAGAATCTGAAAAAGCACCATAACGTGCCTTACTTCCAGTGCGAATATGCCCATGCCATGGGTCAGGGCCCCGGCAACCTGGAAGATTACTGGCAGATGTTCTACAAGCATAAGCAGATCATGGGCGGCTGCGTGTGGGAATGGGCCGACCACGGCATCACCCAGTACACCAAGGACGGCGAAAAGTGGTGGGCCTACGGCGGCGACTTTGGCGAATATCCCCATGACGGCAACTTCTGTGTGGACGCGCTGACCTATCCCGACCGCACGCCCCACACCGGCCTTATCGAATATGCCCACGTGCTGCGTCCTGTGCGTGTGGAAAAGGTGGAAGAGACCGAGGGCGAAAACGCCTGCATCAAGGTACGCGTGCGCAATATGTACGCTTTCACCAACCTGAACACCCTCCGCGGCCGCTGGAAGGTGACGGACGGCTACAAGGTTTACGCGCAGGGCGAACTGGCGCTCCATATCAAGCCCGGTCAGAGCCAGGTCGTCACTTTGCCCCTGCCCTGCTATAAGGGCATTGCCACGCTGGATTTTGAATTTGTCCAGAAAGAGGACAAGCCCTGGGCCAGCGCAGGCTTTGCGGTGGCCCGCGACCAGATCCTGCTGGAATATCCCGCTTCCGTGCAGCCCTTCTGCGCCTTTGCATCCGTCAGCAATCTGACTGCGCAGCAGCTGGATAACGGCGATATTACCGTGCAGGGAGGCAATTTTGCCCTGAAGTTTGACCGCAAGGGCTTGTGTGCCTGGGAAGAAGACGGCGTAGCCTACATGCAGGGCGGCTTTGAACCCAACTTCTTCCGCGCCCCCACGGACAACGATCACTTTATTGACAACATCTGGATGCGGTATGATCTGCACCGTCTGGAAAACCGCTGCGAAAACATTGCCTTTGGCTGCGACGACAGCGGTGAACGGGTGAACGTGCGCATCGAATCCGTACTCTATCCCACAGGTCACCCCGCTTACTTCCGCGTGCGTCAGGACTATACCGTGCATGCGGACGGCACGGTGGCATTGAATGTGGCCTTTATCCCCGTGAAGAAAATGGACCTGTACATTGCCCGCGTGGGTCTGCGCTTCCGCATGCCCGAACGCTTTGACCATGTGACCTGGCATGGCCGCGGTCCCATTGAAAGCTATAAGGACAAGAAGACGGCCGCCTTCATTGGTGTGTACGAAAATACGGTGGAAGGTCTCCATGAACCCTACATCCGTCCCCAGGAAAACGGCAATCATGAAGATACCTACTGCTTTGCCGTGACGGATAACACGGGCCGCGGCCTGATGGTCACCCGTCCCGAACGCAAGACCTTCGCTTTCACCTGCCACGATTATACGCAGGAAGAACTCACCCGCGCCCAGCACACTTATGAACTCAAGCGCGGCGGTGTGACCGAAGTGTGCATCGACGGCGAAATGGGTCCGCTGGGCTCTGCTTCCTGCGGCCCCGAACCGCTGGAAAAGGACCGTCTGTACCTGCGCGAGCGCAGGGAATATCAGTTCATCCTGCGTCCTGTGAACGGTCAGAAGGGCACCTTCCGTCAGGCGGAAGAAGCGCTCATGAGCCGCTTCTGATTTCAACTGTACCAAGCAATAGAAAAGAGGAACCTGTATGTCCAATCAAAGCATCCGGGGCGCGCGTGTGCTGCCCCGGACTCTGGTCAAAGAAGTGGCGGCAGACAACCGCATGATGCTCATGTGCTTTGGCATCATGCTGGTCACTGCCATGGGTTTTGTGTCTGTGTTTTCTTCCCTTACGGCAGAGGGCGGTTTCCAGTCCATCAGCGCGCTGTTTGCTATCCCTGACGCCATGGTGCTGATCGGTTCCCTGTTTGTAACGGTGTGCCTGTTCCGCATCAAGCAGAACCCGCTGGAGAAACTTTTCAAGACGGCGGTCATCGCCTGTGCGGTATACGGCGTTCTGCAGGCAGCCAATGCCTACCTTCGCGGCGTGACGCTCTATACCATTACCATGGGCATGCAGAGTGGCGAACTGGGTGCCATACTGCAGGAAGATATGGATATGTGGCGCGCCTATCTGCCCTTTAATATCTGGGCAGTGGCGGTCAGTGTTTTCCGTGCAGGTTCCTTTATGCTGCTCAGCCGCGCCATGAATGATTTCCGCATGATGACCACCGGCCGTTATCCCGACCGTCATGCTGCGCTGCCTGCCAGCATCATCATGAGCCTGACTGCCGGTATGGTGCTGTGCATGCTGGTTTTGAACCTGATTTCCGGCGGCGATCTGGTGCAGAACGTGCTGTCCTGTCTTACGTTCGTACCCGAACTGCTTTTCTATTTCTGCGCAAGCCAGCTGCTGCGCGATTCGGATTTGCGCCGCAGAGGCGAAAAGTAACCTTTTTGGTGACTCTTTTGGTCACTCTACTGATTTGATATTTTCCGGAGGAACAAATGTA
>JAFYLS010000026.1 GCA_017550035.1 Clostridia bacterium
CTTGAAAGTAGAAAACAATTTCCGGTGGTAATGGCGAAGGGGTCCCACCTGTTCCCATACCGAACACAGAAGTTAAGCCCTTCAGCGCCGAAAGTACTTGGCTGGACACGGCCCGGGAGGATAGGTCGCCGCCGGATTCCACTGTAGCGGAATCAACAGCATTCCGCTACATATATTCCTCAGTAGCTCAATGGCAGAGCACCCGGCTGTTAACCGGGTTGTTGTAGGTTCGAGTCCTACCTGGGGAGCCATCTAATCACGCAGATATTGATACAATGTCTGCGTGATTCTTTTTTGTGCTTTGAAGAATTTAGGCTGAAAATAGCGGGCAATCTTTCAGGTTTGGCGTTTTCATGATATAATTCAGAGGAGATGAAAACGTTTATTTTGCATGCGTAGGAGGAGCCTCCATGAATCACTATGATGAGCCGGCGTTTTTTGCGGCTTATGCGCAGATGTATCGTAGTCAGGCAGGGCTTACAGGGGCAGGCGAGTGGCAACAGTTGCAGCCGCTGTTACCGGATTTGCGCGGGAAAGATGTGCTTGATCTCGGATGTGGCTATGGCTGGCATTGCAAATATGCTGCCGATCATGGCGCACAGAACGTCATTGGCATTGATTTGAGTGAGAAGATGATCTCCGAGGCCCGCAGCCGAAACAATCATGAGCGCATCGAATACCACGTTGCCAGTTTGGTAGACTGGGTTTATCCTTCGGCTGCGTATGATGTGGTCGTTTCGAGTCTGGTACTGCATTATGTTGAGGATTTGGATATGGTGTATCGAATGGTTCATAAGACGCTTCGTCCCGGCGGCGTGTTTGTGATGAACATTGAGCATCCAACATTCACCGCCGGTGTAAATCAGCAGTTTTCCGAGGATGGAACATGGCCGGTGGATCATTACTATTATCCCGGAAAGCGCCAGACCGATTTCCTCGGACACAGCATCACCAAGTACCATCACACGCTGACGCAGATTTTGAACGGACTCATCCGTGCCGGTTTCCGACTGGAAGCGGTTGAGGAAGCGATGCCGCCGGAGGAATGGCGCGAAATGATGCCCGAGGAGATGCGTCGTCCCATGATGCTACTGGTGAAGGCCGTCAAACAATAGCACAGATGAAAGCGGGGAGACATTATGTTAGCTTATACATATAGAGAACAGCAAGAATGCCATTGGCTATATGGAAAGCTTTTGCCGCATGAGAAATGTTATGTGGGGTGCTTGCCGCGGCGGTGAGATCAAAGAATATGAGCTGGGCTTTATTCTGCAGCTGGCACAGGAATATCCCAACCTGACAAGCGTGTTCATGGATGACGTATCCGAGATTCTCAAGAGTACTCAATATACAGTAGAAGAAAAGCAGCACATTTTTATGAATATGCTGAAAAGATCCCGCGACGTACTCAATCAGGCGGACAGAAAGCTGGATACTTATATCACCTGGTACTGGCATGATGATCCGGTGCCCGGCATGCTGGATTATGTGGATGGATTGTCGCTTTGGACCTGGGATTCCAGAGAATTGCCTCTGTTGAAGGAACGATTTGAAGCGCTGGAAAAGAAATGCCAGGGACTTAAGTTGATGCTGGGCATTTACATGTATGATTTCAAAAACCGAAAGCCGATTTCGGATGACATGATGGAAATGCAGTGCAATTATGCCCTTGAGCTTTTGAAGGAAAAGCGGATCGAAGGCGTGATCTTCCATGCCAATACAGTGATGGGCGTCAACATGCCGTCTGAGCACTGGCTGCGGCGGTGGATCGATCAGGTAAAGAACACCGAAATTCCGGACTGATCGAAGGATCAGGAAGCAAAACAGGAAAATATGAGGAAAAAACATGAACGGGTTTGAACAATGGATCTGGGTGCCGGAAAAACTGTATCCCGATTGTCAGAGAAGCGCTTTCAATGACATGAGCGAAAGGAAAGCGGACCCCTATGCAGTAGCGGAGTTCAAGAAAGATTACACGTTTGATAGGGATGTGCAGGCGCTGCGGTTGAAGGTTTGCGGCGACGCGGCATTTCAGCTGTATCTGAACGGAGCATGCGTGATGACCGGGCCTGCTACCGTGGGCGGAGATTTTTTGGGCAACGATGATCAGCCGGGGCAGTATTATGCATATCAGGCGGTGCTGCCGGTCAAGGGAAAAGAGGTGAATTTCTTTGCCCGGGTGCAGAAGGACCCGGTGCAGATCTGCGAATATTCCATGGGCCACGGCGGATTGATGCTGGAAGGCGAAGCGATGCTGGCAGACGGCAAGAAAGCAGCGATTCGGACGGATGAAAGCTGGCTGTGCCGCATCAACAAAGGGTATGAAAAGCCCTGTGTTTTTGACGGCGAAAAGGCAGCGGATGTGTTTGTTCCTGCGCAGAAGATCAAAGATATCTGGCAGGCGGAAACGGCGCCCATTCCCCATCGGACAGAAAAGGAAATTTCCTTTGATCCCCTCTGTGTGAAGGCCGGTGAAAAACGCACCGTGCGTCTGGAAATGGACCGCATTTATGCAGGTTTTCTGCATGCGTTTGCCGATCAGGACGTGCACGTGCATGTGCAGTTCCGGGAACTGGAGGAAAAAGGCTCGGAGGAAACGCTGCATATCCAAAAAGAAGACGAATACCGCGGGTTCTATATGCACAGCGCGGGTGTGATGGATGTGGAAGCGGAAAACCGGGGCGATGCGGACTGCACAGTGCGGCTTTCCTTCATTGGCACCCATTATCCGGTGACGGATGAAGCGGTTGTAAAGACCTCCGATACCGAGATCAACCAGGTGATGGATACCTGCCGCCATACGCTGAAGTACTGCCGACAGACGCACCATCTGGACAGCCCGCGCCACTGCGAGCCGCTGGCCTGCACCGGCGACTATTATGTGGAAACGCTGATGACGCTGTTCTCCTTTGGCGATATGCGACTGTCTGCCTTTGACGTGCAGCGCACGGCACGCATGATGGAAGCACGGGACGGCAGGATCTTCCACACCACCTACAGCCTGATATGGGTGCTGATGCTGTGGGATGTGTACCGCTTTACCGGCGACAGGGCGCTGCTTGAGGATTGTGAAAAGGCGCTGGGGCTGCTGTTGAACCGGTTTGAAACCTATCAGGGAGAAAACGGCCTGATCGAAACGCCGCCGGACTTTATGTTCATCGACTGGATCTACATCGACGGCATCAGCATGCACCATCCGCCCAAGGCGCTGGGACAAAGCTGCCTGAACATGTATTACTTTGCGGCGCTTGAAAAGGCGGCCTGCGTGTACCGGGAACTGGGACGGGCGGAAACGGCGGAACAATGCCTTTTGAAGGCCCAAAACATCCGCAGTGCCATCAACACCCATCTGTTTGACCGGGAAAAGGGCCGGTATTTTGAAGGACTCAATACTCCCACGCCGGAAGACATGCTCTACATGTTCCTGCCCGGCAATGTGGAAAAGCGCTATGAATTGAAGCACAGCAACATGCTGGCCTGCTGCTTCGGCGTATGCGACGATGAAACGGGCAGAAGACTGCTTCACGAGATCATGACGGACGCCATCGAGGGCGATTATCAGCCCTGGTTTGCCCACTGGCTGATGGAAGCGGTATACCGGCTGGGGATGCGGGAAGAATATACCCTGCAGCTGGTGAAGAAATGGATCGCACCTGTGCGGGAATGCCCCAAGGGGCTGGTGGAAGGCTTTGTGAAGCCCGAACCCACCTACACCTTTGACCACAGCCATGCCTGGGGCGGCACGCCGCTGTATTCGCTGCCCAAAGCGCTGCTGGGGCTTGAGATATTGGAAGCCGGCATGGGCATGATTTCGCTTAAGCCCTGTCTGCTGGGATTGGATGATGCCCGGGTGGAGTTCTTCACGCCCCACGGCAAGGTGACGGCGCAGCTGCGCAGAGGCGAACACCCGGAGATCACGGCGCCGGAGAACGTGACCGTTCACTGCGCGCAGGACGTGCTGTAAAAAATGCGTTTTCCGCTGCCTGAACAGAGAGAAATATGAACCGATTACCCAAGAAAACCGAGGGAAGAGAACCCCTCGGTTTTTTATTTGACAGTCTTGCAATGCGGTGTCAATGTACGGATGCTGTTTTCTTTGGGGAAAATGCTGAAATTTGCCAAAGCGCATGTTTTGAGCGGATGTAAAGTGACCGGAAGTGCCATGGATTTTTGAAAAAAACATTTACAATTTGACAGAAAGTGGTTATACTTTATATAGGGTAAAAAGGACTCTTTGTTTGGATACCCTGTAAACCCTGTAAACCCTGTACAAACCTAAACTGTGAACAGAAAGACGTCGGAATGTCTGTCATCTGCACAGACGCCGTAACCGCTCCGGCAAAAGGACGGCCGGAAACATACCGTATTTACCGACTGCATTCGGGACGCCGTTCCCATTCCACATCAGGGAGGAAATATCATGTTCAAGAAGACTTTGACCAAAATGCTGACCTGGCTGCTCGTACTGGCGCTGATGGCAGGCTACATGCCTGTTATTCCTGCTGCTGCATTTCAGGTGTACGATCAGGTGTACGATCTGGAAGTTATTCATCAAAATGAGAATGGGACCAGTACCGCAACAGTCTTTAATGAGCATGGAGAAGGAGCTCCCTTTGCGAAGGATGACCAGATCATGATTATTGCTTATCCCGGTGAGAATTATGTCATCAGCGGTTACCGTATCGAACCGTCGGACGTTGATGGTGTGCAATATCAGCTGGTGGAAGATAAGAACGGCGAATTGATCTTCTATATGCCGGCACAGAATGTAAAGGTCTATTTTAGCTATAAATATACCGGCACCTATACGGTCTCCCTTACGCAAACTGCAGGCGGCACGATCGGTTTTTGTAACGCATTCGATAAAGAGAATTATCCAGGGCATGAAGTTCGGGTGGATATTGAGGCCGATACGAACGACGGCTATGTATATAACGGCTATACCATTACCGGCGAGAGCGGCAAGACGTATACCGGCGATGTCGATGGTTTTTCGGATCCGGCTGCAGGCGCTACACTTAGTTTTACCATGCCTGCGGAAAATGTGACCGTTCAGGGTCTTTTCAAGAAGGATGATACCGAGTATCCCATCACGATCACCACCGAAGGCCAGGGTACGGCGTCTGTTCAGGGCGGCGCTGCCAAAGCCAAAAAGGGTGAAAAGGTACAGCTGGTCATTACGCCTGACACAGCTAACGGATACGCGCTTTACAGCTGGACGCTGAACGGCAGTGATCCTTCCGTCCATGGAGGCGCTGCTGACTACAGTTTTATCATGCCGGGCGCAGAGATGACTGCGAAGGTCGTTTTCAAAAAACAGCACGAGGTTGCGTTCAGTGCCGGTGCGCACGGCTCGGTGGGCTTTGCCGAAGGCTATTCAAACCCCATTTTTGAGGGCGATTACTTTACCGTAAAACCGGTTCCTGAAAGCGGTTATGGGGTAAAGGATGTTTACATGCTCC
>JAFYLS010000027.1 GCA_017550035.1 Clostridia bacterium
AGAGAGGCTTCATCTTCTGTCCAGGTGTATTCGATTTCAACACCGGCAGCATACTTGGGCAGTTCATTCACAGTGGCTGCCCAGTTGTTCGCCTCGTTGAGTGTCACTTCTGTGCCGTCGCTCAGCGTGACCTTGAGTTCAGCGGGGCGCTTGCCGTCCTGATTCTCAGCATCTTTCCAGACCTTCTTCACCGTGGCAGAAGTAGTCTCCGGTTCATAGCTGTTGGTCAGCGTAGTGATCGTGCCTTCCTTGGCTGTATCAGTCAGCTCGTACCCTTCGGGCAGAGAGGCTTCATCTTCTGTCCAGGCATAGTCAATTAGCTGACCGCTGACGGTGGATTTAGGCAGATTGTTCACAGTGCCTTCCCAGTTATTGTCAGTGTTCAGCGTAACGCTCTGACCATTGCTCAGCATGACAGTGAGGCTGTCGGGACGCTTGCCATCCTGATCATTAGCGTCTTCCCAGACCTTCTTCACCGTGGCAGAGGTCTTTTCTACATTGGCCAATTCATATATGGCTTTTCCGTCAATCAGGCCATAGGAAACGGTGATATTTTTAGCGGTTCCGTCCAGAATATAGCCTTCGGGCGCCTTGGTTTCGGTCAGGATATAGGTGTGACCGGAGGGGACGAAAGTGGTGGAACCGAACAGGATGAGACCGTCGTTTCCGGAAACGCCAGTGACATTATTCCATGCGGTGCTTTTGCTGCCGCAGCCGCAGCTTGTGCTGTGCTGCAGTGTGAATTCTGCACCGGACAGCGGATCCTTGGTTACAGCATCCACCTTTTTGATCTGTGCTGCATAACCTTGCACAGAGGGAACGTTAAAGTAGGCCTTTTGACCCGAAACGAGTACTTGTCCGTTTCCGTTCTTTTTGCGCCAGGTAAGCGTTGTGGCGCCGCTCGCGGGATAGAAAGTATCCTTTGCAAATGAAGCATTCAAAGTATCCAAACGAATACGATAGGTTGCTTTGTAAGAATTCTCTCCGCTTATCAAAGACCATGTAATCGCATCGTTGGAGGCAGTGAAAGAGGTCGTATTGGTTGAACTGCCGCTGCTGACATAATCGATCATTCCGCCCATGGAAAATTTCACCGTTTGCGCTTCTGCAACGGCGGTGACCTTTTGATATATGGTGTTGAAATGAGTTCCCAGTCCGCTGGCTGACGTGGCAGAATAAGTCACAAACCCGCAATCATTCTTCAGCCAGTTTGTGATAGAACCGAGTGAGCCACATTTTGTTTGTCCGCTGCAGTTGGCGCAGTCTGTTCCGCCAACACAAGATATAGTTGAATTACTTCCGGATATAAGAGCGTACCTGCCTATTTTTGACCAGCCGGATGCCATTACTTGTTCCGTAAAATAGTGTGCGCGGTGGCAGCATCTGCTGCCGTTCCCTGTATGGCCATAACCGGCATCGCACTCATCCAAACCATCGTGCACCACACTGGTGCTGTGCCATGTAGGCTGGCCATCAGAAACCAGAATAACGTTCTTGTTGGCGATGCCGGAGACGGTATCCGCCTGCAGAAGATCTTTGGCCTCACCTAACGCACACGCAAAATTGGTGCCGCCATTACTGTGCACCGTTATGGAATTCACTACATTTTTTACTGTCGTTACATTGGCGGTTTTGTTTTTGCCTATTTCAATCCAGTTCCGCTCAATTTCGGTCAGGCCGGTAAAAGAAATGATAGCAATCTTGCGGGATACACTTGTATTGGTGGATTTGAAAGAATCAATAAATGCCACCACAGCTTTCTTTAGAGCAGTGAACTCTGAGGTAGTAAAACTGGAAGAACGGTCTATAAGAATAACAACCGCAGCATCTTCAACAGAATTTGTAACCTTCGTCGCCGTCTGTACTTCAAGCGTTACATCAAATAGATTTTCCGTTCCGGTGGCTGCAATTGTCTTTTTTACTTGGACAAGACCGCTCTCATAACTTTGCATGCCGGCAGAAACGGCAGGAGTGGCTGCCAGCGAACCGTTAGAAGTACTCGCCTTATAGTACAAGCCAATCTGAGATGCGTTGTCTGCCGCGTACGCCGCACTTATACCCAGCGCCATCACAATTGCCAGCAGCAATGCAAAAATCTTTTTCATTATATTCCCCCAATTTATATACCCAGATTTTTTTGCAAAAAATGATCCATAAAAGCAGCTAATGTAAAATAGTTACACATTTTAATTATACATCACTGCATATGATCATGGCAAGAACTATTTAATAATTACGTCATATTTCATATAAAATCGAGTGTTTTCTTTAGCAGCAAGCCATTTTTTCGTCTATGCCGGCCGCTTCGCATCCTGTTGCGCCTTTTGCTTCCGCGCACTCCGGACTTTCGGGCTGCACAAGCCTCAGCAAAAGCGATACCGGATGGTTTGAACATGAACGTGCAGCGATGATACCGCTTTTCTCCAAATATACAAAAAAGCCTTACAGAACTTGATCTGTAAGGCTCAATGGCGGAGACGGAGGGATTCGAACCCCCGTGCGGTTGCCCGCAAACTGATTTCGAGTCAGCCTCGTTATGACCACTTCGATACGTCTCCAAAGCGCAAATCAGTATAGCGTATTTGAAGACGATTTGTCAAGAGGAAAGGGGGAAACCTGCCCCGAACCTGCCGGAAAATGAAGATGCGCAAAATACGAAAAAACGCAAAACACATCAATGCAACAAATACACAACACCGCCTGTCCCGCATCCTATCAGCCGTTGCCGTAATGAATGCGGATGATGCAGTTGTGGAATTCCAGAATCTCTCCGGGCGTCAGTCCCAGGATCTGCAAACTGTCGATGGCGTCAAAATCCCCCTGATCTTCGCTGAGACTGACGCGGGTGCAGTAGCCTTCGCCGGTCACTTCATACTCCAGCGTGCAGATCTCGTACCAGGCTTCCTTGTTGGGATACAGCGGCTGAATCTCGTAATCCCAGTAGTTGTTGCCGTAAAAATGCTCGCCGCAGAAATACCGGCCGCTGCCGCTGTACGTATCATTCCGGGCATCCAGGAACAGTTTTCCCCACTCCATGGGCGCAAGCAGGCCGCCATTGAGCGTAACCGTGTCACCCGCCTGCAGCTGCAGCGTGTAGCTGCCGCCGTCCGGACCGAAGGTACGCACCTTTCCATCTGCATACGTCACCGTCATTTCATCGCCCGGATCGCCGGTAAAGGTATAAAGGCCGCTTTCAAAATATTCCGTACCTGCATGATACGTACCGGCAGCTGCCATTGCGCTGCCCTTGCAGTCTTCCTTCAAAAACAGTTCCACATTTTCCCTTGGCACATATCCTTCCGTGCCGCGCCTGCGTACCTGTACCCAATCATCGCCCACCGACAGGACAGACACCATGAAGCCGGCAGGCAGATCCTCGTACACATCGACCTTTTCGCAGAACGGATGGAGCAGCACAAAGTTTTCGCTTTCACCTGCTCCCTGCATGCCCTTGATCGCACCATAGCCCATCACAGGCAAATCGCCCGGGGTATGCACATCCTTCAAAATCTCCACATCCGCTTCCCGGATAAACACGGGATCTGCCATGCCGGTATCCACATGCAGAAAACCCTTGTCGTTCGCAAGGCTCAATACCAGCATGCGCATGCCCTTTGCCAATACGCCTGCAGGATGGTATTCCCCATCGTACACCACCGCTGCTTCGGTTTTTATCTGACCGACTGCCAGGTCGTTTCGGGTGCCGATCCAGTCTGCGCGGCAGCCCCAGCGCAAATAATCCGCCTTCATCCAGCCTTCCGCAAAGCCGCTCTGCTCCTGGGGATCATACACGCTGTAGTCCTGACCCTCGCCGATGATCGCCACACGGGCATACCCGTTTTTCGTTTCCAATACCGAAACCGCAGTGCCTGCGCGGTACTTGCCTATAGCCGGAGCGCTGTCTTTTGCGTCCGCACGCAGGGTAATGGTGTTTCCTTCTTTGCTGCTGACCACCACAGCCAGCCCCTGCGTGTACCGCTCGCTGATATCCTGACGGCGCACATACGAAGAGGTAAAACTGCCAGACCGCTGCACCAGCAGCCAGTCGTCGTTGATGTCGCCCAGCACGGTGATTTCTTCATTTTCATCCGGATGATAAAGCACATCCTTGGTGCTCATGCTGTCATAGACGGCTGCACCGCGCTTAATTTTTGCCTTGAACACTTCCTGCTCCTGACCGCTCATTTCTTGGCCAAGAAAGAAGCTTTCCCGTTCATGAAAAGGCACCAGATATTCATTCATCATGTAGCCCCACAGCCGGTAACCCACACAGACATAGGACCACGCTTCTCCTCTTTCGATCACTTCCACCACAGTGCCGTTGTAAAACCGGCCCAGGGTTTCGCTGTCGGAAGACGGCTCCTTGCGCAGGTTCAGGCGGTTGGTCAGCTTCTCGCTGACGATCAGTGCGTAATGGACGCTGCCCTCATCAGGGGTGATTTGGGCAAAACCGTACAAAGGCAAAAGGCACAAAACCACAAGCAGGGCAAGGATTTTTTTCATGACCGCATATCTCCCTTCCTCATTCAACCATAGAACGGTAAACCGCCGGGATCTATTCCATTCTTTTACTAAAACATACTGTTTTTGCATAAATTCTTTTTTCTTCCGTTTTTTCCTGCCGGGTGCTTTCTTCGCCGGGGCATTTTGTGCTATAATGCAAAATGGTTGGAAAGGCGCATTTCCGTCTTCATTCTATTCAGACCGCATTTTCCTCTGACAAGGAGTTGTTGATTCTTTCATGTCTTACCGTTTTGATGTATGTGTGATCGGCGCAGGCCATGCCGGCTGCGAAGCGGCTTTGGCCGTTGCCCGCATGGGGCAGAACACCTGCCTTTTGACCCTGAATATGGAATCCGTAGCCCTGATGCCCTGCAACCCCTCCATCGGCGGTACGGGCAAAGGCCATCTGGTGCGCGAAGTAGACGCACTGGGCGGCGAAATGGGCCTGGCTGCGGACGATGTGACGCTGCAGAGCCGCATGCTGAACACCGCCAAGGGCCCCGCCGTGCATTCCCTGCGCGCCCAGGCGGATAAGCGCATGTACCAGAATCGTATGCTCTCAGCCCTGATGAGTCAGGACAATCTGACCCTTTTGCAGGGCGAAGCGGTAGAAATCGTGACCCGAAATGGCCGCGTGACGGGCGTGAAAACGCTGACCGGCAGCATGATTGAATGCCGCAGCGTCATCGTGTGCGCCGGCGTATACTTAAAGAGCCGCATCATCATCGGCGAAGCGGCATGGGACGGCGGTCCGCAGGGCCTCTTGCCCGCCAACGAGCTTTCTCGTTCGCTGGTAGATTTGGGTTTTCCCCTCCGCCGCTTCAAGACCGGCACGCCCGCCCGCGTGGACGAGCGCACCATTGATTTTGACAAAATGACCGAGCAGCTGGGCGACGAACCCATCACCCCCTTCTCCTTCCTGACGGATAAAGCGCCGGAAAACAAGGTCAAGTGCTACCTCACCTGGACCAATGAGGAAACCCACCGCATCATCCGGGAAAATTTGCACCGCGCCCCCATGTTCACCGGCTCCATCACCGGCACGGGCGCCCGCTACTGCCCCTCTATTGAAACCAAGGTGGACCGCTTTGCAGATAAGGACCGGCACCAGATTTTCCTGGAGCCGGAAGGGCTGAATTACCCCGAATGGTACGTGCAGGGCATGTCTACCTCCATGCCCGAGGATGTGCAGCGGGCCATGTACCGCACCATTCCGGGTCTGGAAAAGTGCGTGCTCACCCGCCTTGCCTACGCCATCGAATACGACTGTATCGACCCCACCTTCCTTTCCCCCGCACTGCATGCCCTCAAGATTCCCGGTCTTTTCTTTGCAGGGCAGGTCAACGGCACCTCCGGCTATGAAGAAGCCGCCGCACAGGGCATTCTGGCCGGCATCAACGCCGCGCTGTACAACAAGGAAAAGGAACCCTTCATTCTGCTGCGCGATCAGGCTTACATCGGGGTTATGACGGACGATTTGACCACCAAGGGCACGGACGAACCCTACCGCATGATGACCAGCCGCGCAGAATACCGCCTGCTGCTCCGTCAGGACAATGCAGACCTTCGCCTGACCGAGCGCGCCCACAAAATCGGCCTTGCCACCGACGAACGTCTGCGCCGCGTGGAACGGAAGGAAAAGGAGACGAAAGAGATCATCCGCCGTCTCACAGAAGAAGGCAAAATCCAGGCGCTGCGCCAGCCCGGTGCAACACTGACCTTGCCCGACGGCTGGGATTATCTGGAATCCTCCCGCCAGCAGGCCGAAATCTCCATCCGCTATGAAGGGTATCTGGACAAGGAGCGGGCACAGGTCATGAAGATGCGCGCCATGGAAGAAAAGCAGCTGCCCCCGGATGCGGATTACGAAAGCATCGACGCCCTGCGTCTGGAAGCCAGACAGAAGCTGACGGCGCAGAAGCCCCGGTCTCTGGGGCAGGCCAGCCGCATTCCCGGCGTCAGCCCGGCAGACGTGGCCGTATTGATGGTATGGCTGCGCAAGCAGGAAGAACTGCAGCGTTCATAACATCCCCAAACGGCTCCGCACAGTCACAAACCTCAGACCGGTTCTGCCGGTCTTTTTTATTGCAAAGCGCGCCTTTTTCGGCTACAATGAAAACAACAAACATCTATATTGATATATCGGAGGAACAACATGCTGTACCCTCATAGCAAGGATGCTTCTCTCTCCCGGGAACTTTTCGAAAATCCGCCCAGCGAATACCGCGGCACCCCCTTCTGGGCATGGAACTGCGAGCTTGACAAAGACGAGCTGCTCTGGCAGCTGGACGTTTTGAAAAAGATGGGCCTTGGCGGCGCACACATGCACGTGCGCACCGGCATGGCTACCCCCTATCTCAGTGATGAATACATGGCGCTCATTCGTGCCTGTGTGGAAAAATGCAGGGATGAAAACATGCTGGCATGGCTTTATGATGAAGACCGCTGGCCTTCCGGCGCAGCAGGCGGTCTTTTGACATGCGATGAAAAATACCGCGCCCGGCATTTGCTGTTCACCGCCACGCCCTACGGTCAGGGGGAGATTGTCCACAGCCGTGACTCCCGCGCGGAAGGGCTGCGCAGCGAGAACGGACATTTCCTCGCCTGCTACGATGTGCATCTGGACGAAAACGGCTGCCTTGCTTCCTACAGCCGCATTGATCCCGATATGAAAGCAACCGGAAACAAGTGGTACGCCTATCTGGAAACGGATACGCCCTCTCCGTGGTACAACGGGCAGACCTATGCCAACACGCTGGACAAGGAAACCATCCGCCGCTTCATCGAAATCACCCACGAAAGATATCTGAAAACGGTGGGCGATGCATTTGGCAAAACGGTGCCCGCTATTTTTACCGATGAACCCCAGTTCTCCCGCAAAAGCACGCTGTTCTATGCCAGGGAAGTAAAGGATGTAACGCTGCCCTGGACGGATGATCTGCCCGATACCTTCCGGGAAGCCTACGGCGATGACCTGCTGGGCCATCTGCCCGAACTTTTCTGGGAACTGCCGAATGGGCAGGTTTCCATCCACCGCTATCATTACCACGACCATGTGTCCGAACGCTTTGCATCCGCTTTTGCCGATACCTGCGGCGCATGGTGCAAGGAACACGGCATCATGCTGACCGGCCACATGATGGAAGAACCTACATTGGAAAGCCAGACCGCTGCGCTGGGCGACTGCATGCGCTCCTACCGCTCCTTCCAGCTGCCCGGCATTGACATGCTGTGCAACGGCTACGAATTTACCACCGCCAAGCAGGCCCAGAGTGCCGCTCATCAATACGGGCGGGAGGGTGTGCTCAGCGAGCTCTACGGCGTGACCGGCTGGAACTTTGACTTCCGAGGCCATAAGCTGCAGGGCGACTGGCAGGCCGCGCTGGGCGTTACGGTACGCGTTCCTCACCTGTCCTGGGTGTCCATGAAGGGCGAAGCCAAGCGCGATTATCCCGCTTCCATCCATTATCAGAGCCCCTGGTGGCAGGATTACAGCTATGTGGAAAACCACTTTGCCCGCGTCAATACCGCACTGACCCGCGGAAAGCCCTTGGTGCGTGTAGGAGTCATTCATCCCGTGGAAAGCTACTGGCTCCACTGGGGACCCATGGAACAGACCTGCGAAGTCCGCATGCAGATGGACGATAATTTCCGCAATGTGACCAACTGGCTGTGTCTGGGCGGCATTGACTTCAACTTCATCTGCGAATCCCTCCTGCCCGATCAGTGCCTGCAGGGCGGCGCGCCTTTGCAGGTGGGCTGCATGGCTTACGACACCATTGTGGTGCCCGGCTGCGAAACGCTGCGCAGCACCACGCTGGACCGGCTGGAAGCCTTCCAAAGAGCCGGCGGCAGGCTGATTTTCATGGGCGATGCGCCCCTTTATGAAAATGCCGTGCCCTCTTCCCGCGGAAAGCAACTGTACGAATTGTCCATTCGCACCCACTTTACCAAACACGCGCTGCTTGAAAGCCTTGCGCCTGTACGTCTGGTCGATTTCCGCGATGCCTCCGGCCGCCGCACCGAGCGCTTTGTTCATCAATTGCGCAAAGACGAAAAAAGCATTTGGCTCTTCATGGCACCCTCCGGCGCTCCAATCATGAAGGACGTTCCCCAGGCCATGCCAGCCCGTATCTATATAGAAGGAACCTATGCAGTCACACTATACGATACGCTGAATGGCACCGTAACGCCACTTGCCTGCACCCATGAAAACGGCCGCACGGTGATCCGCCGCGATTTTTACGAACACGACAGTTTACTGCTCCGCTTTGATCCCGCTGACGGCAAAACGGAGACTGTGACCACGCCTGCAAATCGCTTTGGTGCTCCCCTGCAGACGGAAGCGCTGGCAACGTATACCCTTTCCGAACCCAACGTACTGCTTCTGGACAAGGCGGAATTTGCACTGGACGACGAACCCTGGCAGGCACAGACCGAGCTGCTCAAGGCGGACAATGTGCTGCGCAGCACCCTTGGCTGGGACCCTCGCGGAAGCAGCGTCGTGCAGCCCTGGGCTATTGAAGAGGAAAAGATCACCCATACCGCCCGGTTGCGCTTCACCTTCAGCACCCTGATTCCTCTGCATGGCGCCCGCTTTGCACTGGAAGATGCTTCCCTTGCCCGTGTCACATTGGACAAAATCCCCGTCACCGCATCTCCCGATGGGTACTTTACGGATAAATCCATCGGCACGCTGCCGCTTCCCGACATGACAGCTGGCGACCATACGATCGAAGTGGTTCTGCCCTTTGGCAAACGCACCAATATTGAATGGTGCTATCTGCTGGGCACTTTCGGCGTAGAACTTCAGGGCGAACGCCGCCTGATCGTTCCGCTTCCCGAAAAACTGGGCTACGACTGTCTGACCCGGCAAAAAATGCCGTATTACGGCGGGAACGTGACCTATCACGTACCCATTCATAAAACCCATGACGGTCCTCTTTCCGTCGCCGTTCCCCAGTACGAAGGCGCGGCTTTGCGCATCGTTCTGGACGGCGAAAAGAAAGGCCATATTGCCTTCAGCCCCAACACGCTTTTGATCCGGGATGTTCCCGCAGGCCAGCACACGCTGGACATCACCCTGCTTGGCCACCGCCACAACTGCTTTGGTCCTATACACTGCGCAGACCTTTCCATGGACTGGGTGGGCCCCGATGCCTGGCGCACCAGCAATGCATGGTGGACTGAAAGCTACCGCCTCAAGAGGCTTGGCATTTTTTCTGCCCCCATTATACGGGAAAATGAAGCAGAAGCCTGATAAAAGCAGCATAACTAAAAAAATCAGGAGACATCCCCCATCTGGGCGGATGCCTCCTTTTTTATCGAAGAAAGGTCAGTTCTGCTGACCGCTCATCTGCTTTTCCTGCTGCTCGATCATGCGCTTGACCATGTAGCCGCCGATGGAGCCGGCCTGACGGGAAGGCAGATCACCGTTGTAGCCCTGCTTCAGGTTAATACCCAGTTCGCCGGCAATTTCGTACTTCATGTTGTCCAGCGCCTGACGGGCTTCGGGCACGTTGACGCGGTTGGAGCTGGAATTGTTGGTGCTGCCGTTCTGGGAAGATGCAGCGCTGCCGCCATTCTGGTTCATGGTGCTGCCATTATTCTGCTGATACATGAGGATGCACTCCTTGTTTTACAATTTCGTTTTACCCGGCAGAAAAGAGAAACTTCTTTCCTCTTTACTTGCCGCTCATCTGCTTTTCCGCGTTTTCGATCATGCGCTTGACCATGTAGCCGCCCACATAACCGTTTTCACGGCTGGTTTTGTCACCGTTGTAGCCCTGGCTGTAGTTGATACCCAGTTCGCGGGCGATTTCATACTTCATATTGTCCAGCGCCGCGCGTGCTTCAGGCACGTTCACCCGATTGCCACTCTTCATGCATTTCACCTCCCTTTCACAAGGTCAACCCTATTTTGACCCGTAAAGAAAAATTCACTCTGGTATTTTTGTACATTTGCCTTTCCTGTCCAATAATCGCCAGAATTATGCATCTTAAGAAAAACATTTGGTAAAACGCTTGCTTTTCACGGCATTTTCATGTACAATAGGAGCGAATTTTCTTTTAATGTTCGGGTTTTTGCCGAACGGAAGGGATGGGCCATGAAAGCGCTGCACACCGCCATTGAAACCATGGGCAAAGGCATCGGCAACGACATCGTGAAAGTGGACATGTTCCTCAATCACCGTCTGGATACCGCGCTGCTTTTCGAAATGGGCAAAGAACTGGGCGAATATTTCAAACACGATGCACCCGATCTGGTCCTGACGGTGGAAGCCAGCGGCATTGCCCTTGCCCTCACCGCCGCACACGCACTTCAGGATATTCCCGTAGTGTTTGCCAAAAAGGGCAAAACCGTGGTGCAGAGCAGCGAAGTGGCGCAAAGCAAGGTATATTCCTTCACCCACAAGACGGAAAATCTGATCCGTGTGGACAAGAAATATCTGCCCCGCGGCAGCCGCGTGCTCATCGTGGATGATTTTCTGGCCGACGGTCAGGCTGTGAACGGCCTGATGGATTTATGCCGCCAGACGGAATGTGAAGTCATCGGCGTGGGCATCGGCATTGAAAAGGGCTTCCAGCCCGGCGGACAGGCGCTCCGCGAAAAAGGCGTCAAGCTTTTGTCTTTGGCAATCGTTGATCAAATCGAGGATGGTAAAATCACCCTCCGAAACGACGGTTGAACCAATACATCCGGCACTGCCGGAACCATAACCACATCCTACCAAGGAGGAAAAACCCCATGAAAAAGTATCTGGCTCTGGTCCTCGTTCTCGTTCTGACCGTGTCCCTGTTCGCTGGCTGCTCCGCTCCCAAGAAGGAAGAAGCCAAGCAGGTGAAGCTGGGCGTCATCCTGCTGCACAGCGAAAACTCCACCTATGACATGAACTTCATCAACGGCGTCATGGAAGCCAAGAAGAATCTGGGCCTGAGCGATGATCAGGTGATCCTGGTGCGCGATATTCCCGAATCTCAGGAATGCACCGACGCTGCTCTGGACCTGGTTGACGAAGGCTGCAACATCATCTTTGCCAACTCCTTCGGCCATGAAACCTACCTGCTGGAAGCTGCCAAGAAGCATCCCGAAGTGCAGTTCTGCCACGCCACCGGCACCATGGCTCACACTGCCAATCTCAGCAACTTCCACAACGCTTTTGCTGCCATCTATGAAGGCCGTTACCTGGCTGGTGTGGCTGCCGGCATGAAGCTGAACGAAATCAAGGAAGCCGGCAACCTCAAGGGCGAAGTGCCCCTGATGGGTTATGTGGGCGCCTTCACCTATGCCGAAGTTATCTCCGGTTACACCTCCTTCTACCTGGGCGCCAAGTCCGTGTGCCCCGACGTGAAGATGAAGGTGCAGTTCACCGGTTCCTGGTATGACGAAAAGGAAGAAAAGTCTGCTGCTGAATCTCTGATCGCTGCCGGCGCCGACCTGATCTCCCAGCATGCCGACTCCATGGGCGCTCCCACTGCCTGTGAAAACGCCAACATCCCCAACGTTTCCTACAATGGCTCCACCGTGGACTCCTGCCCCAACACCTTCATCGTGGCTTCCCGCATCAACTGGGCTCCCTACTTTGAATACATTGTGAACCAGACCAAGAACGGTGAAAAGATCGCCACCGACTGGACCGGCACCATTGCTACCGGCTCCGTTGTGCTGACCGATGTGAACACCAAGGCTGCTGCCGAAGGCACCGTGGAAGCTCTGGAAGCTCTGAAGAAGGAATTCACTGCCGGCACCAAGCACGTGTTTGACACCGCCACCGAAGGCTTCATCACCGTGGGCGGCGAAGCGCTGACCACCTACATGGCCGACGTGGACACCGATCCTGACTACAAGGCCGATACCGAAGCTGTGGCCGACGGCTACTTCCATGAATCCGAAAAGCGTTCCGCTCCCTACTTCGATGTGAAGATCGACGGTATCGAACTGGTCAACACTGCTTTCTAATCCATCCCGACTAACTCAGGCACGCGCCTGAACCGTACGCTTGGACTGTCCTTCCCGCGGGAGGGGCAGTCCAAGCACTTTGCTTATTTTTGACCATTACCTTTAATGACGGAGGGAACCTTCGTGGAAAAGTCAATTGCTCTCAGCATGCGCGGCATCACCAAGCGCTTTGGCAGCGTGGTTGCCAACAATCATGTTGACCTTGACGTGTATCAGGGCGAAATTCTGTCCATCCTGGGCGAAAACGGATGCGGCAAAACCACCCTGATGAATATGATCGCCGGCATCTACTTCCCCGATGAAGGCAAAATCTACAAAGAAGGTCAGGAAGTGGTCATCCGCTCTCCCAAGGATGCCTTTGACCTGAAGATCGGTATGATTCATCAGCACTTCAAGCTGGTGGACCTGTTTACCGCTGCCGAAAATATTGTGTTGGGCGTGAAGCAGGAAAACGCCTATAACCTGAAAGACGTAAACAACCGGGTTTCTGAAATTGCTCAGAAATACGGATTTCATATTGACCCCAGAAAGAAAATTTATGATATGTCCGTCAGCGAAAAGCAGACGGTAGAAATCATCAAGGTGCTCTACCGCGGCGCGGATATCCTGATTCTGGATGAACCCACCGCCGTTTTGACCCCTCAGGAAATTGAGCGCCTGTTTAACGTGCTTAAGCGCATGAAGGAGGACGGCAAATCCATCATTATCATCACCCATAAACTGCACGAAGTGCTTTCCGTTTCCGACCGCGTGGCCATTTTGCGCAAGGGCGAACATATTGCCACCGTGGAAACCAAAGACGCCACTGAAAGCAGCCTTACAGAAATGATGGTTGGCAAGAAGATCACCCTGAACATCGACCGCAGCGAACCGAAAAATCCCCAGCCCCGCCTGTTTGTGAAAAACCTGAACTGTGTGGATCCGGAAGGCATTCAGGTGCTGAAGGACGTTTCCTTCACTGCCAACGGCGGCGAAATTCTGGGCATTGCCGGCATTGCCGGCAGCGGTCAGAGAGAACTGTTGGAAGCCATTGCCGGTTTGCAGCCTCTGACCGGCGGCGAAATTATTTTCCACAATCCCAAGAAAGATCAGCCCGTCACCTTCTTCCATAAATCCCTGAACCGGGTCAAAGAACTGGCTTCTCAGGAAGCCTTCCACGATGAATACGGCAACCCCATTTCCTTTGGCGGCATGAACAATAAGCAGATCCGCGGCTGGGTAGAAAGCGGCAAGGTACTGTTTAAGGAAGACGAAGTGATGAACCTGCGGGATAAAACGCCCCTTGAAATCCGCGAGTTGGGCGTGCGCCTCTCCTTCGTGCCCGAAGACCGTCTGGGCATGGGTCTGGTAGGTTCCATGGGCATTACAGACAACATGATGCTCCGCTCCTACCGCAAGGGTCCTGCGGGTTTTGTGGACAGAAAGAAGCCCCGTCAATTGGCAGACGAAATCATCCGCGAACTGGAAGTGGCAACGCCTGGCGTGAACACCCCCGTGCGCCGTCTATCCGGCGGCAACGTGCAGAAGGTGCTGGTAGGCCGCGAAATTGCCTTCGCGCCGAAGGTGCTCATGGCCGCCTATCCCGTGCGCGGCCTGGACATCAATTCCTCCTACACCATCTACAACCTGCTCAACAAGCAGAAGGAAAAGGGCGTCGCCGTCATTTTCGTAGGCGAAGATCTGGACGTGCTGCTGGGCCTGTGCGACCGGATTCTGGTGATCAACTCCGGTAAAATCACCGGTCTTGTGGACGCCCGCACCGCTACCAAGGAAGAAATCGGCCTGATGATGACCCAGACCGATACCCCCGCAAAGGAGGCTGTGCCATGCGTGTAAAGAAAGCAAACGCCGTGCAGGAACCCTTGTTCCATCTGGCCAAACGCAGCGAAATTGCCGTTTGGAAAGCATGGGTGATTCGCCTTGCGGTGATCCTGCTGGGCTTTATCGTGTGCGGTCTTGCCGCATTTGTGCTCATTGAAAAACTGCAGGACGACCCCTCTAAGATTGTCGATTTTTACAAATGTTTCTATAAAGGCGCGTTCTCCACCAGCCGCAAGCTGTGGAAGTTCCTGAAAAACATGGCCATTCTCCAGTGCATTTCTCTGGCCGTGACCCCCGCCTTCCGCATGCGCTTCTGGAACATCGGCGCGGAAGGACAGACGCTGGTTTCGGTGCTGGGCTGCATTGCCGTGGCCTTCTATCTGGGCGGCACGGTGCCTGCCGGAGTGCTGCTGGTGCTCATGTTCGTGGCCGCTGTGCTGTGCGGCATGATCTGGGCGCTGATTCCCGCCCTGTTCAAGGCCCGCTGGAACACCAACGAAACGCTCTTCACCCTGATGATGAACTACGTAGCCACCTTCCTGGTCAGCTACTTCCTCATCGTGTGGGTCCCCAGCGGTTCTTCCACCCTGGGCAAACTCAATTACGGCAAGCTCCCCTCCTTTGGCCATGATTATCTGGTCATCATTCTGATCGCGCTGATTTTAACCATTGGTCTTTACATCTACCTCAAGCACAGCAAGCACGGCTACGAAATTTCCGTGGTGGGCGAAAGCGTGCGTACCGCGCAGTACAGCGGTATCAACGTTAAGAAAGTCATCATCCGCACCATGGCGGTCAGCGGTATGCTGTGCGGCCTGTCCGGTTTCCTCATCGGCGCAGGTCTGGACCAGAGCGTGACCACCGAATCCGTAGGCGGTCAGGGCTTTACCGCCATCATGGTTTCCTGGCTGGCCAAATTTAACCCCCTGGTGATGCTGCTGACTTCCGGTCTCATTTCCCTGCTGAACTCCGGCGCCGCCCAAATCTCTCAGGACCTGAACGTGAACGGCGCTTTCCCGGATGTCATCACCGGCATCATATTGTTCTTCATCATCGGCTGTGAATTCTTCATCAACTACCGCATCATCTTCCGCAAAAGAAGCCAGAGCATCCTGAACAAGGAGGGCGTCAAATGAACGTTTGGCTGAATTTCCTGATTGACTCTTTGGCCTTCGGCGCCACCTTCATGTACGGCTCCACCGGTGAAATTCTCACCGAAAAAGCAGGCCATTTGAACCTGGGCATTCCCGGCATCATGTGCATGGGCGGCGCAGGCGGCTGTCTGGTTCTGAACCTGGTCGGCAACAGCAATCTGCCCGGTTTCCTCATTGTCATTCTGGGCATTCTGGGCGCGTTTTTCATGTCCGTGCTGATGGGCCTGATCTACAGTTTCCTCACCATCACCCTTCGCGCCAATCAGAACGTGACCGGCCTTGCGCTGACCACCTTCGGCGTGGGCCTGATGAAGGTAATCTTCAGCAAGCTGGATTCCGTTGTGTATCTGGTAGGCCCCAAGGAATTGTACCGCTGGCCCTTTGCCGGCCGCACGGATGCCCTGCAGTGTCTGGGCGTGATGTTCTTCCTGGCAGTCATCATTGCGCTGCTGGCTTCCTGGGTGCTTTTCCGCACCAAGGTAGGTCTGCACCTGCGCGCCGTGGGTGAAAACCCCGGCACTGCCGACGCTGTGGGCATCAACGTGACCCGTTACAAGTATGTTGCCACCATGGTCGGCAGCGGCATTGCGGGTCTTGGCGGTTTCTACTACATCATTGACTACATGGCCTCCATGGAAGCATACCTGAGCCTGGAAGCCTTTGGCTGGCTGTCCATCGCGCTGGTCATTTTCGCCCTGTGGCGTCCTCACATGACCATCATCGGCTCCACGGTGTTCGGTTTCCTGTTCAGCTGCTCCAGCTATATCACCAATATTTCCTGGATCAACGTGACCATGGCCGCCAAACCCCTGCTGAAAATGCTGCCCTACATCGTGACCATTCTGGTATTGATCGTCACCAGCATCCGCAACAAGCGGGAGGACCAGCCGCCTCAGAGCCTGGGCCTGCCCTACTTCCGCGAAGAACGGTAATTGAAACACAAACCAAAAGAACCGCCTTGAAAGCGGTTCTTTTTTGTTATCGCTGCTTATTCCTGCCACAGAATCGGGATGTACGCTGCCACCATCACGCCGTCATGACGGGGAGAAAACACTTCCATCCCGTCCTCCGTGCGTTCAATGAGCGTCCGCTGGACTTCTCCATCCGTCATTCTTTCCATGAGCAGATAGGCACACGCAGCCTCCGGCACAATGCTGTCCGGAGCGTTTTCCGGTTTGAATGTCTCGGATTTAAGAATCTCATGGTCTGCTCCCATCTGCAGCACGGCAATCCTATCAGCACACTTCATTTCTTCTATTGTGATCTCCAGCGAAAAATCAGCGTTCTTCTTGCTGCCTCTCTCATCGGTCAAGGTACTGCTTTCCTCTGTCTTGAAGGAAAAGCCGCTCACGCCGCCGGCAAAGCCCATGCCGCTGCCCTGCATAGCATATACCCGTCCGTCCGGCGTCTGATACACCGGATTCTGATACAGCACACGGTCTTCATCCCGGGGCGCCATATATATGGTGCCCGTCATGGTAATAGCTTCCCCATCATCCGAGGAATGAATGTGCCGGTTGCCGCCGCTGATGCCCGCGTCTGCGCAGATCATATGATAGGTGTTGCCCATTTCGTCGGTGCACAGGGGCACAAAATAATTCATGCCCTCTACGCCTTCAAATACAAAATCCCTGTTTTCCTGCTGCTCAGCAAACAGTTTTCCCTGATAAGCCATGCTGTCTGCGGATATCTTTTTACCCTGCACAATCCTGTCGATGTTGTCGTCCATAAAAGCATCATGGTCAAACAAGTTCAGATATTCCCAGGTCAGGAACACGCCAATCAGCCGGTCTTCCCCCTGTTCTCCGCTTTCCTTCGCCAGCTGGCAGCCGCTGAGCAGCACTATGCAAAGCACCGCAACCGCAGCAAGCAGCACCTTCCTTTTACTGTCCTTCTTCATCTTCTTCCTCCAGATTTCCATCGAACGAAAGAATATCGCCCACATCGCATTCCAAAAAATAACAGATCCTGTTGATGGTAGAAAACCGGACACCCTTCGCTTTCCCGCTGCGCAGAATGCTCAAATTGGCTTCAGTAAGGCCCACCAGTCGGCACAGTTCCTTGCCGGTAATCCCCTTTTTCTTTAACGCCTCATCCAGACTGACACGAATAGCCATCTTTCCCGCACCTCAGATAAAGCTTTCGTTTTCTTCTCGGATCCGCTTCATTTCCAGCACCAGCCGTCCCAGAAGCAGCGCACCCACATACAGCAACATGCTGCCGACGGGGAAGTGCACCGCCACATGCAATTGACGCGCCGTATTTGAAAGAAGGAGCTGCAGCACATTGAAGGCTGCGCAGACTGCTGTAATGCAAACCAGCGCCTGCCCGCAGCGTTTGCCGGTAACACCTGCCCAGTAAACTTCCCTGCCGCGCTGGTTTCGGGCAAGGGCAAGCAGCATATCCCGCAGCGCAAACACCACATACACGTCCAACCCATAGGGAAGAGCATGAACCAGACCGCGCAAACAGGCCACCAGATAGCTGACATGCAAGGCAGAAACATCTGTATTGCCTTCCTCC
>JAFYLS010000028.1 GCA_017550035.1 Clostridia bacterium
AAATACGTCCCACGCAAATGCATGGGACGAAATTACTTCGCGGTGCCACCCAGCTTGCATTTCAATGAAGAAATGCCGCTTTGCTCCTTAACGCGGAAAACGCCTGCTGATGCAGGAGGCTCCGGGGTGTCCCCATCCGCTTTCGTCCGCGCATCTCCCAGCCAAGGATGCGCTCTCTGGGGGAATCCTGCGGATGTTCTTCCCTTCAACGCCCGAAAATATCTGTCTTATTATATCGTTGCGGCATCGTTTTGTCAACGCAGGATCACGGGTTTGCGCAGAGGAATCTGCTTTTGCGGCACAATCCCTATATCCCCCAGCCACTTCATGGCTTCTTGGGCAATCTGCACATTGCCCATCTGCTGCTTACTGTGGGCATCACAGCCCAACACCACATGGGTGCCCGCTTCTTTCACAATGGCCAAAAAGTCCTTCCGGGGATAATGCCTGCCGTCAAAAAATCCCAGCAGGTTCATTTCCACCGGCACGTCCATTTCCTTCAAAGCCTGGCACAAACGGAACATGTGCTTATGCCAAATCTTTTCATCTCCCCGGAAATTGATGTGATCGGGATGGGCAATGTAGGTGTATGCACCTGTTCCGGCGCCCTCCAGAACCACGTCCACATACCTTGCCAGCACCATTTCATCTTCAGTCTCCTTATAGGCATGCCAGCTTTCAGTATGATCCATATAGTGCTGCCCCATGATGATGTAATCCAAACCGATCTCATTCATGAAATCCAGCGTTTTCGCAAAATACTTGGGATAGTACTCCATTTCGGCGCCGATAAAGATATCGATCTTGTCCGCATATTCCTGCCGGAGGGCTTTTAACGTATCCGCATAATCCCGGTACTGTTCCCGCTTCATACGGAATCCGGAATAATAGTCTCCGTCAAAAAAGTAAGGTGCGTGGTCGGCAAAGCCCAGCGTTTTGATGCCCCGTGCCACAGCTGCTTCCACATACTCCCGTTCGGTATCCTCGGCATGGTTGCAGCGCCACGTGTGGGTGTGATAATTGGCGATCATACTGTATCTCCCGTAAGGCAAAAGTCTGTATTCCGTTTTCGCCCATTTTCTTCCTTTTTCCTGCCCGGAATAAAAATAATCCGCCGTGCAGATGCACGGCGGACAAACGGTTGTTTTGAATTAGTACATGCCGCCCATGCCGGGGTTGCCAGCGGGAGCGGGAGCTTCCTTCACAGGAATATCGGTCACCAGAGATTCGGTGGTCAGCACCATGGCAGCCACGGAAGCAGCGTTCTGCAGCGCGGAACGGGTCACCTTGGTGGGGTCGATGATGCCGCGTTCGATCATGTCCACGTATTCGCCCTTGAGCGCATCGTAGCCATAACCCACCTTGCGGGAGCGACGGATGTTTTCGATGATGACAGCGCCGTCGATACCGGCGTTCAGAGCGATCTGACGCACGGGTTCTTCGATGGCACGCAGCACGATCTGCACGCCGGTCTTGGCATCGCCGGTATGCTTGGAGACCTGCTGCTGCACCTTGCTCATCACGTTCAGCAGCGCCACGCCGCCGCCGGGCACGATGCCTTCTTCAACAGCAGCACGGGTAGCAGCCAGAGCGTCTTCGATGCGCAGCTTGCGTTCCTTCATTTCGATTTCGGTGGCAGCGCCAACCTGAATGACAGCCACGCCGCCGGCCAGCTTGGCCAGACGTTCCTGCAGCTTTTCGCGGTCGTAATCGCTGGTGGTTTCCTGAATCTGCACCTTGATCTGCTGCACGCGGGCGTTGATTTCGTTCTTGTCGCCGTAACCGTCGATGATGGTGGTGTTTTCCTTATCCACCTTCACCTGATGGGCGCGGCCCAGCTGGTTCAGCATGGTTTCCTTCAGATCCAGGCCCAGTTCTTCGCTGATGACCTGACCACCGGTGAGGATGGCGATGTCGCGCAGCATTTCCTTGCGGCGATCGCCAAAACCGGGAGCCTTGACGGCAACGCAGGTGAAGGTGCCGCGGAGCTTATTGACCACCAGGGTAGCCAGCGCTTCGCCTTCCACATCTTCAGCAATGATGAGCAGCTTCTTGCCCTGCTGCACCACCTGCTCCAGAACGGGCAGGATTTCCTGAATGTTGCTGATCTTCTTGTCGGTGATCAGGATGAGGGGCTCATCCAGCACGGCTTCCATCTTATCGGTATCGGTAACCATATAAGCGGAAGCATAGCCGCGGTCAAACTGCATGCCTTCCACGGTGTTGAGTTCGGTGCGCATGGTCTTGCTTTCTTCCACGCTGATCACGCCGTCCTGACCAACCTTTTCCATGGCGTCGGAAATCAGCTGGCCGATGGTTTCATCGCCTGCGGAAATGGAAGCAACCTGAGCAATAGCCTGCTTGCCGGTGATGGGCTGGGAAATTTCCTTCAGGCCGCTCACGGCAGCTTCGGTGGCGTCTTCGATGCCCTTCTTGAGGATCATGGGGTTGGCGCCGGCAGCCAGGTTCTTCAGACCTTCGCGCACGATGGCCTGAGCCAGCAGCGTAGCGGTGGTGGTACCGTCGCCGGCCACGTCGTTGGTCTTGGTAGCCACTTCCTTGATGAGCTGAGCGCCCATGTTTTCAAAAGCGTCTTCCAGTTCGATTTCCTTGGCAATGGTCACACCGTCGTTGGTGATGAGGGGAGCGCCGTACTTCTTATCCAGCACCACGTTGCGGCCCTTGGGACCCATGGTGATCTTCACGGTATCCGCCAGCGCATTGATGCCTGCTTCCAGAGCCTTGCGAGCTTCAGCGCCGTACTTAATCTGCTTAGCCATAATGATATATCCTCCTTAAAATCAAACAGCAAAATAGGGGCGGGTGAGAAAATTATTCCACCACAGCCAGAATGTCGCTCTGACGAACCAGAATCAGTTCCTGACCGTCCAGCTTCACTTCGGTGCCGGCATACTTGGAATAAATCACCTTCTGGCCAACTTCCACTTCCATTTTGATTTCCTTACCGTCCACCATACCGCCGGGGCCAACAGCCAGCACAACGGCCATCTGGGGCTTTTCCTTGGCAGCGCCGGGCAGCACAATGCCGGACTTGGTGGTTTCTTCCTGTTCCACGTTTTTAATGACCACACGGTCACCTAAAGGCTTCACGTTCATGAATATTCCTCCTTAAAGAGTTTGCTTTTTTATATTGTTAGCGCGCATCCGTGGATGCACGCCACATCAGCCTTGTGTAGTTTACTAGAAATTCCCTTTTGATGCAAGCGTAAAACGCAATTTTGCCATCTTTTTTATTATACCACAATCTGCCATATTTTACTACCCCGCGTTCGGAACATTTATCCTGTCGGTATTTTGAGAATTGTCACATTTTCCGTTTCATGGTATCATAGCAGTAATCAATTGAAAGAGGGGGCCGCATATGCCGCTTTATGAGACTCTGCTGCGCTGGTATGACCAGAACAAACGCGAATTTGTGTTTCGCGGCACCCGTGACCCCTATCAAATATGGCTCAGCGAAATCATGCTGCAGCAGACCCGCACCGAAACGGTAGTCCCCTACTTTGAACGCTTTACCGCCCTGTTTCCCACTGTGGAAGCTCTGGCCTGCGCACAGGAAGAAGAAGTGCTGCTCGCCTGGCAGGGACTGGGCTACTATTCCCGGGCGCGCAATTTGCACGCAGCCGCCAAAAAGGTATGGTTTGAACTGGGCGGACAGTTTCCCCGCACCGTGGAAGGGTTACTGACGCTCCCCGGCGTCGGTCCCTACACGGCAGCCGCCATCGCCAGCATTGCCTTTGACGTTCCCGCGCCCGCCATGGACGGAAATCTGACAAGGGTCTTTTCCCGCATTCACGGCATACGCGAAAACGTGGAGATTCCCTCGGTCAAACGCAGACTGCACGAAATCGCAGCGGGCGAAATGCCCCCCAAACGGGCAGGCGATTTCAATCAGGCCCTCATGGATCTGGGCGCCACAATCTGCACCCCCGGCACGCCGGACTGCGAGCGCTGCCCCATGCAGAAATACTGCACTGCATACGCGGACGGCGATGCGGACATGCTGCCAGTCAAATCGGTAAAGAAGGCGCCAAAGCAAGTGGAATATGCCGTGCTGCTTATCACCTGCAAAAATCGTATCCTGATGATGCAGCGAAAGGAAAACCTGCTGAAGAACCTGTGGGTGTTTCCCATGGAGGAAAACACTTCTCCGGAAGATATTGTATCCCGTCTGCCCCGCGGACATTACTCCGCGCCCCGGTTTCTGGGAGAAGGCAAGCACGTATTCACCCACCTGATCTGGCAAATGAAAATCTACCATCTGGAAGCAGATGCCATGTTTGATGCTCCCCATGGGCAATGGGTAACGGCAGACGAAATGGACAAATTGCCCAAACCAACAGCCATCCGAAGCGCCCTGAAATACGCCCAAAATCTTCCGAATCATACGAAAGGATGATCACCGTGATTGCCGTACGTCCAACAGGACCGCAGGACGCAGAACAGCTCTGCCAATTGCAGAAAGCAGCTTTCCGCCCGTTGTATGAAAAGTATCATGACAGCAGCAATCCATACCTGCGCGGCATTGAGGACATCACCAGCCGGTTGGATACTCCTCAGTTTCGTTATTTCACCATACTGTATGATCATGAGATCGCAGGCGGTGTGCTGTACAGGTGCATAGGCCGCACTCCCTTTTGCGAATCTCTTCCCGAGCACGAATATTATTTGGCACGAATCTACATCCGCCCCGATCTGCAGGGCAGACACATTGCTCGCGCTGCAATACTGCTGTGCGAAAAGTATTTCCCGGATGCAGCCTGCTTCCATGTGGATTTTCCTCAGGATCTGGCCATGAACCGCCGCTGCTACGAATCCGCAGGATTCACAGACACCGGAAAACGGCTGGAAACTGATCTGGGCATCGTACTGGCTGCATACCAAAAGACAATCAAAAGCGAGGAGGCTCCATTATGAAAACTTCCACCGAAATCGCATCCATCGCCTATCATGTCGGCGAAGAAAAAGCCATCGAAATGTGCGCCAAAGCCAGCTTTGACGCCTGGGATTTTTCCATGTTTTCCATGTGCCGTTATGACTGGGAAACGGGCAAAGCGCAGCCGAGCACTCATCCGCTTGCCGGCAGCCATTATGCAGAATTTGCCAAAAAGCTCCGCCGCATCGGCGAAGACAACGGCATCCACTGCAACCAGAGCCACGCTCCCTTCCCCACCACCGTCGGGCCCATCCGCGATCATCTCAAGCGTGCCATTGAATGCACTGCCATTGCCGGCGGCAGCATCTGCGTGATTCATCCCGGCAACGATTATGAACTGCAGGCCAATGTGGATTTCTATCAGGAACTGCTTCCTTTTGCCAAAGAGCATAACGTAAAGATCGCCACCGAAAACATGTGGGATTGGGACGAGGAAAAAGGCCACAGTTCCTTTGCCGCCTGCGCCACCTCGGAAAGCTTCCTCGATCACCTGAACGGTGTAAACGATCCCGCCTTCGTCGCCTGTCTGGATCTTGGCCATGCCGAAATGAAGGGCTCCGGTTCGGGCGCAGTCAACATGATCCGCGCGCTCGGCAATCACCTGCAGGCGCTGCACATTCACGACAACGATCTGCTGAACGACTCCCACGCACTGCCCTTCACCATGAAAATGGACTTTGAAGCGATTGTCGCAGCGCTCCGGGAAATCGGCTACGCCGGATACTTCACCCTGGAAGCCGATCAGTATCTCTATGGCCGCAATGCCGACACCGTATTTGCCGGCGTAAAGCAAATGGCCGATACTGCCCGCAGACTGGCGGACATGTTTGGCAAATAATCCCTCTATTCAAAATGAAACGGTGCTGGACACACAATAAACATGTCCCGCACCGTTTTCTTTTTTGGGAGTTATTTCTTTTTATTTTCTAATGCCACATCTGTTTATTTTTCCAGTTCCCAGATATGCCTGTCCTTTCGGAAAATCAGACAGGTGACCGTTCCCAGAAAGGCAATGCAGAAAAACAGCATGGCTGCGCCCGAACTTTTCCCTGTGCCAAACAGCACATTCAGAAAGTGTCCGCTTTTTTCAGCCATCAGCGGTTCAAACACCTTGTCCACCAGAAAACCGCCCGCCAGATACCCAAGCGGAATGGTAAAAAACTGGAAGGTATTGCGTGCGGCATATACTCTGCCCTGAATATCCACTGGAATGTAGTGGCGCAGCAGTGCGTCCAGATTGGTGTTCATCAGCGGAATGGCGATCCAGCCGGCCACTGCGCCCACAGCCCACCAGACGCTGTGATGTCCCAGCGCCAGAAAGAAGTTTTCCGTGCACATACTCAGCAAAAGCGTGTTACAGATCACGCGCACACGGCTCTTGGGCGTTTTGCTTTTCAGTGCCAGCAAACTGCCCAGCAGCATGGCCGTGCCTGTCACGGCGTTCTGCAGCCCTAAAGCATTTTCGCCGCCCCGGGGATGAGGCAGGATCAGAGCGGGCAAGGCCGCGTTATAAATGGAAGCTGTGAAATTGATAGCCGCCAGAAACAGCATCACATGGAATATACCCGGGTGCTTTTTCAAGTAATCCTGCCCGGCGCGAATGCTCTGCCAAACCGTTTCCTTCTTTTCTTTCCGCTGCTCGATCTTCGGGATATGAATCCCAAAAAGCAGCACAGCAAAAGCCACGGCAAAGGTAAAAACATCCGCCCAGATGACTGCATCCAGACCCAGAAGCGTATACACAGCCGCCGCCAGCACAGGGGTCAGGATGGTAGTCAGCGAATTGGAAAAGCCCTTCAGCGCACCCACCTTCTGAAAGTATTTCTCAGGCAGAAGCAGCGTGGTGCTCACATCGGACGCCGGCTGCTGGAAGGTGTTCATCAGTCCGTTCAGCGCATTGAGCAAATAGAGGTGCCACACCTGCAGGGAATTCGCTTTATACAGCACCAACACCGTCAAAGTGCACAGCACCGCAAAGGCATCGCACACCAGCATGGTTACTTTTTTGTTCCAACGGTCGCTGAGCGCACCGGACAGCATGCTCATAACCACATAGGGCGCATAGGAGCAAACGCTGAGCAGCGCCGTCATCAGCGCTGAGCCCGACTGCCCATAGCTCCACAAAATCAACGCAAATCCTGTCATGCCGCTGCCCAGTGCAGACAGCGCCTGAGTGCCCCACAAAAGCAGGAAAGGGCCAAGTGGCCGGAATGTATCTCTGTATTTTTTCATTGGCCTTTGCTCCTTTTTCTATTCTTTCTTTTTCAGCAAAGCCAACGGGACAGCGTTCTTATTTCATCGCTGTACAACCCTGTCCGTCAGCACATGTACAGCGTATACGCAATAGCAAGCAGCATTTTCTTTTCCTCCGCAAAAGATTACTGCATATTTCGCTTTCTTTGCTGCCTTTTCCTGCAATAAAAAAGACCGCCGAAGCGGTCTTGCATGTTTTGATCAATAGTTTTCGGCGCGGATGGCGAAGTAGGCCTGGGGATGAGCGCACACGGGGCACACTTCGGGAGCCTTCTTACCCACCATGATGTGGCCGCAGTTGAGGCACTGCCACACAGCGTCGCCGTCCTTGGAGAAGACCAGTTCGCCTTCCACGTTGGCCAGCAGCTTCAGGTAGCGTTCTTCATGTTCCTTTTCGATGGCGGCCACCTGCTCGAACAGGGAAGCGATATAGTCAAAGCCTTCCTCCTTGGCTTCCTTGGCGAAGGTGGCATACATATCGGTCCATTCGTAGTTTTCGCCTTCGGCGGCAGCCTTCAGGTTTTCGGCAGTGGAGCCGATGCCTTCCAGCAGCTTGAACCAGATCTTGGCATGTTCTTTTTCGTTGTTGGCGGTTTCTTCAAAGATCTGGGCAATCTGGACATAACCGTCCTTCTTGGCCTTGGAAGCAAAATAGGTGTACTTGTTGCGGGCCTGAGATTCGCCCGCAAATGCCGTCTGCAGATTCTGTTCAGTCTTGCTGCCCTTCAGTTCCATGGTATTGACCCTCCATTTTTGATATTCATTCATTTAGGACAAGTATCCCGTTGCCTATATTATACACAAAAATCGGCAGAGCGAAACAGGTCTGCCGATTTTTTTCACATTTTTTACTTTTGTTTACTTGCCGATCACATCGCAGCCCATGTAAGGACGCAGCACTTCGGGAATGGTCACGGTACCGTCGTCATTCTGGTAGTTTTCCAGAATGGCAGCCACAGTGCGGCCCACAGCCACGCCGGAGCCGTTCAGGGTGTGGCACAGCTGCGCCTTGCCCTTGGGGCCGTCCTTGTAGCGGATGGCAGCACGGCGGGCCTGGAAATCGTCGCAGTTGGAGCAGGAGGAGATTTCCACATAGCGGCCATAGGAGGGCATCCACACTTCAATGTCATAGGTTTTGGCGGCGGAGAAACCCATATCGCCGGTGCACAGGCACACCACGCGGTAAGGCAGACCCAGCAGGGAAAGCACCTTTTCTGCCTGATTGGTCATGCTCTCCAATTCAGCATCGCTCTGTTCAGGCTTGCAGACCTTCACCAGTTCCACCTTATTGAACTGATGCTGGCGAATGAGACCGCGGGTATCGCGGCCGGCACTGCCGGCTTCGGCACGGAAGCAGGCGCTGTAGGCGCAGTGACGGATGGGCAGCTGATCGCCGTCCAGGATCATATCGCGGTACAGATTGGTCACAGGCACTTCGGCCGTGGGGATGAGGAAGGTATCCTGATCCACCTTGTAGGCGTCTTCTTCAAACTTGGGCAGCTGGCCGGTACCGGTCATGGTAGCACGGGTCACCATGTAGGGAGGCAGCACTTCCACATAGCCATCCTGAGCATGGGTATCCATGAAGAAGTTGATCACGGCGCGTTCCAGACGGGCGCCCAGCCCGCGATACACGGTGAAACGGGCACCGGAGATCTTGGCGCCGGCTTCAAAGTCCAGAATGCCCAGATCGGTGCCGATATCCCAGTGAGCCTTGGGTTCAAAGGGGAACACGCGGGGTTCGCCCTTGCGGCGCTGTTCCACGTTGTCCTGATCGTCCTTGCCAACGGGCACGCTGTCCAGAGGAATGTTGGGCAGGCGCATGAGGATGGCGTTCATGGCTTCATCGCATTCGGCCACCTGCTTATCCAGACGGGCGATTTCTTCACCCACCTGGCGCATGGCTTCCATGATTTCGCTGGCGTCGCCGCCCTGGCGCTTCACCTGGGCGATACGCTTGCTTTCTTCATTGCGGCGGTTTTTCAGCGCTTCCACTTCGGCCAGATGTTCGCGGCGGCGTTCATCCAGGCTCAGCAAATCGGAAATATCAATGGGAGAATTGCGCTTTTTCAGCGCTTCTTTCAGTTCTTCGGAATTCTGACGGATCCGCTTGATATCGAGCATTTTCTTGTCCTCCTTCCGGCTGCAAGCCGGCACTTGATCAAATTCTCGGGCGTTTTTATATTTTCGGGAAAATAAAAAACCGCCCCATTCCACAGGGACGGATAAAACCGCGTTGCCACCCCGCTTGACACAGACACATAGGTGCCCATGCCCGCTCGTATGCGCTGTAACGGGCGCGCCCGTGCAGTTCATCGCTGCCCGCTCACGGATGGATCCCCGCTGCACGCTGCCGTCTCGCATCACCCGACGGCTTTCTGAAAACGTCTTCCCGGTTCTTTCCGATCATCGCGTACATGGATTATAGCACGCTGAAAAGCGAAAAGCAAGGGAGAACGGATGAAAAATATGGGAAGCAGCAAAAAGCGCCGTCTACCCATGCAGGAAGACGGCGCTCGATATTTTATTTCACAGTCAGGTTCGCCAGCACCTGGGGCACCACAGAGAGCAGTTCTTCTTCCGCAGGCAAGTCAGCCTCCAGCACCGTATTGGAATTGATGGAGATGTGAATCAGCGCATTTTCGCTGGTTTCCAGATACATCACCACGGAACACTGGGCAGTGCCCTGTTCCTCGCCAAAGTGAGAACGGGTCATAAAATACTTGGCAGGTGCAGGCGCATCGGCATATTCCTTCAGGTCGGAAGCTTCGGTCACCCAGGCAGCCACCTTGTCATACATTTCTTCCGCCGTCACTTCAGGCACCACGCCCACATATACGCTGTAGACAGCAGCACCTTCGGTGTTATTGGTATAATACGCGTCCAGACGGTTGGGGTCGCGGGAAATCACATAGTTATAATCGCGGGTAAAGCCTTCAAGTTCCTCGTTCCAGGTGCCCAGGTTGTAGTAAAAATTACCGATCTTACCCAGGATGGCATCATCCGCAGCAAACATGGGATTGCCAAACCAGCTGGGCACAGCGCCCTTGATGGCGGGCACGGCAAAGGTTACAAAGAGAATCACAACCAGCGCGGCAGCGCCAATGGCGGACCACAGCTGAACTTTCTGCTTCTGAGTCAGATGCTTGCGGTTCTGTTCCTTCACAGCCGCTTCGCGCTTGCGGCGATAAGAAATATGTTCTTTACGGGTATGTTTGTTAGCCATGTTTCATACACATCCTCTAAACAGTTTTTCGGTATTATAGCATACATCCGCCCATAAAATCCACCCCTCTTCCCCATTTCATTGCAAAAGTTGCATTTTTATTTACATTTTTCGGTTTTTACAAAAAATCATTTCCTATCGCACAAACGAACGCATCTATGTTATAATATGAAAAAACAAACAGTTCCCGACCATCGAAAGGAGATACAAACCATGTGTGAATACGGTCTTCAGCTTTACAGCGTGCGCGACATCACCGAAAACAACCTTTTGGGCGCCATCGAAACGGTGGCAAAGTACGGCTACAAAGGCATGGAATTTGCCGGTTTCTTCGGCAACAACGCCGAAAAAGTGAAGCAGTGCATGGACGAAAACGGCGTCAGCGCCTGGGGCACGCACACCGGCGTCGACCAGCTTACGGAAGATAAGCTGGCAGAAACCATCCGCTATCACAAGGAAATCGGCTGCAATCTGTGCATCGTTCCGGGCGCAGATTTTTCCACGCTGGAAGCGCTGAAAAAACTGGCTGACATTTTTGCCAAAGCGCAGCCTGAAATGGCAAAGCACGGAATTACCCTGGCTTATCACAACCACGATGCGGAATTCAAGCCCAACAACGACGGCATCATTGCCCATGACTGGCTGCGGGACAATACCGACGTAGCTTTTGAACTGGATACCTTCTGGGCCTTCTTTGCGGGTCTCGACCCCATTGCCAAACTGGAAGAATTGGGTGAGCGCGTGGTAGCCATCCATCTCAAGGACGGTATCCGCGAAAACGGTAATTACGATGAAGGCCGTCCTCTGGGTCAGGGGCACGCTCCCGTCAAGGCTGTGCGCGACTATGCCCTTGCCCGCAAGTTGCCCATCGTGGTGGAAAGCGAAAGCCTGACCCCCACCGGTCCCGAAGAAGTAAAGACCTGCATTGAATACCTCAAGTCTCTGGAGGCATAACATGATCTTTTTCCACGAAGCGAAAAAACTTTTCCACCTGCAAGGCGACAGCTACAGCTATTTTATGCAGGTTCGCAACGGCATTCTGACCCATTTGTACTGGGGAAGCCGCCTCCCGGACGAAGATGTTTCCGCATTGATCCCCGAAGTACAGGCCTATGCTTCCTTCGACAATGAATACAACCGTCTGACGTTCGAAGTGCCTACTCAGGAAAAGGGCTACTATGCCCAGCGCGCACTGAACGTACTGAACCACGATGGTGATGACGTGCTTTCCCTGCGCTATGTAAGCCACGAAATCTTCCACGGCAAAAAGGCGCTTACCGGCCTGCCCTCCGCTTATGCAGAAGATGATGCAGATACCCTTGTCATCACACTGGAAGACCCCCTCACCCATGTGCGCGTGCACCTGAATTATACCGTCTATACCGGTTTTGATGTACTCTGCCGCAGCCTGCAGGTGGAAAACGCCGGCGAAAAGGATATTGAACTGAAGAACGTGCAGGAAGCCAGCGTGTTCCTGCCCAAGGGCGAATACGATATTCTCCATCTGAAGGGCTCCCACTGCCGTGAACGCAATGCCCTGCGCTCCCAGCTGCCCCGGGGGTTCTTCTCCCTCGACAGCCGCCGCGGCGCATCCGGCCATGAAAACAATCCCTTCCTGGCTGTACTGGAACACAATGCCGACGAAACCAGGGGACAGGTATACGCCATGACCCATGTGTATTCCGGCTCCTTCCGCCTTTCCACGGACGTGAGCATCGACGACCGCGTGTCCATGATGATCGGCATGCATCCGGATGTGTTCTCCTGGCATCTTGCGCCCGGCGAAAGCTTCCAGAGCCCCGAAGCGCTGCTGGTTTATTCCGGTGAAGGTCTTGGCGGCATGTCCCAGCGCTTCCACCGCTTCATCCGCAAGCGCATCTGCCGCGGCTACTGGCGCGATCTGCCCCGTCCCATTCTGGTCAATAACTGGGAAGCCACTTATTTTGGCTTCAACGAAGAAAAGCTGCTGGCCATCGCCGAAAAAGGCGCCAAGATCGGCTGCGAACTGTTTGTCATGGACGACGGCTGGTTCGGCAAGCGCGACAGCGACAACTGCTCCCTGGGCGACTGGGTGGTAGACAAAAAGAAGCTGCCGGGCGGTCTCAAGCCTTTGGGCGAAAAATTGAATGCACTGGGTATGCGCTTTGGCATCTGGTTTGAACCGGAAATGATTTCTCCGGACAGCGATTTGTACCGCGCCCATCCCGACTGGTGCCTGCATGTGGACGGCCGCGAACGCACCGAAGCCCGTCAGCAGCTGATTCTGGATATGGGCCGCAAAGAAGTGCAGGATTATCTTATCGACGCGCTGAGCAAAGTGCTGGAAAGCGCCAACATCACCTATGTCAAATGGGATATGAACCGCAACATGACCGAAGGCTTCTCCTGCGTGCTGCCTTCCGAGCGCCGTATGGAATCCCAGCACCGCTATATGCTGGGCCTTTATCGGGTGCTGGATGAGATCACCTCCCGCTTCCCCGAAGTGCTTTTTGAAAGCTGCTCCGGCGGCGGCGGACGCTTTGACTGCGGCATGCTGTATTACATGCCCCAGACCTGGACCAGCGACGATACCGACGCTTTTGAACGCATCGGCATCCAGTGGGGTACTTCCATGGTGTACCCTGCCAGCGCCATGGGCGCCCACGTCAGCGTGGTGCCCAACCACCAGACCATGCGCATTACGCCCTTTGAAACCCGTTGCAACGTGGCACTGGGCGGCAACTTCGGCTTTGAACTGGATTTGAGCAAGCTCAGCGATGAAGATACCGAAAAGGCCAAGGCGGCTGTCCGCACCGTGAAGGAGCTGCGCACCGTGCTGCAGCAGGGCACCTTCTCCCGCCTGATCGATCCTACCCGCCATGACAATCTGGCCTCCTGGCAGTTCGTCAGCGAAGACGAAAAGCAGGTCGTAGTATGCCTGTATCAGCGCCGTGTGAAACCCAACATGCAGCCCGAACGCGTGTATCTGCAAAACCTCATTCCGGACGCACGCTACCGCAATCAGGAAACGGGTGAAACCTATTCCGGCGCAGCGCTGATGCACATCGGCCTGAACGTCCCCTCCACCTGGACGGATTACGACAGCTGGGTGTTCCGATTCGAACGGGTGTGACAGCCAAGCAAAACAGAAATAAAAAGCAAACAAAAAGAACCGGTCGTCGGGCGGGGCTTCGTAAAACAGTTATTTTGAAAAATGCTTGAAAACGACTGTTTTCAAGGGACGGCGTGACTTCGGTCACGCCGTTTCCTTTTTCGCAAGTTCTTCCAAAGGGATAAAGCCGATACCGTCATATTCAATGTGGATCTTCTGTCTGCGCTTGCCGCTGGACTTGTCGGGTGCTTCCACATAGATCGCTTTTATCAGCTCTCGCAGCATACACGGGTCGATTTCCTCGATGTCCACGTATTTGTCTGCCGTTCGGATGAACCTTTCAATATTTTCGTTCTGTCTTTCCTGTACTTCAATTTCCTGTCGCAGAGCGACAACCTCTGCTTCAAGCTGTTTCTGTTCCGCTTCGTAGTTCTGGCTCATCATCTCATAGCGTTCATCACTCAGATTGCCCTTGGCGTTATCCTCGTAAATCTTAATGAACAGCCTTTTCAGTTCAGCAATGCGGCGCTCATTGCGCTCAAGCTGTTTGCGGCTCGTCTGCAGCTTTTCTGCCGACTCTAACTGGAGCTGTTGTTCCATTACGAAGATGAAGTGCTGACGGTATCTGAGAATATACCCCATGACCAACTGAATGTGTTTCAGCACCATTCGCTCTAAAACCGACTCACGGATGAAGTGTGTTCCGCACTTGTCCTTGTGTTTCCAATGAAGCGAACAATCGAAGAATGCTCCCTCGCGCTTGCCGTTGTTGGTTGCTCCGTAGTACAGCTTTTCACCGCAGCCGGCGCAGTACACCAAACCGGAAAAGGTGCTTGTACAACCAGACTTGGTTTTGCGCTGGCGCTGCTGGCGAATGACTTGCACTTTTTCAAAGACATCCATTTCGATAATGGCTTCGTGAGTGTCTTCGAAGATTGCCTGCTTCTCAACCGGGTTGTCTCGTTGCTTCTTGTCCCAGATGGAATTGGTGTAGGTCTTGAAGTTGACTGTACAGCCTGTGTACTCTCTGCGTTCAAGAATGGCAACAACTGTGCTGCCATGCCATCCGCAAGGGTTTTCGGGTGCGGTATTGGGACTCTTGATGCCCACACTGTCCTTGTAGGCGGTAGGGGTAAGAATTCCATCTGCCTTTAGCTGATTGGCGATCTGCGACGGGCCTCGTCCGTTCATGCACATATCAAAGATACGCTTCACGACGGATGCCGCTTCGGGATCAATCAGCCAAGTCTGCGGATTTTCTTTGTCCTTGATGTAGCCGTAAGGAACATTGGTGGTTAGCGGTACGCCACGTTCACCCTTTGCTTTCTGCACAGCACGGATTTTGCGGCTGGTATCTTTGGCGAAAAACTCGTTGAACCAGTTTTTGATACCCGCCATATCGCACTCGGTGCTGTTCATGTCGATGGAATCGAAGTGGTCGTTGATGGCGATATAT
>JAFYLS010000029.1 GCA_017550035.1 Clostridia bacterium
GAACGCGGCAAGATCCTGCCCCGCCGTATGACCGGCAACTGCGCCAAGCATCAGCGTCAGCTGAGCGAAGCCATCAAGCGCGCCCGTGCCATCGCGCTGCTGCCCTACACGGTGGACTAAGCAGCAATTGCTACCCGTTAAAAATCGCCTTTCCTGATGGAAAGGCGTTTTTTCATGTTTTCATCTTTCTGCCATTCTTTTTGCATACAGCGCACTTTTTCCGCACTTTCGCATAGGCTGTTATTGAAGTTTGAGAAAAGGGGTGGCTTTTGACCATGGCCGATCGAACCAACTGCAACTGTGCCTATACCTATACCGTGCAAACAGGCGACAGTTATTTTTCCATTGCGCAAAAACTCAATGTGGACCTTTCTTCCCTCCTGGCTGCCAATCCCCAGACGCCGCCGGCTGTACTCACGGTAGGCGACAGACTGTGCATCCCCCAGCAGGATGTGAACTGGCCGGCACAAAACGGCAATACATCAAACCAACCGGCCCAATCCCCGGAAAACACGCCGGACAGCGCCTTGCCCACACCTTCCCTGCCTGGCGCTGATCCATCAAACTGCCCCGCCAACCGGCGCACCGTGGTGCAGCCCAATCAAACGGCGGAAGAACTGCAGCTCAAATACGGTCTTTCTTTCTATACCCTGCAGGAAGCTAATCCTACCCAGAATCTGGATGCCCTGCAAACCGGCGATATCCTGTGCATCCCGGAAGAAAACCTGCCCTGCCCCGTGCCCAACACCTATACGTTGAAGGCAGATGAAACGCTGGAAACAGCCGCCATGGCCCTTCGGGTGCCTGTCGCCACGCTGCTTCGCGCCAATCCCTGTCTGGCTCCCAGCGATTTTTCCGGCGGCGTGACCATCCGCATTCCCAACGCCCGCTGACATCTTTTCTACTTTTGCCCGTTCCTTTCCGGAACGGGTTTTTACATGTGCATACAGCAGGAATCCTCCCTCTCTGCTTGTGTATTTCCCACAGGCTGTGCTATAATATAGAGTAGGAAAATAGGTACTACGTTTCCGGAGGGATAAACATGCGCGATCTGTTTTTATGCGTGGACGGCAACAGCCTGATGCACAGGGCATTCCATGCGCTGCCGCTGATGGATGCGGACGGCGTATATACCAATGCCGTGCACGGCTTTTTAGCCATGCTGCTGAAGGTGTTCAAGGATTACGAACCCCGCTATGCAGCCGTAGCCTTTGACCTGCATGCCCCCACCTTCCGGCACAAGGCCTACGCCGAATACAAGGCAGGCCGCAAATCCACTCCCGATGAACTGCGCATGCAGTTTCCCATCATCAAGGAAATCCTCTCCGCCATGCACATCGGCGTGCTGACTGCCGAAGGCTACGAAGCGGATGATATCTTAGGCACGATCGCCAAAAAATGCGGGGAAACGGATTCTCTGCGCGCCATGCTGCTCACCGGCGACAAGGACGCCCTTCAATTGGTAGATGATGAAGCGCAGGTGCTGTTCACCCGCAAGGGCATCAGCGAAACCATCCTGTTCACCCCGCCCATGGTGAAAGAAATTTTCGGCATCACACCCCGTCAGGTAACGGACTGGAAAGGCCTTATGGGCGATACCAGCGATAACATCCCCGGCATTCCCGGCGTGGGCGAAAAGACCGCCGTCAAACTGCTCGATGAATACGGCACGCTGGAAAACGTGCTGGCAAACGGCGAAAATATCAAAGGCAAACTGGGCGAAAAGGTACGTACCTTCAAGGATCAGGCCCTTTTTTCCAAAGACCTGGCCACCATCCGTCCCACCGCGCCCATTCCCTTTGATGTAAAAGAATACGAAACCAACCGCCTCCTTTGCGGCATGGACCTATTGAAGAAATATCATCTGGGACAGATTTCCCAGCGGCTCACGCAGCTGTGCGGCGACAGCATGCCTGCAGAAGATGTCCCCGCTGCAGAAGAAACGGTTGCCGAACTGCCCTTTGAAGAGCTGAGTGATTTTGCATCCGTTCAGTCCTTTTTCCAGCCCTTGCCCAAAGAAACCCCCATCGCCATTCATGTGACGGAAACCGAAGTTACGCTTCGCACCGAAGATCAGGCAGGCAAGGTGACCCTGCGGCAGGATATGCTGTCGGACGGGCTGGACCCGGACGAAGCCATGGCCGCTTTGAAACCGCTTTTTGAATATCACGCACTCATCGTCCACGACGGAAAGCGGCTCATGCACATCCTCAGCCGTCACGGAATTAATCCGCCCCGCATTCTTTTTGACACCATGCTGGGCGCCTATCTCCTCAATCCTCAGGAAAAAAGCTATTCTCTGTCCGCCTTTGCCCGGGACGACGCGCAGGGCGTATGGCAGCTTTACCGCACGCAGGAAGTGCGCATCCGCAAAGAAGGCATGGAAAACCTCTATCAGGAAGTGGAACTGCCTCTTTCCTATGTGCTGTTTGATATGGAACAGGAAGGCTTCCGCACAGATGCCACCGTTTTGGAATCCCTGGGCCGTCAGTGGAAAGAGCAAACCGAAAACCTGCTGAAGGAAGTGTACGCCCTCACCGGCGTCACCTTCAACCTTAACAGTCCCCAGCAGCTGGGCAAGGTGCTCTTTGAAACCATGGGTCTTCCCCACGGCAAAAAAACGGCGCGCGGCTATTCCACTGACGCGGATACACTGGAAAACCTTCGGGAACATCATCCCGTCATCGGCAAAATTCTGGAGTACCGGCAGGTGGTGAAGCTTTCCTCCACCTATGTGGACGCTCTGCTTTCCAAGATGGACAAAGAAGGCCGCATTCATTCCTTCTTTGACCAGACCGGCACTTCCACAGGCCGTATTTCCTCTTCCGAACCCAATTTGCAGAATATTCCCGTCCGCACGGAGATGGGCAGAGAAATCCGCCGCGCCTTCATTCCCCGGGAAAACTGGGTGCTCTTTGATGCGGACTACAGCCAGATCGAATTGCGCATTCTGGCCCATCTTTCCGAAGATAAAAACATGATGGACGCATTCCTGAAAAACCAGGACGTACATACCCGTACGGCCAGCGAAGTGTTTGAAGTGCCCATGGAAGACGTGACGGGCGATATGCGCCGCAGCGCAAAAGCTGTCAACTTCGGTCTGGTGTACGGCATCAGCGAATTTGGTCTGGCCCGCAATATCGGCATTTCCCGCAGGGAAGCCGCAGACTTTATTGCCCGGTATTTTGCCCGCTATCCCGGCGTAAAGAAGTTTATGGACGATGCCGTGAAAACCGGTTATCAGGAAGGCTGCGCTACCACCGTCATGGGCAGACGACGCATGCTGCCCGAATTGAAAAGCAGCAATGCCAACATACGCTCTTTCGGCGAACGCGCCGCCATGAACACCCCTGTGCAGGGAACGGCAGCCGATATCATCAAGCTGTCCATGGTGCGGGTCCATAAGGCACTCAAGGAAAAGAACCTCAGAGCCCGGCTCATTCTGCAGGTACACGATGAACTGATCATCGAATGCCCGAAGGATGAACTTGCGCAGGTGGAAACGCTGCTGCACGAATGCATGGAAAACGCCGTCAGCATGCGTGTACCCCTCAGCATTGAAGCCAAACACGGAGAAAGCTGGTACGAAACTAAATGACGAGATATGTGGTAGGCCTGACCGGCGGCATTGCCACAGGCAAAACCAACATCACCGACGCCCTGAAAAACGCAGGCGCCTGCGTGGTGGATGCAGATGAAATCTCCCGTTCCCTGACGGCAGACGACGGAAAAGCACTTCCTTTGATCCGCAGTGCCTTTGGCAATCAGGTCTTTTCCGGCGAAAGTCTGAACCGCAAAGCCTTGGGACAGCTGATTTTTTCCGATACCGAAAAGCGGAAAACGCTGAATGCCATCATGCACCCCCTGATTCTTCAGGAAACATGGGAAACGGTCAATCAGCAAAATGGCATTGTGTTTGTATCCGCGCCGCTGCTCTATGAACTGGGCATGGAAACGAAGTGTCAGGAAGTATGGTGTACCTTTATCCCTCACGAAGAACAGGTAAAGCGTCTCATGCAGCGGGACAGTATTTCCGCCGCCGATGCCGAAAAGAAGATTGCAAGTCAAATGCCGGCACAGGAAAAAATGCGCCGGGCAGACCTTGTCATAAATACCCTTGGCACAAAGGAAGAAAGCGCCAGCGCCGCGCTCCGTGCCCATCTGCGCCTGCAGGCAGAAAAGCTGCAGCATCAATAATCAGGTGCCCTTTTCAGCGCACCAAAGGAGATTATTTTGTCCAATTATCCCTCGCCTCAGCTCAACCGTTATCAGACGCCCCCGCCCCACATGCAGCAACCCCGCCAGCCCCGGCGCAACCGCCGTTCCGGGCGGCATCGGGGACGCAAAAAACGCTGGTCCCTGTGGCAGTATCTGATGATACTGGTGCTGGTTGCCTGCGCTTTATTTGCCGGGCTGCACCTTGGCGATGCCCAAAAACAGCTGAAAAATCTCCTGGCTGAGCGCCGGCGCGTGATGGATGAATATGACAGTCTGGTTTCCCGCCACAAAAACCTGATCCGCTATCAGGATTACATCGAATACTATTCAGCTTATTACGAACTGAACCCGGCGTTTGTCGCCGCCCTGATCTACCGGGAAAGCCATTATGACCCGAACGCCGTTTCCAGCGTAGGCGCACAGGGGCTGATGCAGCTCATGCCCGACACCGTGGAATGGATGGCGGATAAACTGGGCATTGCCAACCCTGACCCTCATGACCCGGAAACCAACATCCGCATGGGTACGCGGTATCTGAACTATCTTTCCAATAAATTTGACGGCAACCCCATTTACGTGGCCTGCGGCTTCCATGCAGGCGCCGGCAATGTGGAAAGCTGGATTGAAAAAGGCTACTTTGCAGACCCCGAAAATCCGCAAATCAGCGAAATTCCCATGGACGACAGCCAACATTACGCAAGGAAGGTGATTGAATCCTATGCGGTCTACCTGCAGCATTACTATCCGGACGGCAGCACTGCTTCTCACGCTGATCCTGTGTATTCCCTGCGCGCTGGCCTCTGAGGCAGACGGAGAACTGACGCTGGGCATGTTCTCTTCCAAAACCACATATCTCAACCCTCTGCAGGCACAGGAACGGGATTTTCAGGCCCTCACGTCCCTGATTTACGACAGCCTGATCACATTGGATGACGACTATATGCCGCAGAGCGCCATTGCAGAAGAATGGGTGAAGAGCAACGACGCCCGCAAATGGACCTTTTACCTCAGGGAAGATGTGACCTTTCACGACGGCACGCCGCTTACCGCTTACGACGTAAAGGCCACCATGGACGAAATTCTTCGTCTGGCCCAGGAAGGAAAAGGGCAATACTCCTCTTTGCAGTACCTGATTGAAAGCGTTACCGCCACCGATGCCAAAACGCTGAACATCGTATCCAAGCGCGCCTATTACGGGCTGATTTATGCCATGACCTTCCCCATTCTGCCCATGAACCAGGTACAGGCAGAAAATCCCGCAGGTTCGGGGCCTTATCAGGTCAGCGCCTTTGCACCGGGGGATTACCTCTACCTCACCGTCAATGATAACTGGTGGCAGACCCCCTCTGACATCCGGCATCTGAACGTGGTGTTCACCAACCAGACCCGAAGCCTGATCGGCCTTTATGAAAACAACGAAGTGGACGCCGCCATCACCCGCAGCGCATCCGCCGCCCAGTTTGCCCGCGGCACCACCAGCGTATCCCTTTCCTACCGCACACAGCAGCTGGAAACGCTGATGATCAACAACAAGGATTACGCCGGATATCTGTCCGACGTGAATGTGCGCAAAGCCATCCGCTATGCACTGAACATCGATCAGATTGCCCAGAATGCCTATCAGGACATGGTCACCCGCACGGACACGCCCATGCCCGCAGGCACCTGGATGTATCAGGACAGCGATGCTTTCGCCTACAACCCGGAAAAAGCACGGGAACTCCTGGCAGAAGCCGGCTGGGTGGATATGGATAACGACCCGAACCGCATTCTCAACAAAGTGATCGACGGCAAGGTAAAGAATCTGCATCTAAGATTGCTGGTTTATGAAGAACAGAGCAATTCCGTCCGCGTGGAAGCCGCCAATCAGATTGCCGATATGCTTTTACAGGTAGGCATTGAAGTCAAGGTGGAAAGCATCACCTTCTCCGAAGCCGCCAGCAAACTGAAAGCCGGCAGCTATGATTTGTGCCTGGCTGCCTTCCAGATGGACAGCGTGCCCGATCCCGGCTTCATTCTCATGAGCGGCAATACCCACAACTACAGCCGTTACCGCTCGGAAAAGATGGACGAACTGTTCAAGGAACTGCGCGCCGCATCCGAATTTGAAGCATACAACAGTCTCCTCCATCAGATTCAGACCCAGTTTGCACAGGATTGTCCCTTTGTGTGCCTGTACTACCGCACCGGCGCCATTATGACCCGCAAACTTTTCACCTTTGCCCGGGATGTAAGGGAACCCAACATCCTGCGCGGCATTGAGAGCTACCAGCGAAACTGATTTTTTCTGCAAAATATGCATATTTCTCTCTTTTGTGGCATATCTTGCCACGAAAAGGAGGCGTATATGCATGAGCCTTTCCGAACTGCGCACCAAGGACGTTATTTCCACCCAGACAGGCAAAAACCTCGGCAAGGTGATGGACATCGAATTTGATCCCTGCAGCGGCTGCGTGGAAGCGCTGGTGGTTCCCGGTGAGTTCTCCCTCGCCTGCGTGCTGCGGGGTGAAAAGAACGGTCTTGTCATCCCCTGGCAGCACATTCTCAGGATTGGCGAAAACGTCATTCTGGTTCATCTGCCGGAACAGGAGTGCTGCCCTACCTGAGGGAAGTTCGCTCCCCGCTTTACAACCGTCCCGGCAAAGCGTATAATATCCCTTGCGCCCATGTTTTCGGGTGCTCTGATTTCAAAACACAAGACACCTTCACCCGCACGACCTGCACCAAGGAGACAGATAACGTGAAATGTCAGTACTGTAACTGCACCGAAAGCCGCGTGGTGGATTCCCGTCCTACGGATGACGGAAATTCTATCCGCCGCCGCCGCGAATGCGCAAACTGCGGCCGCCGCTTTACCACTTATGAAAAAATCGAAGTTCAGCAGCTGCTGGTCATCAAAAAGGATCATTCCCGCGAGCTGTTCGACCCCCAGAAGCTGCGCAGCGGCATCATTGCCGCCTGCCACAAGCGTCCCGTATCCGCCGCGGAGATTGAAAACATCGTCAACACCGTGGAGCAGATGGCCTGCAATAACCTGCAGGAAGAGATCACCACCCGCAAGATCGGCGAAACGGTCATGGAAGAACTGCGCAAGCTGGACGAAGTGGCCTACGTGCGCTTTGCCAGCGTGTACCGTCAGTTTACGGATATTCCCTCCTTCATGAGTGAACTGACCCGCCTGGTTGGCGACCGGGACGCCCGCAAGGACTGATTTACGACCCTTTCGTTATTCTTTTACAGCACGGCGGAGCATCCATGCATCCCGCCGTGTTTTTACAAAGCGGAAGAATATCCCCGGAGGAAAATACCATGTTCAGAGAAATGAGAAAAGAAGCCCAGCTGCTTCCCCATGAAGAAGCGCTGCATATCCTTGAAAAAGGCACTTCCGGCGTGCTGGCGCTGCTGGGGGATGGCAATTACCCTTACGCCGTTCCCATGAGCTACGCCTATGAGAATGGAAAAATCTATTTCCATTCCGCACCGACCGGGCATAAGATCGATGCAGCCAAAGGCCATGAAAAAGCCTCCTTCTGCGTCATTGCCCGGGATGAAATCATTCCGCTTAACTTCACCACCTACTATGAAAGCGCTATCGCCTTCGGCCGCATCCGCTTTGTGGAAGACAAAGAAGAATACCTGCACGGTATGCACCTGATCACAGACAAGTATTCCCCCAACCATCCCACAGGCCCCGATCAGGCCATTGCCGCATCCATGGGGTATATGAAAATTTTGTGCCTGGACCTGGAGCATGTAACAGGCAAACAGGCCAAAGATCTGGCCGAAAGAACCCGTTGATCTTCCCCCGCAGCTCCAAATAAAAAGGCTTCCCGGTTTATCGCTTGACCGCAAAGCCTTCTTTTTATGCTGCATTTTACTGCGCTTCTTTTTTCTTTTTCGCCAGATCGTTGGTATCAATGGTTTTTCGGTATACCACATATTTCTGGTACAGGTATTCGCCCACAAAATTGACAATCATGGTAAATGCCAGCACCGCATATTCGTTGATGCCGCCCCGGTTCATCGCATCGCCCCACCAGGTGGAAAGCGGCGTGAAAACCGCATAAAACAGGAATACCAGCGCCATGGCACGGGGCACATTGCAATCGCTGCGGAAGGTGTAGCGGCGGTTAAACGTAAAATTCCACAGCACCGAAAGCACCAGCGCAATCAGATACGCACTCCAGTAAGGCATCCGCACCCATTCATTCAGTACGGCAAAAGATGCCGCCTGAATCACACCGGCAGAAACGGAAAACAGCGTGAATTTTATCATTTGCCAGAATGTCTGGCTGTTTTTCTTTTTTGTTGTCATATCAACGCCCCCTTTTCTTCAGCATACTCATTCCGTGGGCATTTGTCAAGTTTACTTTCCTGCGTTGACAAGCTCTTTCCCATCGTTTACAATGAAAACACGCCATAACCTGATATGTTTTTTTATCTTCGTTACGTTCTTTCCATTTTCAATCACCACAGGAGGGATAGTACCGTGAGCCAGAACGAAAGTGCCGAACTGAGAGGCGACATCATCAACCATTCCGAAGAAGGCGACTACATCGTACCCAAAGAAGCTGCCGTCCGCGAAAAGCTGGAATGGTTCCGTGACCAGAAATTTGCCCTGATGGTGCACTGGGGCGCCTACAGCGAACTGGGCATTTGCGAAAGCTGGCCCCTTTCCGAAGAGGACGCCGAATGGAGCCGCAAGGAATACACCTGGGAAATGGACCCGGAAACCTTCCGCAAGCAGTACTGGGACATGAACAAGTCCTTCAATCCCCTGCGCTTCCAGCCCGAAGAATGGGCTTCCTTTGCCGCGGAAGCAGGCTTCAAATACTTCATCCTCACCACCAAGCA
>JAFYLS010000030.1 GCA_017550035.1 Clostridia bacterium
GCCCATGCCAACCGCCATGGGATAGCTGCTGACGGCAATGGGAGCGCCGAACAGGATGATCAGCACGCCCAGGTCTGTACCGCGGAAACCCAGCAGCATGGCAATGGTCATCATCAGGCAGGGCAGAAGCAGCTGACGGATGAGAACGGTGAAGAACAGTTCCTTCTGGTTGCTCTTCACGCCCTCCCAGCGCAGCGAGGCGCCCAGAACAAGAAGCGATACGGGGGAAGTCAGATTGGCCAGCTGGTTGGCTACGCTGTCCACGGCTTTGGGAAGGGAAAGGTTGAGAAGCAGGAACACAAGCCCCACCGCCACCGCAATGATCAGCGGATTGGTGACGATTTTGAGCAGCAGCTGCTTTACGCTTACCTTGCCGCCCGTGCCGGACAGGGCAACCACGGCCAGTACATTGAAGATGGGAATGACCACGGGCATGCCCAGGGTTATGGCGGCAATGCCGCTCTGGCCGAACATGGAGGTCATCAGCGGAATTCCCAGAATGGCAAAATTGGTGCGGAAGATGGCCTGCACGATGACGCCGGATTTACGCAGATCCGGCACCAGGCGGGGCGCAACCGTCTGTGCGGCAAAGAAAATGCAGAGGATGCTGGCTGCCATGAACAGGGACAGCTTCATTTCCGGCGGCGTGCTCAAATCCAGGGTACGGATGTTGTTGAAAATCAGCAGCGGCAAAAACACCTTGAACACCAGTTGGTTCATGCCGGACGTGACCTGATCCTTCATCAGGCCCAGCTTGCGCAGTCCCCAGCCGCAAAAAAGCAGCAGCAACAGGGGCAGCATGATATCCAGCGTGATCAGAAATTCCTGCATGAGACACCGCCTTATTCATTGTATTCCATTGCATCATAGCACGAAACGGCGTTTTTGTCACGAAAAAAGGACGCATGCCTTACAGCGGTGCGTCCTTGCTTTCGTGTTATTGCGCCGGATGCTTTTTGCGGAAGGGATGGGGCAGATGATAGCGCCAGCGGGTAGGCGTCTGTTTCATCTGTTCCTTCATCTTCCTGCGAATTTCTTCCTGCTCGTCAATTTCCTTTACGTCTTCATCGCGGGTAAAGGCGCGCCAGCCAAATACCATGACGAAGCCCAGAATGGTCATGAAGAATGCGCGCAGCAGCGTGGTGAACTGCACCGAGTACATCTGCATGCCCAGGAAGGGGAAGGTGTTGTCACCCGTCAGAGAGGAAACGAAGGTACCCACCATCATGCCAAGGAATGCAAACAGGTTGCAGCCGATGGTGTTGAAGGCGATGTGGGCGGTGGAATTTTCTTCCGGCAGGTTCATGTAGAGAATGTTGGAGTAGGAGAAGTTAAGGCCCACGTTCATCAGGTGCTGGATAAAGCACATGGGCAGGAACAGCCAGGCGTTCTGGGGGTTTATCACGAACATGTAGAATTCTGTGGGGATGAAGAAGAGCAGCGCAAGGCCGAAGGTTTTGATCCAGGAAAAACGCCGCAGGATGCGCTGCCAGACCGTGTTGGTGCACAGCAGCACGATGGTGTAAAGCACGGATACAAAGTTCAGCAGCGTATAGGAGAAGTGCAGGTGGTTCAAAAGATGGTAGTTCCACAGGCCGTTGTTCAAATTGGCAATGAAGTTCCAGGCGAACATCATCAGCATGCAGAAAAGAAATTTCTTATACTTGAAGGGCAGGGTGAACACGTGCTTCAATTTCATCTTGGGTGCGGGAGGATAGGGATATTCCTTGGCGCAGGCCTGCATGCCCACGTCCACCAGCACCAGACCGAAGGCCACGTAGCGCAACACCAGAATCAGCGTTTCCTGGAAGGGAGAGCCGGCCACCGCGTCCGTCAGCACGCCGCTGAGCAGCAATATAATGCTGGACATGATGGAGGAAAAGATCTGGTTGAGCACGATGTAGCGGGTGCGGCGGTTGTTCTCTGCGGGGTAGAACTTGTAGAACCAGGCGGTAAGCCCGGGGCTGAACAACGCGTACACCGAATAGGCCAGGAACAATATGACCACCAGCCAGATGAGCCGTTTGTCCGGATCCAGTACAAATTGCGGCATCAAAGTGGTCGCCACGATGAACATGGCATAGAAGTAAATCTTTGCCCCAAGGAGCACCCACTTGCGCTTCTTGATGCGTTCCAGAATAAAGGAGGAAAACAGACTGAAGCAGCTGGCAATGTAGGGGATGAAGGTCACAATACCCACGCCGGTAATGGAAATGCCGTACATGGAGAGGAAGCCGGTGTAGAAAATACCGGTGATGAACACATTGTAGAACGCGGCTACCAGTGCGCTGCCCAGGCTGATCAGGCGGCCCTTGGCTTCGTCGTTCTTTGTGCTGTATATATCGCTCATGGAGGTTTTGATGGCCTGAAGGTCAATGAATCTGCGCAGTTTCATCGTTTGTAAGCCTCCTTGTCCTTTTAGAAAATAAAGGGGGGTCCTGTGCTCATTGTAGCATAACAGATATGCAAATACAACGGGCATTTTGGTTGAAAAAAGGTCGGATATTCCCGGGCAAATTTGTGCAGAAAAGGGGTGAAAAAATATAAAGAGTATGATATAATTGTCGGGTTAACGAATACGGAGGATTGATTTGCATGATGCAGAAAATCAAAAAGCTTTTCGGCGCCCAGGATATGACGGTGGGCCGTCCGCTTGTCAACATTGCAGCGTTTTCCATTCCGCTGCTGATCGGCAATCTGGCTCAGCAGCTGTACAACACGGTGGACTCTATCGTTGTGGGCCAGTACGTGGGCGATACTGCACTGGCTGCCGTAGGTGCCAGCGGCCCCATTCTGAACCTGCTTCTGCTTTTGTTTATGGGCATTTCCACCGGCGCCGGCATTCTGGTTTCCCAGTACTTTGGCGCCAAGAAAAAGGAAGAACTGTCCAAAACCATCGGCACCTGCCTTGCGCTGACCTTGATCTGCGGCGTATTCCTGATGGTGGTGGGCCCCGTTCTGTCCGGGCCGCTGATGTGCCTGCTGGATACTCCCGCCGACGTGTATGACAAGTCCGTCACCTACCTGACCATTATTTTCCTGGGCATGGTGGGCAACGGCTTCTTCAACATTGTTTCCGGCATTCTCCGCGGCATGGGCGACTCTGTAACGCCGCTGATCTACCTGATCGTGGCCTGCTTCCTGAACATTGTGCTGGACCTTCTGTTTGTGGCGGTGCTGGGCTGGGGCGTTGCCGGTGTGGCCTGGGCTACCATCATTGCGCAGGCGGTGTCCGCTGTGCTGTGTATCCTGCGTCTTGTGCGCATGAGGGATACCCTGATGCTGACAAAAAAGAGCCTGATCCCCGATAAGGAAATGACCCGTCAGGTGGTAAAATTAGGTCTGCCTTCCGGTCTGACACAGGCTATTTTCTCTCTGGCTGCCATCGTGGTGCAGGCGCTGACCAACTCCTTTGGCACCACCGTCATGGCCTGCTCCATCGTGGTTATGCGTGTGGACGGCTTTGCCATGATGCCTAACTTCACCTTCGGCATGGCCATGACTACCTTTGTGGGTCAGAACGTGGGCGCTCGCCGTATGGACCGCGTGCATCAGGGCACCAAGGAAGGCACCGTGCTGGCGTTCATCGTTTCCACCACGCTGACGGTATGCATTCTGTTCTTTGGCAAGTATCTGATGATGCTCTTTACCGATACGCAGGAACTGATCGAAATGGGCGTGCATATGCTGCGCATTCTGGCTGTGGGCTACATTGCCATGAGCATTACCCAGAGCCTGTCCGGCGTCATGCGCGGTGCCGGCGACACCATGACGCCTATGTGGGTGTCTCTGATGACCACCGTGGCCATCCGCGTGCCCGTTGCCTACATCTGGGCGTTCCTGACCCGCAGCGAGCAGCTGCCCCAGGGCAATCCGGATGCGATTTTCGGTTCTCTGCTCATTTCCTGGACGCTGGGTGCCATCTTCACCATTCTGTTCTACAGACGCGGCAAGTGGCGTCAGCGTGCCGAAAACACCATCAAGGCCGACTAAAGTGCCTGAGAGAAAATGTCTCCGGAATTTGCTCCGGAGGCATTTTTGCCTTTTCTGTTGCTTTTGCAGGCGGATATGATATAATGGAATGTGCAATTATGGAGCAAAGCAGCGGCTGCCACTGCTTTCGGAGGATAGACAGCGTATGAGAATTCTGGTGGTTGGCGACGGTAAGGTCGGCCATGTGCTGGCGGAACAGTTGACCCAGGAAGCGCATGATGTTGTTGTCATTGATGAAGATGAACAGGTGCTTCAGCGTACCGAAGACACGCTGGACGTACTTTGCGTACGCGGCAACGGCGCCAACGCAAAAACGCTGATGAATGCCGGCGCTGCCAAGGCGGATATTATTATTACTGCTACCCACAGCGATGAAGTGAACATGCTGTGCTGCCTGATCGCCAAGCGGCTTGGTACCAAGTATGCCATTGCCCGCATCCGCGACCCGGAATATAACGAAAGTCTCAACATTCTGCAGCAGGAATTGGGCATTGACATGGCGGTCAACCCCGACCGCGGTACGGCGGTTGAAATCGGCCGTCTTTTGCGTTTCCCCTTTGCCACCGGCATTGAATCCTTTGCCAAGGGCCGTGTGGAAATGGTTGAATTCCGCGCCCATGAGGAAGATGCGATCGTCAATATGCCCGTGCACGATATCAACCGCAAACTTCGCGGCATTCCGCAGGTGCTGTATGCGGCTGTGGAACGGGACGGCGACGTGCATATTCCCAACGGTGATTTTGTTATTCTCCCCGGGGATAAGGTGCACGTGTCTGCCGACATGGTCACCATCACCGCGTATTTCCGCTATCTGGGCAGGGACAACATGCGCATCCGCAATGTGCTGATTCTGGGCGGAAGCCGTACCAGCTTTTATCTGGCCAAAATGATCATTCCCATGGGCATTCATGTTTCCATTATGGAGATCGATGAAAAGAAGGCGGAATTCCTCAGCGAACTGCTGCCCGAGGCCAATATCATCTGCGGCGACGGCACGGACCAGGAAATGCTGGAGCAGGAAGGGCTGCAGAACATGGACGCCTTTATTGCTCTGAGCAACCGCGATGAAGAAAACCTGATGACCGGGTTGTTTGCCAGCCGTCAGGGCGTGCCCAAGGTGGTTGTGAAAAACAACCATGTGTCCTATCTGGATCTGATCAACGATCTGGGGCTGGATTCCATCATCAGCCCCAAAACCATTACCTGTTCCAATATTCTGCGTTATGTGCGCGCCCGCGTCAACGGCGGCGGAACCAAGGTGGAAAAGCTCTATCGCCTGATGAATGGCAAAGCAGAGGCGCTGGAATTTATCGCCCGTCTGAACGATCCCTATATCGGCGTGCCGCTGAGGGATCTGCACATTCGTCCCCACACGCTGGTGGCCGTCATTGTGCGAAGAGGCAAGGTGTTCGTTCCCTTCGGTAACGATCATATCGAAGCCGGGGATAACGTGGTCATCATTGCCTGTGAAGCGGGTATCAGTGATCTGAACGAGGTTATCCGTCGATGAATTATAAGCTGGTCATTCATAATCTGGGCGCCATACTGCTTCTTGAAGCGGCTACCATGGTGCCCTCTCTGGCAATATCGTTGCTGTACGGGGATGGCGCGTGGTTTTCCTTTGTGCTGACGATTGGGCTGCTGGTTCTGGTGGCGCTGCCGGCATGGAAACTGGTGCATCCTGAGGAAAAAAACCTCCGTGCCAGAGAAGGCTTCCTCACCGTGTCCCTGTGCTGGGTGCTGATGAGTATTTTCGGCGCCATGCCTTTCGTTTTCAGCGGCGTGCTCCCGGGCGTGGCTGATGCCTTCTTTGAAACGGTTTCCGGCTTTACCACCACGGGTTCCACGGTGCTGCCTTCCTTTGAAGGGCAGCCCCGGTCCATTATGTTCTGGCGCAGCTTTACCCACTGGCTGGGCGGTATGGGCGTTCTGGTGCTGTCGCTGATTTTCCTGCCCCGGATTTCCGGACGCACTGCCCATCTGGTCCGTGCAGAAAGCGCCGGTCCCACTCTGAGCAAAATCGTGCCCAGAATGAGTGACACGGCCAAGATTCTGTACGTGGTGTACGGCGCACTGTCTCTTCTGTTGTTTGTCTGCCTGCTTTTGACGGGGTTGTCGCCCTTTGATGCTGCCATCCATACCTTCGGTACGGCGGGCACCGGCGGTTTCAGTAACTATGCCATGAGCGTGGGTCAGATGAACAACGTGGCGGCTGAAATTGTGATGACGGTGTTTATGATTGTGTTCAGCACCAATATGGCTATGTATTTCCGCATCATCCGCGGTGAATGGCGCGATGCGCTCAAAAGCGAGGAATTGCGCTGGTTTTTGAGCATTGTGGCGGTTTTCATGGTTCTGGTCACGCTGACAATCTGGCCTGAATACGGCAGCCTTGCGACCGCCTTGCGGCACGGCACGTTCCAGGTGGCCAGTATTATTTCCACCTCCGGCTTCGCCACTGTGGATTTCAATTTGTGGGCGCCGGCAGCACAGCTGCTGCTGCTTTTGCTGATGTTCGTGGGAGCCTGTGTGGGCTCCACGGGCGGCGGTCCCAAGGTGGGCCGTATTGCGCTGATGGTGAAGGCGGCGCGCCGCGAAGTGCACCATACCTTCCAGCCCCGCAAAGTGCAGGTGCTGCGTTTTGAAGGCCGAGGCGTGGACGACAGCATGATCTCGCAGATCGCCATGTTCCTGGTGATCTATGTGGGGATGATGCTGCTGGGCGCCATGCTGATCTCGCTGGACGGCGTGCACGACCTGAAAACCAACCTGACGGCGGCCATTACCTGCGTCAGCAACGTAGGCCCCGGCTTTGGCGCGGTGGGGCCCATGGGCAATTTTGCTGGATACAGCGTGTTTTCCAAACTGGTGCTCAGCGTGTTGATGCTGGCAGGCCGTCTGGAAATCTATCCCATTCTGGTACTGTTTTCTCCCGTGATCTGGCGCAGGAACTGATTCTTTTCTTTGAAGGAGTAACCAAGCAATGAGCAGACTGGGTGATTTGATCAAGCTGGAACGTACCCGTCAGGGCCTTACCCATAAGCAGGTGGCCAAGAAGTGCGGCGTCAGCGATAAATATCTGATGGAAGTGGAAGCCGGTACCCGCATCATCGGGGACGATCAGGCCCGCCGCATCCTCAAGACCATCGGTATGAAAAACCATACCGAATCGGAATTCACGCTGGAAGATATTGCTGCTACGGTGGATCTGCAGTCCGCCGTTCCGCAGCTTCAGCGTGCGGCTGAACCGAAAAAAGCAGAATCTCCCAAGCAGAAGAAGGACGAAGGCGCCGTGGCCGGCTCCATCTGGCTGGATGCGCTTCAGGGCGTGCTCAAGCACGTGCCGGTGTACAATGTGGTCATGAAAGAAGTGGACCACCGTCTGCTGCCTGTGACGGGCGGCAAGATCATGGGCGCCAATGCGGATAAAGTGTATTACATGGTGGCGCCGGATCAGGATTTGCGTGGTTTCCGTGTGCATAAGGGCGATTATCTGCTGGTGGTGCCTGCTCAGGCGCCTGTGGATGGCGCCATTATGGTGGTGAAGACTTCGGTTGGTCTGGTGCTGCGCAAAATCAAGGTGATGCCCCGTTTCCAGGCCTGCCTGCAAAAGTACGATACCGAACTGGAAAGCGAAATCAAGAATTTCTCCGATCTGACGATCGTGGGCCGCTGCGTGCGCCTGGAAGCAGAATTGTAAAAAATAAATCGGCGCAAAAGATAACAGCCTTCTGTGGGAAGAGAACTCTTAAAGTTGGATGATCCCACAATGAGAAAAAACGAGCATCCGGGATCATGCCGGATGCTCGTTTCCTTATGGGATTGCATTGCGCAATGCACTGGTGCAGGACGTATAATATGCCCGCCTCAAATGGCATAAGAATGCGTTTTTTGTGAGTTCGACAAATTAGAATTTATCTGGAATTTATCTGTGAGTAATCATTTCTCTATTCTAAAAGAAAGTCCATCGAATCTCTGACCATTAACCTCTCGTGTACCCACATTGCGGTTGCACTCCACAAAACCGAGCTTATCGGCACAGCGGAGCATGCGGACGTTGCCGGACCAGGTTTGCGTGTAAAGTTCGTTTACACCGTTTTCGAAATAGTAGTTTATGAAGGTACGGAGAGCGTTCGTGCCGATACCATTCCCCCAAACATCGGGTTCGCAAATATCAATCCCAACGGCACGATAGACGGTCTGACCATCTTTCATTTCGAAAATCCATTCGTAGTTCTCATCGATGGAGTAAGAGCTTACCCAGCCGATATGCCTGCCGTTCCACTCGATTTCAAACTTCCAGCGGCGTACATTGTCGGGAATATCCTTCACGGACTCATAGTATTCACGCCAAGACGCCCGTTCAGTCTCCTCATTCGATTCGATAGGATCCCACGGAGTATCGGCATTTGCCCACTCGGTTTCGGTGGTGAACCAGCGCACATAGTCTTCAATGTCGGACTCTATCATATCACGTAGAACAATATTATCAAGGACTATTTTCATCATCTATCCTCCGCTAATTTCGAGTTTCCTGCCTTTATTCTATCATGGTAGCACAAAAAACTGCAAGCCCTGTTGTGGCTTGCAGTTCTGCTTTTTCGCATGATGCCAAATGAAGGATAAAATCTTTCTTTCCATCATTCTGCATGGAAGGCTGTTCTTTTTTATCTTTGCGTCAGTCGTTTATACGGTTGCTTTCTTCCAGAAATTTGCACAGCTTGCGCTTTACGCGCTGCAGGGCATTGTCAATGGACTTGACGTGGCGGCCCAGCGCGGCGGCAATTTCCTGATAGCTTTTGCCGTCCAGAAAGGAAGCCAGCACCTGCTGTTCCAGGTCGGAAAGCAGTTCGCCGATCTGGTTCTGAATGCTGTTCAGGTCTTCCTGGCTGATGTAGAGGTCTTCGGGGTTGGTTACCCGGCCCTCGATCACATCCAGCAGTGTACGGTCGCTTTCCTCATCGTAGAGGGGCTTGTTCAGCGATACGTAGCTGTTGAGCGGCAGGTGCTTTTGCCTGGTAGCGGTTTTGATGGCCGTGATGATCTGCCGTTTTACGCACAGTTCTGCAAAGGCGCGGAAAGAGGTGAGTTTCTGCGACTTGAAATCGCGGATAGCTTTGTACAGGCCAATCATGCCTTCCTGTACAATGTCCTCGTGGTCCGCGCCGATGAGAAAATAGCTGCGCGCTTTGGAACGCACGAAGTTCTTGTATTTGTCCAGCAGGAAGGCCAGTGCCTGTCCGTCGCCGTTTTGGGAGAGAGAAACGATATCTTCGTCCGTCATTTCCTCAAAACGCTGGAATTCGTCTTCTTCGTTCCGGTAGATAAGTTCGTCGGTCATGAGGGGTTAGCTCCTTGGGAGGAATTTAGCAGCGGGTGCTGTACACGGCATACATCAGTACGCCGGCGGCGACGGAGGCGTTCAGAGAGTCCACTACGCCGGTCATGGGCAGCTTTACACGGAAGTCGCAGTTTTCCATGGTCAGGCGGGAAACGCCTTCGCCTTCAGAACCGATCACCAGTGCCACAGCGCCGGAGAAATCGGTCTTGCGGTAATCCTCGCCGGACATATCGGCGGCGTACAGCCAGATGCCTTCGTTCTTGAGCATTTCCAGGGTACGGCTCAGATTGCCCACGCGGGCCACCTTGATGCGTTCGATGGCACCGGCGGAAGCCTTCACGGCGGAGGGGGTCAGACCTACAGCGCGGCGCTGGGGCACGATGACGCCGTGCGCGCCCACGCAGGCAGCAGTACGGATGATGGCGCCCAGGTTCTGAGGATCGGTCACGCCATCCAGCACGATCAGGAAGGGCTGCTGGCCCTTTTCGTGGGCTTCTTCCAGCATGTCTTCCACTTCATAATAGCGGTAGGCGGAAGCAAAAGCCAGCATGCCCTGATGGTTGCGGGTGATTTCGTCCAGACGGGTGCGTTCCACCGTCTGGACGGGGATGTGGGCTTCGCGGGCCATGGTGACGATTTCGCGGGCGGTGGCGGAAAGATCGCCCTTGGCCACCAGAATTTTTTCAATATCGCGGCCGGCCTTGATGGCTTCACGGATGGGGTTGCGGCCGGAGATCAGGTTTTCGGGTTCGTTGTTGAAAGCGGGCTGCTCGTAAGCGGGCTTCTGGGGACGGGGAGCAGCAGGCTTGAAGGCGGGAGCGCTGCGGCGGGTTTCTTCAAAGCGGTTGTCCTTGCGGGGGCCGCGGTCGTTGGAAAACTTTCGGTCATCCTTGGCAAAGCGTTCGTCCTTGCCAAAACGGTTATGTTCGCCGGCGCCATTCTTCTTCTGGGCGCGGCGGTCTTCCTTGTCCCAGGCCTTGGCGTCCTTGCGCAGATGATCCTGACGGGACATGGGTTTCTTGTTCATGGAATCAAAGTAAGCCATTGAAGCATATTCCTTTCGGTGGCTGTGTGTGAACACAGGTGATTATAAAAACTTCTTGCGCATTTCCAGCATTTTGCCGCAGGTCTTTGCGCCTTCGGGGCAGGGGCCTGCAATGCAGCTGGGACCGGCATATTTGAAGATGGTGGGGGCCACCTCGCGGCAGCGCATCAGCATTTGGGTGGCCATTTCGCGAATTTCCCACTGGGCACGATTGCAGCAGCGCAGGGAGAAAAAGTGCATCAGTTCCCGGGCGTTCATGGTCATGGTCAGCCGGGTTTCGCAGGCAGAGGGAAGCACGAAACGGGCGTCCTCGTTGCTGCCTTCACCCAAGTTGCCCAGTTTTTCCTGCCACTGGGTGTACCACCGGTGCATCTGCTCCATTTGATTTTCGTATTCCAATACAGCTTCCACACCCAGTTCTTTGATGCGGGGCGGGATGATGTAGTTGAAGCTGTCCTTGAGGGACACATAGCGCTGGCTCTGCACGCTGAAGGAGGCGATGCGGTGGCGGGTGAGCTGGGCCAGTAGCACACGGCTGACGCCTTCCACGGCAAAGGTAAAGGAAGCGTGTTCCAGTACAGACAGGTGACCGGAGGACAGCACACGGTCCAGATAAGCAGCCTGATCCTGCGCAGATACCTTTTCGCGCAGCGCGTCCACATCGGCATGGCTGTAGCACATGCGGGCAGCCAGCGCACAGGTTTTTTCGGGATCGGGGGTATGCGTGAGCAGCATGACTTTTACGTCTTTTGCAGGCATATCACGTTTCCTCCTGATAGCATATATTGTCAATTTCCATAAGCCGCACGGTCTGGCCGCTCATGTACAGATAGCCATACAGCGCTTCCAATGCGGTTGCGGCGCTGTAATCTTCCACCGTGGCAGACTTTGGAATGCCGTGATGGCTGTGGGCGTTGCGGCCCCGGCGCACGATGGCAAGTTCCTCTTCTGAAAGGAAGGGGAGCAGTTTTTCCAGGGCCTGATGCTGGCTGACGGCGTTGACCTGTTTGGTGGCCAACTTGTGCATGTCGTTCATGCGGCGCTCCACCTGCATTAAGCGGGTGCGGGCAAGCAGGGCGTGGACGCTGTCGCCTACAAAGGCCAATTGCAGCGGAGAAAGAAGTCTGGCCTTTTCCGGAGCCAGTGCGGGAGAAAAATGATGGATCATTTGAGGGCCGTCTTGCTGTAGGCGGAGGGGCTCATGCCTACGATGTTTTTGAAGGTCTTGGAGAAGTGGTAGGGGTCAACCATGCCCACTTCCACACCGGCCTGACGGACGGTGTAGCCTTCCTTCAGCAGAGTCTTGGCGCGTTCCATTTTGCAGAACAGCTGGTAGCTCTGGGGCGGCATGCCTACTTCGCTGACGAAGCGCTTGCGGAAGGTTTCCACAGGCATACGGGACAGAGCTGCCATTTCACTGAGGGAGAAGCTGTCGCGGTACTGGTTTTTGCGCATGGCGTCCACAACCTTGGCGATTTCGTGGGAGAGCACGGCATCCATGGCAACGGGCTGACCGCTGTGGGAAGCCAGCATGGCCCAGAGCAGCTGCTGCAGCTGAGCGGAGGAGGCATCCTGCGCATCCTGCAGACGAACGGTGGCCTGTACAATGTGCTTGCACAGATTGATCTGGGAGGGCAGCGCGCCCTGCTTCATAATGCGGTGGGGAATGGCACCCAGGCGCTGCATGAATTCACCGGCCAGCGCACCGCCGACCATCAGCCACAGCACACGGCTTTCCTGTTCCACTTCGAGAGTCACATCCACTGTGCCGGGGGGCAGCATGCAGCAGTCGCCCGCCTTGAACATGACGGAAGTGCCGTTGTGCAGCATCTGCACGGAGCCGCTTTCAATGGCCAGCCACACCCAGTTCTGGGGGATGCGCAGGCCGTGAGTGCCGCGCTGCAGCATGGCGCTGCCGGACGCGGAAATATATTCCCCGCTGGCGCTGGCAAGCGCATCGGGGGTGTGGGTGCCTTCCACCAGTACGGCGGGAGATTCGGCAAAATCGGTGGCGGGCATAAACAAAATAGACTCAGACATGGGAATAAAGCCTCCATTTCTTGCATACCCAACCATTATAAATGCCAGAAGATACATTGTCAATTGCAAAACCAGATAAAACATTGTTAAATTCTTGTGCTATTTTTGCAAATGATTTACAGGGACGCTTTGCGGCGGTATAATAGGAATCAGGAGGGGTTGAATGCGCATTTTTCGATATGAAACCGCGGCTGCGGATGAAGGCAGAACTGTGAAAAATATTTTGAAAAGCTCACTGGGTTTGTCCACCGGGCTGATGAAACGGCTCAAGTTTCATCAGGGCATTTTCCTGGACGGCATGCCGGTGTATGTGAACCGGAAAGTGCAGGCGGGTCAGTGTGTGGAAGTGCGGCTGCATGACGAGGATAAAGTGCAGGAAACTCATGAAGCAGTCTCTGGTCCGGTGGATGTTATGTACGAAGATGAGGATATTCTGATCGTCAGCAAAGTTGCGCCGCTGCCCTCCATCATGTCCGCCAGACAGCAGGGCGATACGCTGGAAGTGCGGATGTATCACTATTTCCGGGATGTTCCGGATTATGTGTACCGCCCGGTGAACCGCTTGGATAAAGGAACCAGCGGGCTGATGGTGATTGCAAAGAATGGATTTGCCCAGCAGAAACTGCAGAAGGAACTGCATACGGAATATTTTGTCCGCCGCTATCTGGCCGTGGCGGAGGGACATTTGCCCCAGCAGGAGGGCGTGATCAATCTTCCAATTGCCCGGGAAACGGAATGGAGCGTCAAGCGCGTGGTTCGGGAAGACGGAAAGCGTGCCGTGACCCATTACCGGGTGCTGAAGGAAGGCAAGAGCAGGTCGCTTGTGGAACTGCGTCTGGAAACGGGAAGAACCCATCAGATCAGGGTGCATCTGGCGGCTATGGGTTGTCCCATCGTGGGCGACTATGTGTACGGCACGGAAACGGATGAACTGCCCGGGCGGTTTGCACTGCATTCCTGCTATGTGAGCATCCGCCATCCTGTGACGGGGAAGACAGTGGAGGTGGAAGCACTGCTGCCGCAGGAACTGGAAGCACTGCTTTGAAATGTGGAAGCAATAAAAAAAGAACGCACGGGGTTCCGTGCGTTCTTTGTGTGTACAAGTAAAATTACTTGATTTCGACCTTGGCGCCAACTTCGGCGAAAGCAGCCTTGATCTTTTCGGCTTCTTCCTTGGAGACGGCTTCCTTCAGGGTCTTGGGGGTAGCTTCCACGAATTCCTTGGCTTCCTTCAGGCCCAGGCCGGAAACGAGTTCACGCACAGCCTTGATAACCTTGATCTTTTCGGAGCCGGCATCCACCAGGACGACGTCGAATTCGGTCTGTTCTTCAGCAGCAGCGGCGGGAGCGGCAGCAGCGCCAACGACGGCCACAGGAGCAGCAGCGGAAACACCAAACTTTTCTTCCAGAGCCTTGACCAGTTCGTTCAGTTCGAGCACGGTCATGGACTCGATAGCGGAAATGAATTCTTCATGAGTCATGAGATTAATCCTCCATTCAAATGTAGACAGTGTATGTCTTGATGATGTTGTTGCAAGCGATTATTCGGCGCTTTCGCCAGCCTTCTGCTTGCGGATGGCTTCCAGAGCATAGACCAGGTTGGACACGGGAGCGTGGATAGAACCCACCAAACGGGCCAGCAGCACTTCGCGGCTGGGCACTTCGCTCAGGGCCTTCACAGCGTTCACGTCCATCACTTCGGTACCCATCAGGCCCGCCTTGACAGACAGATTGCTCGCGTCCTTCTTGTTCTTGGAAATGAAGTCGTAGATGACCTTGGCGGGCGCCACAGCGTCAGTCATACCGAAAGCGTAGGCGTTGGGGCCGGACAGCTGTTCGTTCAGACCTTCGATGTTCAGCTCGTTCAGGGCGCGTTCCACCAGCTTGTTCTTCAGCACGACGTATTCAACACCGGCTTCACGGAACTGGTTACGCAGTTTGGTCACTTCCTCCACGGTGTTACCGGAGAAATGTACCAGCACCACAGACTGGGCGTTCTGGAACTTTTCCTTGATTTCGGAAACGACGACCTTCTTCGCTTCAAAGTTCTTGCTCATGATTCAGTTTCACCTTCCTCACGGCTTTCATTAAAAAGATGCCCCTGCGCTTTGGGCACAAGGGCATCGTAAATGCAAACTTACGAGATCCGCTTGCACCTCGGCTGGCGGTTTCCCTTTAAGCGTTTGTGACGCACCTGCTGTCTTCGGCACAGGCTCTTTTCAAGCCGAGGAACAGTATACATGAAAAGGGCAGCGTTGTCAATAGGTGAAATAAAAATTGCTTTTCTTTTTTTTCAGCGCTTTTCTGCTTTACGGAAAGCGGACAAATAAGGTATAATATATTGTTGTAATTGTTTTGAAAGGATACGTACCATGCAGATGACTTTCTGCCCGCTCTTCAGCGGTTCCTCCGGGAACAGTACCTATGTGGAAGCGGGCGATACACGAATTTTGATCGATGCGGGCTTGACGGGCAAAGCCGTGACCGAAGCGCTTGCTTCCATCCGCGTGCTGCCCGAAAGCCTGAACGGCATTTTGATCACCCATGAGCACAGCGACCATGTGAAGGCGGCGGGCATTTTAAGCCGCAAATACCGCATTCCCATTTATGCCAATGAGCCTACCTGGAATGCCATGGCGAAACAACTGGGGGATGTGCATCCCTCCCTTCGCCGCATTTATGATACCGACGGGGATTTTTTTATCGGCAATTTGAGCATTTCGCCTTTTTCCATTCCCCATGATGCAGCGCAGCCGGTGGGCTACCGGGTGTTTGCAGGCGGACGCAGCATTACTACCGCCACAGATATGGGTTTTTTGCATAAAGAGGTGCTCAAGCGCATTGCCGGAAGCGATATTGTGCTGCTGGAAAGCAATCATGATCCGGATATGCTGCGCCAAAACCCCCGCTATTCCCAGACGCTGAAAAACCGTATTCTGGGGCGATATGGGCATTTATCCAATGAAATGTGTGCCGAAGGGATTATCAAACTGTACGAAACGGGTGTCAGGCACGTGGTGCTGGGCCATCTCAGCGCAGAAAACAATACGCCCGAACTGGCCCTTGAAACGGCAGTGCGCACCTGCTGCGAGCAGGGGATTGCCGTAGGCCAGGAACTGTTTATTGATATGGCATGGCGCGACCGCGTGGGCGGCATGTATACCTTGGAATGACGGAGGAAGCATCCATGAGATTAAGCATTCTGGGCTGCAGCGGTCCTTATCCTGCTGCCGGCGGTGCCACCAGCGGCTATCTGGTGGAGGATGGAGATGTATCCATCCTGGTTGACTGTGGATCGGGGGTGCTGAGCAATCTGATGGCACGGCAGGACCCTGCTGCGCTGACGGCGGTGTGTCTGAGCCATCTGCACTATGACCATGCCTGCGACATGCTGCCTTTGCAGTATTATCTGATGAATACGGGCAGGAAACTGCCGGTGTATATTCCCAGGGAAGATGAATCGCCCATGCGGGCGCTTCTGAATGCGCCCATGTACGATGTGCGGGAATATGAAGAGGAAATGACCTTGGGCGATATCACCGTGACCCAGATGAAAACCAGCCACCCTGTGCCCTGCCGGGCGCTGCGCTTTGCCTGTAAGGGGAAAACGCTGGTGTATACCGGGGATGCTGCAGAAGGCGAAAGTCTGGTGGAATTCTGCCGCGGTGCGGATATTCTTCTGGCGGACGGCGCTTTTATGGAAAAACAGTGGCATGAAAAAGCGCCCCATATGAGTGCAAAACGGGCTGCACAACTGGCAAAGGATGCCGGAGTGAAACGCTTGCTCATTACGCACCTGCCGCCTTCCAATGTGCCTGCACTTTTGCAGGATGAGGCCAGAAGCGTGTTCGCCAACAGCAGTGTTGTGCAAATCGGAGAAATTTACGAATGAAAAAAGCGCCGTCCTTTGCCCGGCAGCGCCCGCTGGTAACTGCAGCGGTTTTGTTTGCTTTGGGTTTATGGACGGGCGTGCAGGGCATCCTGCCTTTATATTTGCCTGCGCTTTCACTGGTGTTTTCGCTGATGTTTGCCTGTGTGTTCAGGAAACATAGAGGATTTTTGCATGGCGTACTGGCCGCCGCATTTTTTGCCGGCTGTCTGTTTACGGCATGTCTTGAAAAGAAGCCGCTTCCGCCGGAAGGAAACTATACGGTTACGGGATATGTGTCCGGGGATGTGGAAATCCGGGAAACGGATGGATATGTTCATACCTATCTGCGCAATGTGCTTTGTGTGGATGAAAGCGGCCAAGCGTTCCGCATGCGTAAACTGTACTGGAGAATGTATGCGGAAGATGAAGAATTGGCACTGTGCCATTGGCTGGAGGATGGCGCAAGGGCGCAGTTTCAAGGAGAATTGCAGCTTCCGAACGAACGGGTGAATCCGCACGGGTTTGATTTTGCGCTGTATCTGAAAACACAGGGAGTGCGTATGTGTGCCAGCGGCATGGACGGACTTCGCCTTACTTTGGATGCGGACAGAGGCTTTGCCAGTTTTGTGTACCGCCTGCGGAAAGCGCTGAGCGGGCATCTGGAAAGCATCTTTGGCAAATATGCCGCTGTGCCCCGGGCCGTGCTGCTGGGAGAAAAGAATCAGCTTCCGGATGAAACCCGCAAGCTGTTTTCGGATCTGGGAATTGCCCATGTTCTGGCTGTCAGCGGACTGCATGTGGGGCTGCTGGCGGGTTTTGGGATGACGCTGTGCAAACCGCTGCACCTTTCTCCCAAGGTTAAGATCTGGATTTTGTCTGTCCTGCTGTTTTCCTATTGTGCGCTTCTCAATTTTGCAGCGCCTGTGGTGCGTGCATCTCTGCTGCTTATCGGGAACGAATGCCGCCGTCTGGTCCGAAGATTCGGCGATCCTTTGACCATGGTGATGGCGATCTTTTTGTTCATCTTGCTGTTATCGCCCTACAGTTTGTTTTCTGTATCCTTTCAGATGACCTTTGCGGCTGTGCTGGGGATGGTGGTGCTGGGGAATGTTATCCGCAGATGGACGGAAAAACTGCCCGGGTGGTTTCAGTTTCTGCAGCTGGATGCGACACTGTCTGCCGGTATTGGTGTGATGATTCCGCTGATCAACATGTTTCATCAGATCTCTTTGCTGGGCGTGGTCGTAAGTCCTCTGGCAGTATTGGCGCTGAAATGGCTGCTTCCGTGCATTATTTTTCTGATGATCCTCGGTGCGGTTCATATGCCGCTGGCACAGCAGATTATCCTTTTTCTGGAGAAGATTTTCTTCTTTGTGCCGGATGTGATGAGATTTTTTGCCGAACTGCCTTTCAATGTGATCAATATGCCGACAGTACCGTGGATGCTGGCGCTTGCGCTGGTGGCGGGAATGTTTCTGTGCAGCCGGTATACCCTGCTTTTTGGACGCAGGCGGTTGCTTTCCGTTGTGGCGGTGCTGGCAATTGGCGCAGGCGCATGGCAGTTGACGTACATCCGGGATGTGTGTTACATTCAGTTGAGCGCCGGACAGGCGGATTGTGCTGTGGTGACGGACGGCAGAGAAACCGTGGTCATCGATGCCGGGGAAAACGGAAACGATCTGGCTTCCTTTCTGCTGGCAGAAGGGCGAAGTGCGGATACGCTGATCATCACGCATCTGCACAGCGATCATGCGGGCGGTTTGGCGGCGCTGATGGAAAATGATGTAAAGATCGGCCGTGTGCTGATTCCTGCTTTCGGCACAAAGCAGCAGATTGATCCGGAAACGGATGTTCTGCTTTCGCAGCTGAAAGAACGGGGTATTCCTGTTGAAGAAGTAAAGGCCGGGGATGAAGTGCTGCTTCCGCGCGGCAGCATCCGTTTTGTCTGGCCGGTTGAACCCCGCACGGGGCAGGATGCCAACACCTATGCGCTGGCGTCCCTTCTGGAATTATGCGGTGTGCGCCTGCTTTCCATGAGCGATGTGCCCGGCGCGTATGAAAACTATGCCGCGCAAAGGGCGGATATTCTGAAAGTCGGCCATCACGGCAGTGCGGACGGCACGCGGGAACACTTTCTTGAACGGGTGCAGCCGCAAACGGCCCTGATCACCTGCGCAAGCGGGCGGCTGCTGCCGAGCGCAAACACGCTTGACAGGCTGTCTGCCTGTGGAGCGGATATGTTCCGCACGGATGAAACGGGTGCGCTGATGATCCGCATTCGAAACGGTGCCTATTTTGTTAAACCTTATCTGAAATGAAGGAAATGCTATGCAGCACGATGAATTCTTTGCCGCGCTCAAAGCGGGAAAAATTGAAAACTGCTACCTGTTTGAAGGAGAAGAGGAGTTCACCAAGCGTTCTGCGCTGAAACAGCTGCGGGCAAAGGTGGTGGATGCGGATTTTGCCGCCATGAACGAATCTGCCCTGCGAGATCCTGCGCCGGACGAACTGATCGCCGCGGCGGAAACGCTGCCCTTTATGGCGGATAAGCGCATGCTTTTGATCTGGGAATCGGCGCTGCTGACGGGCAGCAAGCCCAAGAACTATGATGAAGAAAACGCCGTCAAACGCCTGACAGAGTATTTTGAAAACCTGCCCGATACCACCTGCATGGTATTTTACGTGGACGGCAAGGCGGACGGCAGGAAAAAGTTCTACAATCTGCTGAAAAAGAAGGCTGTCATTGTCCAGTTTTCCCAGTTGGATGAAACGCAGCTCAATAAATGGATTGCCAAACAATTGCAGTTGGGCGGAAGAAAAATCACCGCGGCGGACTGCCAGATGCTGTGGTTTACCGTGGGCAAGGATCTGAATCTGCTCAGCGGCGAAATCGAAAAGCTCATTGCTTATACCGATGGAAAGGATACCGTAAGCGAAGCGGATATTCTGGAAATCTGCAGTCAGAGCCGGGAATACAAGGTGTTTGATCTGTCTGCCGCGCTGCTGGACGGCGATGGCAAAAAAGCCTTTGTGCTGACGGATGATATTCTGCGCAACGGCGAAACCAGACTGTATCTTCTGTCCCTGCTGGGTTCCCAGTGCAGAAGGCTGTACTATGCTGCTGCATTGCGAAAGAGCGGCGCAGGGGATGGGGAAATGGCTTCAAAACTGGGTATTCCGCCTTTTGCACTGCGCAATACTTTGCGTCAGGCAGGGAAATATACATTAAGCCAGCTGCGCGATATGTGCACCTGGTGCATTGATACCGAGTTTCAGGTGAAAAACGGCGAACTGAGTGAGGAAGGATCTCTGGAACAGGTGATGCTCCGGATTCTGGCGCTGCAAAAGGAGAACAAAAAATCATGAGCCTGCTGAAGGAACTGCTTGAAAAGAACGGCGTGATTCTGCCCGATGACATGGTTGCGAAACTGGAAAAATACCAGGAAATGCTGATGGACTGGAACACCCGCATGGATTTGACCAGCGTGAAGGATGGGGACATGGCGTCCCGCCATTTTGTGGATTCCCTGCTGCCGATGCGGGAAAAGGGCATTGTACCTTCTGAGGGCAGGCTGATTGACGTGGGAACGGGCGCCGGTTTTCCCGGCATGCCTCTGGCGATTGCCAACCCTGAGTTGCAGGTGACGCTGCTGGACGCCCAGGAAAAACGCTGCAATTTCCTGCGTGCCGTGAAAGAAGAATTAAAGCTGGATAACGTGGTGATTCTCCACGGCCGCGCGGAAGATGCGGGGCGGGATTCAAAACTTCGCGAGAAGTTTGACTGCGCGACGGCCCGTGCTGTGGCGGCGCTGAATGTGCTCAGTGAATATCTGCTGCCCTTTGTGAAGGTGGGCGGCAAAATGCTGTGCTGGAAGGGCCCCGGTGCTGTGGAAGAAGTTCCCAACGCCAAATCTGCCATTGCGCAGCTGGGCGGCGGCAACATCAAAACGATGCCGATGGCCTGCGAAAACGAACATCATGTGCTGGTTTCGGCGGATAAAAAGGAAAAAACCCTTCCCCAATTTCCGCGCAAAAACGGCGTGCCCTCCAAGCGTCCGCTGAAATAAGACAAGGCATAAACGAAAAACAGATCAACTGATAGGGAAACATGGAAGTTTCCGTCGAAACCTTCTGCCATTCTTTTGGCAGGAGGTTTTTCTTTATGGGCGAATGCAAAAAGCAAGGGCCGGGCGGACGCGTCCGTCGGGGGAGGCGGATGCGGTTTTCTGTCCGGTCCGGTTATTGACGGAAGGAGGCGGAGGAATGAGCGAACCTTATGCATACAGCGAAAGGGAAAACCGCAAAAGCTGCCTGATTCCCATTCAACTGATTGAACCCAATCCTTCCCAGCCTCGCAAATCCTTTGACGATCACAGCCTGATGGAACTGGCGGCTTCCATCAATCAGTACGGACTTTTACAGCCTGTCACGGTGTGTGAAAAAGAGGGCAGTTTTCAGCTTATCATGGGAGAAAGACGGCTGCGTGCCTGCAAAATGCTGGGGTATACTCACATTGATGCCTTTGTGCTTTCGGGCGCAGGCGCAAATCATGCAATTCTGGCGCTGGTTGAAAATCTGCAGCGGGAGGAACTGCACTTTCTGGAAGAGGCAGAGGCCTATGCTGCCATTCTCGGTACGGGCATGAATCAGGAGAATTTGGCAAGGCGATTGGGAAAAAGCGTCAGCTGCGTTGCCAATAAAGTGCGTCTATTGAAATTGGGCCATGATGTCAGGCGTGTGGTGCTGGAGGAAAACTTGTCCGAGCGTCATGCGCGGGTGCTGCTGCGGCTGCCGGAAGGGGAGAAACGGTTGCATATGGCCCATGAAATTGCGGACAGGCGGCTTTCTGTGCGGGAAACGGAAGAACTGGTGCAGAAAGAACTGAGAACACTGCCGGTACAGCCGGTGCCGCGAAAGGTCATTTCTTTGGCCCGGGACCCCCGATTGTATGTGAACGCCATCCGCGCGGTGGTCAGGCAGATGCATACTGCCGGGGTGGATGCAGGCTTTTTTGTGGAAGAGGCAGAAGGAAAAGTAACGGTGACCGTAACGCTTTCCGGTATGAAAACAGAAAGGACAGCGAAGAAAAAATACTGATCATTTATGAAGGAAAGGGTCAGACAGGCAGACGGTAAAACAGACAAAATTCGTTCACGGTGTGTTTATAAACTGTTCACAACATTGTGCTAATATGCAGTTGTGGACAGGAAACTGTTCATCCTCTCTCCCCTTCTTATGAGCGGGCCCGTGTTTTACACGGGCCTTGCTGCTTTTTGGGCGATAAGATTCCATGAAAAAAGGCAGCCGAAGCTGCCTGAGCCGGTATTCCGGTGTTTAGCTACTTAATTGAATGGAAAGTGTGCTGTGATTATGAGTTCAAAAACGTGAGCTTTATCGTCCTGTTATGCCTTTTCCAATGACATAAATACCGGCCAGTGTTTCGGCGATTGATATTCCCAACAGCAGTCCAGAGAAAAAGTCTTTTACTCCGGAGCCTCCGAGCGTGTGCGAAAGCGACTGCAATGCAATTCCCATTACAATAAGCAGCATTCCGAAAAGCAGGTTCTTTTGTTTTTCCAAATCCTGCGTCCTTTTCAGCAAATCCATGATTTGCTCGTCATCATATGCGCGAACGCTTCTTTCATCGGCATTTTTTCCATCCATCAGCTCTGCAACGGTGATTCCCAATTCTTCGCATAAGGGTTTTACAACCGCGTAATCGGGCATACATTTGCCTGTTTCCCATTTTGAAACGGTTTTATTGGATACGCCAAGCTTTTCTGCCAACTGCTCCTGGGTCAAGTTTTTCTCTTTTCTTTTGTGTGATATAAACTTTCCCGTTATTTGTTGATTCATTTGATTTGCCTCCATTTATTGTTTGTGGCAAAAATATATCCCATCGGATGAAGAAAACACATCCCCCATTGGTAGAATATGCGTGGAATTGCTGATTTACCTGCGGATTTTACGTTTGTGCACGATGTGTTGCTATTCTGATGTGTTAGTGGTTTTCCAGAATTGTGAGAATGTCTGCTGGTTTGTCTGCCAGATATTTGGCGCCAGTTTCCACCAGTTCTTCTTTTTCCCGGAATCCCCACAGGACGCCGATGGTCTCCATGCCGGCGTTGTTTCCGCAGCGCATGTCGGTGTTGGTATCGCCCACATACCAGCAGTTATCGGGTGAAAGGGCAAACTTGTTCAGCATGAGCAGTGCGCCGTCGGGAGCGGGTTTGACGGGAATATCTTCCCTGCGTCCGCCTACAGCGGTAAAGGGAAAGCCGGGGAAATAAAAGGAACAAACCTTTTCCACATCTTGCTGATCCTTGTTGGAAAAAACGAAAATCATCCACCCATTTTCCTGCAGCGCACAAAGCATTTCCCGGATGCCGCCGTAAGGGTGTGTGCGGACGGCGCAGTTCCGGGCATAATCTTCCATATAGGCAGCAAGTACAGCCTGCTGCTTTTCGGGATGCTCTTTGGTAACACGCAGGCTTAGATTGATGACGCCGTCGCCTACCATATAACGGTAGGCCGCTTCGTCAAATGTGGGAAGGCTGTTTTTTTCAAGACTCCGGTTCATGGCAGCGGCAATATCCGGAAGAGAATTGATGAGCGTGCCATCCAGATCGAACATGATTGCCTTTTTCATGGAAAAGCCTCCTGGAATTTTTCGGACAAAAGAATTGTAGCACAGGCATGTTTCCGCTGCAAGCGGGACATGCTAATCAGGAACCAAGATTTGTACGGGAGGATTGTATTCTATGGAAGAAAACAAAAATGAAAACCGCCGGAATATGAAGCGGATTCTGCGGCCCTGGATATGGGTGATGCCCCTTGGAGTCATTGGGCTTGTGATGGTGATGATCATCATCGGCGGAACGGGCGACCGGGATACCAATGCTGCACGCGGAGAAACGGTGGATGAACTGGCGGTGAACGGTGAACAGGTGCGTACGGAAGAATACTGCACCATGGTGCAGACTTACCGTTTTATTCCCTGCGGCCATCAGGTGACCCGCCGCGTGATGCTGCCGGGAGAGTTGGTGGGGGAGAATTTTGATACCGTGGCAGGGCATTACGAAAACTGGCGCTTGGATACCTTTTCTGCCGCGCAGGTGACCATGAGCCGGGATGAAAAGATTTATTGCCCTATGCATGTGGTGCTGATGCCGGATGAAGCGGGCCAGGTGGCGCTGTTCAAAAATGTGTACGGCGACGGCATGGCCTATGAGGAGGGAACGGAATACAATATGATGGATTTTTCTCAGGAAACCCAGCAGGCGCTGTTTGAAGGCGTGGGGTTTGACAGCCGGGATGAAGCGCTTGCCTGGCTCCGGGCAGAAGTTGACAATGTTTGATCAAAACCGCTATAATATCCCCGGATCTAATTCCGGGGAGGTTTTTTATGCAAAAGAACAGGCGGCTGAACTGGGCGCCGATTATGTTTCTGGCTTTGTGTGCGCTGTTGATTGCCGCGGCGCTGCTTTTTGGCATGCGTGCGCTGAATACATGGTCTGAATATGATGCGGAATCCCGCATCACGCCCGTGCCTACCGCAACGGTGCATGCTATCAAGGTAACGCGGGATCCCGCCCTTGTGACCAACACGCCTGCGCCTACGGCATTGTATATGGCGTCCGGCAGCGCGGGGGCTATGGTGAGTGAACTGCAGGAAATTTTGCTGAACCTGGGCTTCTATACCGGCGTGGTGGACGGTCAGTTCGGTTCCGGTACCCGGGATGCGGTGAAGCTGTTCCAGCAGCAGCACAGTCTCACGGCAGACGGTATTGTGGGGCAGATGACCTGGGATATGCTGCATTCGGGGCAGGTGCACCGGATCGAGATTACGCCTACGCCGCCTGCTACCGATACTTTGGCCGGCAATATTCCCATGCTGGTCAACCGGGAAAACCCTATTCCGGAAGGATTCTATCCCCGCAACCTTGTTCGTATACAGGATGTGGCGCCGGAAGGGCTGTTCCTGTATAAGATCAGGAACTTGATGGCCGTGGAAGAAGCGGTGAATGCGCTGATCAAAATGGTGCAGGATGCCACAAGTCAGGGCATTTATCCCTGGCAGATCAGCGAAGGCTACCGCACATATGAGGATCAGAAGGATATTTTTGACAATTACGTCAGTAACTTCATGGAAGACGGATTTACCAGAAGCAATGCTGTTTCTGCTACCCGCCAGACGGTGGCGGATCCCGGGCAGAGCGAGCATCATACCGGTCTTGCCTTTGATTTGACGGTGCCCGGCGAATTCTTTTCCGATACGGCGCAGTATGCGTGGCTGGCAACTTACTGCTGGGATTACGGCTTTATCATGCGCTATACAGATGACAAGCAGGATATTACCGGCTTCCTTGGGGAAGAGTGGCATGTGCGCTATGTGGGCCTGGAACACAGCAAGAAGATGCAGCAGAGCGGTATGTGTCTGGAAGAATATCTGCAGTCTCTGGGGTATTGATCATACATGCTTGTGCGCGGCTTTACCATTGGGCAGGCCGCGTTTTTGTTCAGGGCTTTACAAGTTGACATGAAATACCCCCGGCAGCTATAATGAATGAAAAATAGATGCGTTTATGCATGCCGAAGAAGGAGAATAAACATGTTCAGGAGAATGGGAGCGATTCTTCTTTTCCTTTGCCTTGTACTGGCGTCGGGGACGGCTGAAACTGCGGGAGAAGGCCCCTATACCGCGCAGGAGATCTTTTCCGACTTTGTTGAACGGGTCGTCAAAATCGATACTTCCAATGGCGGCGGCACGGGCTTTTTTGTTGAAGAAAACGTGATCGCTACCAACAATCATGTGATCAAGGATGCGAAATGGCTGAAGGTGACCACCTGTGACGGCAGCGAATATGACGTGACCAAAGTGCTGGCCAAGTCTGAAAACCCGGACCTTGCATTGCTGCAGGCTGCGTGTTCGGGAACGCCTGTCAAAGTGAATACCCACGGCATCAGCGAAGGCGAGCCGCTTTATACGATTGGCGGACCTATGGGCATCTATCCCTGTATTTCCGACGGCATTGTGATGAAAAGCAATTATTTCGATAATAATGTCAACTATATCCTTTCCAACTTTCACTCCATTGGCGGCAACAGCGGCGGTCCGGTTTTCAATGCCTATGGCGAACTGATGGGCGTGGTAGTTGGCGGTATGATTGACGGCCCCAACAGCATTGATATGGTGATCCGGGCTGAATACATTCCGTTGATGGACAGAAGCCATCCGTATACAATTATGACACAGGAAGAATATCTGGCTGAAATGAACAAGCCTGAAGAAGAGAAGTATGAGCATGCCGACCTATCCAACGCACAGGTTGGACAATTGGTGAAACTGGGCCGGTATGAGCAGGATAATGATCTTTCCAACGGTGCGGAAGATATTTATTGGCTGGTGCAGGAAAAGAACGGCAATGAACTGATGCTGGTCAGTCTGTATTGTCTGGATGTGGTACCTTTCCACAACGAGCATACGGATATTACGTGGGAACATTCCGATGTGCGCAGGTTCCTCAATGAGGATTTCTTCCATACTGCTTTTCATGCTGATGAGCAGTGTATGATCGTGACAACGGAAGTTGTGAACAAACCCAATCCTGTTCATGGCACGGACAGCGGAAACAATACGCAGGACAAGGTATATATGCTGAGCCTGGAAGAAGTAATGCGTTATAACGATATTTACGACTGCGTGGAGACCTTCTATGGTCAGTTGTACGCCTGTGCCAGCAAGTATGCCATCAGCAAAGGGGCGTGGCTGGAAATTGAAGATTCCACCAGATGCTGGTGGTGGCTGCGCGACTCGGGCGGTAACCCTGCACAGGCCTGTGAAGTAGGCTCTGCGGGCTATCTCAGTTTCAACGGCGGCAGGGTCAACCATACGGAAAGAGCAGTGCGTCCGGTGATTCGCGTTACTGTAAAATGATGCAGTATGCCTTCTTGTGGGGAACAAATGGGATCAAACCGAGAATATGATAAAAAGAATAGAAAAAGCGGAGAACAGGCAGAAAGAGGGGCATTTTTATGCTCCTCTTTCTTGAATTCAAAAGTTTGTAACAAAATAGGCCAAAAAGAATCCGGAAGGCTCTTGCAATACAGACGGCTGTGTGCTATAATTTTACGGATCACGCACGCGTACCCATGTGCCGCTTGTGCCGCAAACGCGGTGGCTTGCACGAAAGAGGAACGCGGTGGAAAAACAAGGAGGAAAAAACCATGGCTGTCATCTCTATGAAGCACCTGCTGGAAGCAGGCGTCCACTTCGGTCATCAGACCCGTCGCTGGAACCCCAAAATGGCCCCCTACATCTTCACCGAACGCAACGGCATCTACATCATCGACCTGCAGAAGACCGTCCGCAAGGTTGACGAAGCCTACATGTTCATCCGCAACCTGGCGATGGAAGGCAAGACCGTGCTGTTCGTTGGCACCAAGAAGCAGGCTCAGGAAAGCATTCAGTCCGAGGCCGTGCGCTGCAACATGTTCTATGTGAACAACCGCTGGCTGGGCGGTATGCTGACCAACTTCCGCACCATTCGCTCCCGCGTGGAACGTCTGAACGAAATCGACAAGATGGAACAGGCTGGCCAGTTCGAAGTTCTGCCCAAGAAGGAAGTTATTCAGCTGCAGCATGAACGCGAAAAGCTGGAAAACAACCTGGGCGGCATCCGCGAAATGAAGAAACTGCCCGGCGCTCTGTTCGTTGTGGACCCCCGCAAGGAACACATCGCTGTGGCTGAAGCCCGCACCCTGGGTATTCCGATCGTGGCTATCGTGGACACCAACTGCGATCCCGACGAAGTTGACTACGTCATCCCCGGCAACGACGACGCTATCCGCGCTGTCAAGCTGATCGCCGGCAAGATGGCTGACGCTGTGCTGGAAGGCCGTCAGGGCGAGCAGAGCGAAGAAACTGCCACCGAAGCTGTGGAAGCTGCCGAATAATTCCGATAGATTCTACTGATCATCATAAATAGGAGGAATTTACCATGGAAATCACTTCCGCAATGGTTAAGGAACTGCGCGAACGCACCCAGGCCGGCATGATGGATTGCAAGAAGGCTCTGGTTGCCTGCGACGGTGATATGGACAAGGCGATCGACTATCTGCGCGAAAAGGGCCTGTCCGCTGCTGCCAAGAAGGCCGGCCGTGTGGCCGCCGAAGGCGCTGTGCACAGCTACATCCACATGGGCGGCAAAATCGGCGTTCTGGTCGAAGTCAACTGCGAAACCGACTTCGTTGCCAAGACCGAAACCTTCCTCTCTCTGTGCCGCGATGTGGCTCTGCAGATTGCTGCCACCAACCCCATCTGCGTCACCAAGGAAGAAGTGCCCGCCGACGTGCTGGAACATGAACGTTCCGTGCTGCGCGCTCAGGCTCTGAACGAAGGCAAGCCCGAAAAGATCGTTGACAAGATGGTCGAAGGCCGCGTTGAAAAGTACTACAAGGAAAACGTGCTGATGGAACAGGCTTTCGTGAAGAACCCCGACATCACCATCTCTACTCTGGTGAACGAAGCCACCCTGGCTTCCGGCGAAAAGATCTCCATCCGTCGCTTCGTGCGTTACGAATGCGGTGAAGGCATCGAAAAGAAGGAATCCAACCTGGCTGCCGAAATCGCCGAAATGACCAAGAAGTAATGCAAGCCTCATAGGCGGCCCAAAAAGCCGCCTATTTTTTTAGCCAGTCAACAGTTTCAGGAGGAGAAGGCAATGAAATACGAACGCGTACTGCTCAAGCTCAGCGGTGAAATGCTGGGCGAAAACGGAAAACTGTTTGATCATGACATGATCGATAAAGTGGCCAAGACCCTGTGCAAGGTGGCCGATAAGGGCGTGCAGCTGGGCGTGGTCATCGGCGCCGGCAACATCTGGCGCGGCCGTCAGGGCAAGGATATGAACGCTGTGACCGCTGACCAGATGGGTATGCTGGGCACCGTCATCAACTGCCTGTGTATGCAGGATGCCATCCGCCGTCAGGGCGGCAAGGCCCAGGTGATGTCTGCCATCGAAATGCCCCGCGTGTGCGAAGTGTACAACGCCCATAAGGCTGTAAAGAAGATGGAAAAGGGCACCATCATGCTCTTTGCGGGCGGCTCCGGCAACCCCTTCTTCTCCACCGATACTGCCGTGGTGCTGCGTGCTGTGGAAGTGGAAGCGGATGCGATTCTGCTGGCCAAGAACATTGACGGTGTGTACGACAGCGACCCCAAGAAGAACCCCGACGCCAAGCTGATTCGCGAACTGTCCTACGAAAAGGCCCAGGAAATGCGCCTGCGCGTGATGGATACTGCGGCTTTCGCTCTGTGCGCGGACAACAAGGTGCCTGTGGTGCGTGTGTTCATGCTGGACGAACCCGACAACATCCTCAAGGTGCTGGACGGGGACGATATGGGCACCACCCTGACCTCCGAAAAGTAAAATTTCACGGTCTGTATGCGGCGCAGCAATGCGCCGCTTTTTCTTTGCGGAAGATTTTCGTTTTTCCCATCGTTATTATTGAATGTCGGGGTGAAAATTGCTATAATAAACCGTGCATCCCGTCGAAAGGAGGATTTGGAATTGAAGTACGTACGCCGCTTTGTGTGGTATATCGCCTTTAGACTGCTCATTATCTGCTGCATTCTGGGGCTGATGACCACGGCTTTCTATTTTGCCATGAATGCCGCCAACATCCAGATCATCCTCAAGGACGGCATGGCCCGCCGTGCTCAGGTTGTCATGATGGGGGAAAAAGAAAACGAGCTTGGCAATTATTTTGCCACTGCCTATATTGCCCGCGATCCGCTGCTTGCCCAGGCACGAAACGGCGAATCCGTGTATCTGAATTATTACAATATCACAGGTATTGACCATCGTCTGCAAATGGACTTTGTCTGGTGCTGGCCCTGGGAAGACACGGCTCGCGCTACCATGCGGGAAAGCATTCCGCGGATCGACGGCAAGGTGAAGTCCTCGGAAAGAGATACTGTTACCCAACTGGGACTTGCCTCTTCACCGCCCCGCTGGCCGAGCGCCGAATACAGCGTGCTTCTGTCCCGGGAAAACGGACGGTGGATCATCAAAAATATGACGGTTACGGAAGTTATCAATGAGTGAAGTAAAACAGGTGCCTCTTTACCTTGCACCTATGGCGGGCATTACGGATAAGCTGTTCCGCAATCTGTGTCTCTGTCACGGCTGCGATGTGGTGACAACGGAAATGATCAGCGCTCCGGGTTTGATGACGGCGCCCAAGAACTCCAGAGTCTATCAGGAACTGCTGGACGTGGAAAAGGATGAAGGTCCCCTGGTCGCCCAGATTTTTGGGCATGAGCCCCAAATTATGGGGGAAGCGGCGAAAAAGCTGACGGATATGGGGCTGTATTCCGGCATCGATATCAACATGGGCTGTCCCGCGCCCAAGGTGACGGGCGGCGGTTCGGGCAGCGCACTGATGAAGACGCCTGAAATTGCGGAAGAGATCATCCGCCATGTGTGCCACGCTACGCTTTTGCCGGTCACGGTAAAAATGCGTCTTGGCTGGGACGAAGAAAGCATCAACGCGGTGGAGTTTGCCAAAATGGCCGAGCAGGCCGGCGCCTGCGCCGTAACAGTGCACGGCAGAACCAGAAAGCAGCAGTACAGCGGCCATGCCGACTGGGAAAAGATTGCTCAGGTCAAGCAGGCCGTAAACATCCGCGTGATCGCAAACGGCGACGTGGTGGATGCCCAAAGCGCAAGGGAAATCCTGCGCGTAACGGGTGCGGACGGCATTGCCATTGCCCGTGGGGCGCTTGGCAACCCTTGGTTGTTTGATGAAATCAAAGCCATGATGCGGGGAGAAGCGTATACGCGTCCCTCCTTTGACGAAGTGGTGGAAACGGCCATGCGCCATGCACGGGGCATGGAGCAGTGGAAGGGAAGTTTGTACGGCGTGGTGGAAATGCGCAAGCATTTCGGTTGGTATATTGCTTCCCGGCGAGGCGCCAGAAAGGTACGCACTGCTATCAATGTGGCTCCCACGCTTGAAGAAGTGGAGAAACTCCTGCGCGAACTGGGCAATATGGAGGAATAAACTATATCTTGTGTCCGGGTGATGAAAAACCGCATTTCATTGCTGTATTTTGAGAAAAAAAGGTTGACAAAGCCTTTTCTTCAGCGTATAATATCATTCGGTCACGATTGGAGAGATGTCATGTTAC
>JAFYLS010000031.1 GCA_017550035.1 Clostridia bacterium
AATCTTCCGGAGAAAAGATCACGCAGGTGGCATGACCCATCAGCTCGCCCATGCGGGACGCCGTTTTGCCGTTGAGGTACAAAAGCTTCCTGCGGCGCTGGTTTTCATACAGGCGCACGCCCACCTGATGTTCGCCGTCCCGGCGCTGCACATTCACCTGCACGGCAGCCGTTTCGCAGCCTGAACGAATCATATCCTTATCAAAAGAGGTACGGTGGCTCTTGCCAAGGCAGCACAAATGAACCGCCTCCAGCAGATTGGTCTTGCCCGCGCCGTTTTGACCCACCAGCACGGTGACCCCCTTGGGCGGCCGCAATACCACCTGCTTGTAGCTGCGAAAATCGTGCAGCCGTAAGGATGTGATGTGCATGCCTATCTCCAATTACAGAAAGTAATAAAAAAGGAAGGAGCAATGCTCCTTCCTTCTTCTCATTCATGGATGGATTGCAGCAGAAAGAGCCTTCACCCAAACTGCAATCCGCAGCGGCGGCGTGTACGCCGTGGGGACTGGAGCCTGCCGCCGCCAGTGGCGGATACAGGCAGGCATAAGTCCAATGAGACAACGAGTTTGAAAACTTCAGTTTTCAAACGACTATGTCGAATTGTGGGAAGGAAAATTGGCGGCGGCGAGCTTGCCCGCCAGAGACAATTTTCAATCCGCTCAGATTTTACGGCCGTGTCCGAAGGACACAGTAAAATCTGCAGTATGTCGCGTCAAAATCGCAGATTTTGCGCGAGATCAATCTTCGTCATCCAGATCATCGGGCATTTCGGGAATGTTGTCCGCATCCAGATCGTCCGTCACAGGAGCAGCGCCGCTCAGCGCCTTCTGACGGATCTTTTCCTCGATCTCGTTGGCGATATCGGGGTTATCTTCCAGGAACTTGCGGGCGTTATCGCGGCCCTGACCAATGCGGGCATCCTGATAACTGAACCAGGCGCCGCTCTTCATGATGATGTTGTCTTCCACGGCCAAATCCAGAATGGAGCCGGCGTGGGAAATGCCCTTGCCGTAGAGCAGGTCGCACTCGCAGGAGCGGAAGGGCGGGGCCACCTTGTTCTTGACCACCTTCACCTTGGTGCGGTTGCCGATGACTTCGCTGCCGGACTTGAGCTGTTCGCCGCGGCGAATCTCCAGACGCACGGAAGCGTAGAACTTCAGCGCACGGCCGCCGGTGGTGGTTTCGGGGTTGCCGTAAATGACGCCCACCTTTTCGCGGATCTGGTTGATGAACAGCGCGATGGCGTTGGTCTTGGCCACCACGCCGGTCAGCTTGCGCATGGCCTGGCTCATCATGCGGGCCTGCAGACCCACAAAGCTGTCGCCCATTTCGCCGTCAATTTCGGCACGGGGCACCAGCGCGGCCACGGAGTCGATGACCACGATGTCCACAGCGCCGCTGCGCACCAGAGATTCGGCGATCTCCAAAGCGTCTTCACCGGAGTTGGGCTGGGACACATACAGTTCGTCGATCTTGACGCCCAGCGCAGCCGCATACTTGGGGTCCAAGGCATGTTCTGCGTCAATAAACGCGGCAATACCGCCGGCCTTCTGCACTTCTGCCACGGCATGAAGCGCGAAGGTGGTTTTACCGGAAGATTCGGGGCCGTACATTTCAATGATACGGCCGCGGGGCAGACCGCCCACGCCCAGGGCAATGTCCAGTTCCAGACAGCCGGAAGAAACCGTTTCCACCTGCATGGCAGTCTTTTCGCCCAGCTTCATTACGGTGCCCTTGCCAAATTCCTTTTCCAGCGCGCTCAGGGTTTGTTCCAGCGCACGGGCCTTTTCGCTCTTCACGTCCACTTCGGGGGCGGTTACTTTCTTTTCAGCCGCTTTTCTGGCCATAATCGGGTTCCTCCTCTGCCGTCAGGCAATATCAGTACATGTATCAAAAAGTATTATTCAAAGAATTATTCAACGTCTTCCTTGAATACGTCCTTCAGCTTGATGAAATAGTCTGCGCCGCTGAACACAGTAGCGATGGTCATCAGCACGGTCATCACCATGGTCAGCCAGCCGGGCATATGCAAAAGAGCGCTCAGCACGCAGATGATCTGCAGCGTGGTTTTCAGTTTGCCCCAGATGGAGGCAGCCACCACGTTCTTTTTGCCGGCTGCCACCATGCGCAGGCCGTCCACCGACAGTTCGCGGATGATGAGGATGCACACCGCCCAGGCAGGCAAAAGACCCTGACTGGTCAGCATGACCATGGCGGTCAGTACCAGCAGCTTATCCGCCACGGGATCGGCAAACTTGCCGAAATTGGTGACCAGATTATCCCGGCGGGCCAGATAGCCGTCCAGGAAGTCCGTGATGGAAGCCACAGCAAACACCACGGCGGCCGGGAAATGCCACTTCAGGGCAATCAGCACAATACAGACAGGAATCAGCAGAATGCGCAGAATGGTCAGCTTGTTGGGCAGGTTCATCCCTTTGCTGCGCATTGCAGGATTGGGGTTACTCATGGATTACATACTCCTTTGGTCAGTCGATCCACTTGGCGGTCAGGTCGTAGGTGTCCGCATCGGTAATAACGGCGCGGCGCATATCGCCCTTTTTGCCCTTTTCGTGGACAAAGATCAGTCCGTCCGCGTCCGGCGCTTCCCAGGGAGAGCGGCACACGCAGCCGTTTTTACGCTCTTCGGTGATGAGCAGCGTCACTTCTTCACCAATGCGCTGCTGATTGCGGCGCAGAGAAATCTCCGCCTGCAAGGTCATCAGCCGGTCCAGACGCTGCTGCTTCACTTCATCGTCGATCTGGTCTTCCCTTTCGCCGCCCACGGTATCCTCTTCCGGGGAATAGGCAAAGGCGCCCATGCGGTCAAATTCCATCCGGCGGGTAAAGTCCATCAGTTCTTCAAAATCCTCTTCCGTTTCGCCGGGATAACCCACAATAAAGGTGGTGCGCAGGCAAAAACCCAGTTTTCGGGCACGGAGCAGGATCTTTTCCAGTTTATGAATATCGCCGCGGCGGTTCATTTCCTTCAGCATTTTAGGCGATGCGTGCTGCAGCGGTACGTCCAGATAACGGCAGAAATTGGGAATAGCAGCCATGGCATCCACCAGTTCGTCCGTCACGTCTTCGGGATACAGGTACAAAACGCGGAGCCAATCCACCCCGGGAACGGCGCTGCCCTTTTTAAGCAATTGGGCAAGACCGTTTTTCCTTCCTTCATCGCGGCCGTAGCGGGTGGTATCCTGCGCGATATAAATGTGCTCGCGCACACCCTGAGAAGCCAGCAGCTTCATTTCTTCCAGAATGCTTTCTTCCCTGCGGGAGCGGTAATTGCCGCGAATGAGGGGAATGGCGCAGTAATGGCAGCGGTTATCGCAGCCCTCGCCGATGCGCACATAGGCGGTAAAGGGGGGCGTGGTCAGCACGCGGCCGCATTCAAAGGGGAACTGGGTGCGGGAGGTAAGCACGGGCTTTTCTTCGCCCGCCAGCATATCCTCAAACGCCTTGGGGAAATCCTGATAGTGCTCCACGCCCATCAGCGCGTCGATCTCGGGAATGTCCTCAAGCAATGCTTCCTGATAGCGCTGCGCCAGACAGCCGGTCACCATCACCTTTTTGCACTTGCCCGTTTCCTTCATTTCCACGGCAGACAAAATGGCGTCAATGGCTTCTTCCTTGGCACTGTCGATAAACCCGCAGGTGTTGATGATGAGCACTTCCGCCTCTTTGTCATCACTGACCAAGGTATGGCCCATTTCCTTCAGCATATAGAGCATATGCTCGCTGTCCACCTGATTTTTCGCGCAGCCCAGTGAGAGCAAACCTACTTTCATGTACCCGTTCCCTTCCAAACAATGCAAACAAATTTTCCCCTATATTTTATCACACTTATGTATGAATCTCAAGCACTCAGGAAAGTTTTCAGCGCCTGATACAATTGCTCCGCCGCACTTCGGGGCAGCTGCAGCGTGACCGTGTCCTCCGGGCGGAGAAAGGTGCGCATCATGTATCCCGGCACATCCTGTACGCTAACCTTCGCCCAGCCGGATGCAGGATGACCCAGCACCGTCAGCTGCGCACCTGATGGAATGGCTTTGATTTTCCGAGACTGCTTGTCCGGCTTTTCCCGAAGATTCACCGGCCCGCCGTTTTCGCTGTGCACGCAGGCGGTATAGGATTCAAACATGCCGTCTTCCACCTGCTTGAGCCTGCCCGCATATTTCCACGCGCCCAAATTGCCGTCCCGATGAATGCCGCCGGTGGAGCAGTGGGTAATGACCAGCGGCGATACCTTTGTCACCACGCCCACATGGTAATAATCCCGGGTATCCGGGTGGCTTTCATACTTCCCGGGAAGATGATACCCCGTTTCGCCCTTCTCTTTCGCCTTGTACACCACATCGCCCACACAAAGATTTTCCGCATTTACAACAGAGCGAAGCCCCTCCGTTTCGTATCGGGCGGCATAATTGCTGCCGTGGGTGCCTGTCCATTTTACGTCGCCCATGCGCAGCGCGCCGATGATCAAGCCGATGCAGTCGCACCCGCCGTTTTGCCCGTCCATGCCCATTTCATAATGCGTTACACGATTCGCGTTCTTTTCCACAAAAGATACAAAAGTCTGTCTGTCCATCCGTTTTTCCTCCTTTTTTCCATACAAAAACACCGCCCGAAAAGGCGGTGTATGGTTTTCGGTGTCTTGTTTTTACAAAATGGCCTTCAGTGCGGCAATATCTTCCTCGGTGGTGGCCCAGGAGGTGGCAAAGCGCACCACGGTGCGGCCGTCGGGCAGCTTTTCCCAGCGGCTGTACATGGCATGCTGACCGATATGCTTAAGCTGTTCATCGTTCAAAATCACAAACTGCTGGTTGGTGGGCGAATCCATATGGAACGCATAGCCTTTTTCGATGAAGGCGTCCTTCAGCAGCTTGGCCATGCGGATGGCGTGACGGCCGATTTCTTCGTACAGGCCGTCGGTGAACAGGGCGTCAAACTGCACGCCGGTGAGACGGCCCTTGGCCAGCAGCGCGCCCTTTTGCTTGATGCGGGCCAGGAAATGGCAGGGCATGTTCTTTTTCGTAAACACCAGCGCTTCGCCGCACAGCGCGCCGCACTTGGTGCCGCCGATGTAGAACACGTCGGTCAGCTGTGCAATATCCTGCAGCGTCACGTCCGTCTGTTCGCTCATGAGACCGTAAGCAAGACGGGCGCCGTCCAGATACAGGGGCAGCTTCAATTCCCGGCATACTTCGGAAAGCGCCGTCAGTTCCTGCTTGGAATAGAGGGTGCCGTACTCCGTGGGGTGGGAAATATACACCATGCCGGGGAACACCATGTGTTCAAAGGCCTCTTCTTCATAGAAGTTCTTCACATAGGCGCGAACTTCTTCGGGGCAGAGCTTGCCTTCATGATGGGGCAGTGCCAGCACCTTGTGGCCGCTGTGCTCGATAGCACCCGCTTCATGGCCGTTCACATGGCCCGTCACGCAGGAGATCACGCCTTCATAGGGCTTCAAAAGACTGTCGATAACGATCTGATTGGTCTGGGTGCCGCCCGCCAGGAAGCAGATTTCGGCGTCCGGGCACTGGCAGGCCGCGCGGATCTTTGCCTTGGCATTTTCGGTAAAGCTGTCGCTGCCGTAACCGGGCTGGGGAATGAAGTTGGTATTGGAAAGGGCTTCCAGCACCTGAGGATGTGCGCCGTGACCGTAGTCGTTCACAAAAAACAGCATAGAAGTAATCTCCTTTATCGGTTGGTATCGTTCAGAAACTGCGCCAGTTCATCGCACTGGGCAAGGGCGGCTTCGTCTTCGCAGGCAGGCACATGATCCGTATTCAAACTCATGACAGGCGGAAAGCATCCCTTCACGTTCATGTAGTAACGGAAAATATCCCGGCAGGTGTGCAGCGCATTCTCCGGACCGCCGTTGCCGCCGCCCACCAAAATGATGCCGCCGCGCTTAGGCTTGATCTCCTGTTTTTCGCCTCTGAACCGGCGGGCGGAATACTGGCACTGCAGCCGGCTGAATACGTTCAATAACTGCCCCGGCAGCTCGGAAAAATACAGCGGCGCGGCGATGAGCACATTATCACATTCCGGCAAAAGGTCATACACCTGCTGCATGTCATCATGGAACACGCAGCCCTTGATTTCCCTGCAGCGGCGGCAGTCGATACAGGGATGAATATCGTCCCGGTAGGCGTCCACCAGCACAGTTTCGCCCTCCAGCTGCGCCGTTACGCGCTGAAGCAGCGCCCGGGTATCCCCCGTTTTCCGGGGTGATCCCACAAAAATCAACGTCTTCACGGTTCGCTGACCTGCGCAGCCAGACGCTGCATCCTTTCGATACTGTAATCAAAGAAGCGGCTGTACACACGGCACCACTTGTTCACGCCGTCTTCATTGCGCTCCCGGCAGCAGCCGTTGCGGCACAGCATGTACCAGCGGCAGCCGCGGCACTTTTCCGGCACGGGAATGCTGCGGTCCCGGAAGCGCTTGCCCGTTTCGTTCTTTTCCAGACGGATGAAGCTCTGCTCGTTGATATTGCCCATCTTCCATTCGTCCAGCACGTAAAAATCACAGGGATACACGCTGCCGTCGCTTTCGATGAGGTAGTAATTGCCGCACCTTCCTGCCATGGCGCAGCTTTCCGGCGGCGCACCCAGCAGCATGGAAATATAGTTGTCAAAGTTCCGCACGCTGACCAGATCGCCCGTCTGAAACCCGGCATAATAGGCGTCAAAGGTATCGCACAGGAAGTTCAGATAGCCGTTTTCGGTGAGGGAACCAGAGTTTTTGCTGCCGTCCAGATCGTCCAGACAGGGAATGAACTGCAGGAAGGGAAATTCCTTCAGCGCCTCCATGCATTCCCGGCCCTTGCGGGAAAGGGCCTCTGTGACCACGCACAGGATGTTGAAATCCACATTCTTTTCCTGCATGCGGCGGATATTGGCAAGCACCTTTTCATAGGTGGGCTGCCCCGAAACATCCTTGCGGAACAGATCGTGGGTATCCCGATCCCCATCCAGCGACACGCCCACCAGAAACTTTTCCCGGGCGAAGAAATCCAGCATATCGTCGGAAAGATCCAGCCCGTTGGTCTGCACGGCGTTATGGACGGCAATGCGGCGGGTGTTGTACTTTTTCTGCAGGCGAATGAGCTGTTCAAAATAGCTCAGCCCGATGAGAGTGGGTTCGCCGCCCTGAAAGGCAAAAGAAACAGACCCTTCCGCATACACAAAGGCGCGGCGGACAAGGTTTTCCAGCGTTTCCTGGGTCATGCGGGGCAGCACCTGCTTTTTTCGGTTCTGCATCACATCCTGATAAAAGCAGTATTCGCAGCACATATTGCAGGCGCCGGATACCGGTTTGATGAGCAAAGAAAGGGGCGGCATGGGGATTTACTCTCCTTCCAGAACCAGCGTGCAGCTTTCGGGCACGTGAAGTTCGGCAAAGTATTTCTGTTCCATGGGGATCCATTCGTTCATAAAACGTTTGTGCCACGTTTCTCCGTTGCGCAGGAGAATGCGATGGGACTGCGTCTCCGGATCGATTTTCATGAACACGGAAAAATCGTAGTGTTCTCTCAAAAGCGGATGCATGCAGTACGCACCCTCCACGATGTTCACCTGTTTCGGCGTCACCTGCACAAATTCGCCCAGCGCCATCTTTCCGCAGTCGAACACCCGGTAGGAAAAAGCGTTCCCGGTTTTCAGCGGCAGCAGCACTTCCGAAAGAAACCGCTCCCGGTCCACATTGCCGCCGGGCTCCAAAAAGCGTTCCTTCGTGCGCTGATGGGGCTGCAGAAAAAAGTCGTCCATATGGAACACGTTGCAGTCTATCTGTTCGGCAATGCGCTGAGCCAGCGTGCTCTTGCCGGATGCACTGCCGCCTTCGATGGCCAGGATCACCCGTTCCCGATTCGCCGCCAAAGCGCGGATATGCGAAAGCAGTTCGCTCAATTGATATTCGTTCATACATACCTTCCGGGTTTCAGATTCTGTTTGCGATCTTCCCTATTGTAGCAGGATTCTTTTCAAACTTCAATACATACCGCCCAGCTCATGGAAAAGAGCCGGTATCATACCGGCTCCTGATGCAGAAAAACCTTATTCAAAATGCACGTAATTGCGCTGCGCCACGTCCGCCATCAGTTCCTTCAGGTCCTGATTGGGATCCCACAGCATTTCCCCGTACAGCGCCGCCGGGAACATGATCTGCTTTTCCAGCATACCGTCTTCGATCAGCGCGGTGATGGTCATCTGATCGCCCTTGAGATCGCACAGCTTCTGCAGCATATGCTTTGCCTTATCGCCGTTCACCAGCCAGTATGCCAGGAGATACCGCCAGATGGGTTTCTTGCGTTCGATGCGGTTATGATGGAAGTGGGCGCTGCCCTCGCCCATCACCACCTGACCGGGGATGTGTTCAAATTCGCTCCAGTCCAGCTTGGTAAGACCCTTTGTCACGGCGCCGAAACGGTCGTCCATACCGCGGAGCACCGCAAGCTCCTGGGCAAAATCGCAGGTTTCTTTGTATCCTTCCACGTAGGAGGGCAGGTAATCAAAGGGGAACGCGCCGCAGTTTTCCCAGAGGATGTGCACGCGCTTGTCTACCTTGCGGATGTATTCCAGACGGTTCTTCACCGAGGTGGCATGGAGACCGAACTGAATCGTTAGATCCGGATACTTTTCATAGAACGCCGCGCAGGCCTTGTTCACAAAATTCGTCACCGCATCGGCGATCAGCACGCCGCCGATGTCTTCCGTCTCCAATTCGGTAAAGCTCTGGAAGTAGATGCCGTCGCCGCCCAGAGGCAGGTATTCCTTTTCGTACTTTTCCAGAATGCCGGGGATGTACTTATCGGCGTTGAGGATATCCGCTTCCGCGCACCGGGTTTCCCACATCCAGGCAAAGCCGAAAAACACCTTCACCCCATTGTCATGGGCGTAATCCACCACGTCCTTCAAATTCAGGGGCGCCACGTCGTTCCACAAAATCAGGGTGTTCATCTTCATCAGCACCATATGGTCGATGAATCCCCGGTAATCGTAGATCACATGACCCCAGGTCCACACGCCGCGATCGCGAATTGCAGGCTTGCTTTCGTATGCAAAATCGTCCCAGTGCCAACCGGCAAAGGGGAAGAAGAAATAATCGCCGTCATGGGGATAGAAGCGATGGATGAGATAGCGGTTATAGTAATCCACGCAGCCGTACACCGCACCCAGATCGCTGCCGCCCAGAATATAGCTCTGCCCGTCCTTCACCAGCAGCTTGAAGCCTTCGGGATGCATTTCGCCATGCGCATCCATCAATTCTGCCATGTCCGGATCTCTATCCACAGTGCCCACACGCACGGTGCGGAACGCATGCGCATCGCTGCCCACCGGCAGGCAAACAGGCATTTCATAGGTGAATTCCATCAAAAATTCAGTCAGCAGCGCCACGGCCTTTTTCTGCAAGGGCGTTTCATAAGCGCTATAGAGAATGGCCATTTTCTGCTTGGCAGGCCTGTCCATGTTCATCACTCCTTCCCTTTCATGATACCATGTTTCTTTGCATAATAAAAGCATCACTTTGTGGGGGACGCAGTCCCCCACCCCCCTGCCAGGGTGCTGAGCACCCTGGACCCACTGTATTAGGAGGGGCGTTGCCCCCTCCACCCCTACAAAGGGGACGCAGCCCCCCTTGACCCCATCGTATTGGTCCATGTGGATTCCCTTCGGTCCGGATGGTTTACCAATAGAGCAAATCACAAAATTTGCCAGTTCTTAGCCAAAATAGCTGTCCGATATTCCTTCATCCTGTACACTGCTTATCGCTTTTATTCCACGAAAAAGGGAGCCTTTTTTACAGGCTCCCTTCGTCATTTTGGGGTCATGTTACTGCGTCGCGCGGAGTTCGTACACGCCGCTGAGGGCGCCTTCGCACATCAGCACATGCTTGCGGTAAGCATCCAGTTCAGCCGCCGCGTCATGGGAGACGGTGATGCTGTCGCCTTCCTGCTGAGGCATGGACACCGTGTAGCTTGCGCACACGTCCTGCATGTCGGCAGGCAGTTCATCGGGCACAATGCAGAGCACTGCGGGCACCAACGTTTCTTCGCCGTTTTCATCCGTCCGCACAACGGCGTACAGTTCGGTGAAATTCGCCTTGTTTTCTTCGGTGACCAGTTTTTCCACATTCATGCACAGGGTGAAGCTTTCGATGAGATGCGTCACATCCCACTTATCGTTTTCAAAGCCCAGCAGCATGGATACCTTAAAGCCACTTTCCGTCTTTTCCACATGAACTTCCAGCGTCACCTGACCAAGCTGTTCGGCCGTCAATGCTTCCACAGCATCCAGCATATCCACATGCTGCAGCACATTTTCGGTCACGATGCCGCCGGTGGTGACATAACCTGCCAGTGCGGCCAGTTTGCCCTGCAGCACCTCCGCATGGCGGAAGAACACCAGCACTTCTTCGGTTTCAAAGAGCATGCAGTCCGCAATGTGGCGGTCGGAAAGCATCTTCAGGGTCTTCAGGGGCAGGACGAGGCTGCGGTCTGCATTGCCTTCCGCTTCCTGACAGGCCACAATGTGCAGCATGGTTTCTACCTTGCCTGCCTGCGGCACGATGTTCAGTTCGTAATCGCGGGGGTTGCCTTCGCCGTCAAAGACCAGCTGCAGATCGCCGTAGCGCTGACCTTCGCCCATCA